>DAIMDR010000196.1:0-4085 GCA_036725705.1 Syntrophomonadaceae bacterium | reverse complement strand
TGCCGGTTGATAAGGCGGTAGATATAACCGTAATGATTTGTGATGGATTACACCATGCTCATGAAAGAGGAATTATTCATCGTGATATTAAGCCGCATAATATTTTAATAACCTCAACTGGAATGGTTAAAGTGGCTGATTTTGGTATAGCGCAGGCCATAACCAAAAATACCATTACCTTTGGGGGAAATGTAGTTGGCTCAGTACAGTATATATCTCCCGAACAGGCCAAAGGCGAACCCCTTACGCGCGCTACGGATATATATTCTGTAGGATGTGTACTTTATGAAATGCTTACCGGACAGTTACCCTATGAAGCAGAAAGTCCAATTACCATTGCTTTAAAACACATTCATGATGAAGTACCTTCACCAAGGTCAATCAATCCATTAGTACCGGAAAAGTTAGATCATATTATTGTCAGGGCTATGGATAAATTACCTGATAAAAGATATTCAACTGCAGAACAAATGCGCAACGCTTTACTTGATACTTATAGCAATACTGGTCAACATGCCAATAAACCAGCCACGGTGTTTGCAGTAGATGAAGAACAGGGGGGCATTATGGCCAAAAGAAAATTACGCCCACTGGGCACAATTATAATCGTAGCCCTGGTCGGCTTATTGCTGGGAGTATTAACTCAAGTTAACTGGTTTGGTAAGGAAGTAACCGTGCCGGATGTATCAGGATTAACAATCAAAGCAGCCGAACTGGAACTGGAAAAATATGATCTGGATATGAAAATATCTTCAGAGCAGTTTAATGAAGAATATGAAAAAGATACCGTTATTTCGCAGGATCCTACCGCCGGACAAAAAGTAAAAACTGGTCGTGAAATTAAAGTAATTATTAGCAAAGGACCGGAAATGGCAGAAATCCCTCGCGTTATTGGGGCAGAAATAGGTGAAGCGGAAATACTATTAAATAATGAGGGTTTTAAAGTAGGATTAACTGAAAAAGTGTTTGATGAGAAATATGCTGCCGATCTGGTAACATCACAAAGTCCCAAACCGGGTACCATGGCAGAAAAAGGCAGTAAAGTTGATTTGATGATCAGCAAGGGAGAATCCGAAAGGATTTCTATGCCCGATTTAATTGGGATGAAATTGGATGATGCATTACAGGCCCTTAAAGACAATGATTTGACGCGGGGACAAATCAAACGCCAGGAAAGCTCCGAATATGTTGCTGATCAGGTTATTTTTCAGGATACTGAACCCGGAGTATTAATTGATGCCAAAACCCAGGTAAATTTAACGGTTAGTTTAGGACCAGGTCCGGTTGCTCAGACCAGAGCAATTCAATTTCAGCTCCCGGTTGAACAAGACTTTTATAAAGTGGCAATCAGGCTAACAGATGCTCGTGGTGAACGGGAGATATATAATAAATTGCACAGTGCCGGTGAACAGGTAAGTGTTGCAGTTAGTTATATTGGCAGTGCCACCATAAATATTCAGCTAAATGGCAAGCCTTATGACAGTTATAAGCTTTAGGGAGGTTATATGGGCGAAACAGAGCGTGTTTCAGGACTGGTGCTAAAAAACTATAGTGGTTTTTATTATGTGCAAACGGCTGATACCACCATTTATGAATGCAAATTGCGTGGAAAAATCAAAGATCAGATTGTCACCGGAGACAGGGTATTTATTACTCCATTGTTAAATGGCGCAGGGGTACTCGAAAACCTTGAAAAAAGGGACAATCTACTTTACCGGCCTAAAATAGCTAATGTTGATCTGCTTCTTATAGTTATGGCCTATAATCAGCCTGTCCCCAGTCTAAGCTTGTTGGATCGATTAATAATGCTGGCCAATTATAATCACCTTAACCCCATAATCATATTAAACAAATCAGATCTTAAAGCTCATGAAAATACGGAATTAATCTTAAATTATTATCCGCAGGCCGGCTTTAAAGTCATCAGCGTATCAGCCTTTAAACAATTAAATCTTAATTTGATAGATAGAGAAATTAAAGATAAGATGGCAGTTATGGCCGGACCAAGTGGAGCAGGTAAATCAAGTCTGTTAAACGCTCTATCCGCAAAGGTGGATATTAAAACCCAAACGGTAAGCTCTAAAATCGGTCGTGGTCGCCATACTACCAGACATGTGGAATTATATCCGTTGGAAACTGGGGGATGGCTGGCGGATACACCTGGTTTTGGTGTTTTGGATATGCCGGTAATGAAAAGTATTGAATTAAGCGGATATTTTCCTGATTTTAAACCCTATTTTCCCTCATGTCGTTTTGGCAATTGCCTGCATAATCAGGAAACTGAATGCGGGGTTAAACAGGCAGTTAATGATGGCAATATTTTATCAAATCGTTACCGGAACTATCTACAGATGCTTCAGGAAGTTATTCAAAAAGAGAGGTGTTACAAGTGATTCTGGTGGCTCCTTCTATATTATCGGCTAACTTTGCCCAGCTGGGAAAGGATATTGGCAAAGCGGAAGAGTCAGGAGCTGATTGGCTCCATGTGGATGTTATGGATGGGCATTTCGTTCCTAATCTTACCATAGGCCCTCAGGTAGTAGCAGATATTCGCTCCATTACCAATCTGATACTGGATGTTCATTTAATGATAGAGAAACCGGAGAGGTTAATTCCGGCCTTTTGTGATGCCGGTGCGGATTTAATTACTGTACACAGTGAAACCTGCCCACATTTGCATCGTACTATTTATCAGATTAAAGAAAAAGGGGTTATGGCCGGAGTAGCTATTAATCCATCTACACCAATAATGATGATTGAAAATATACTATCTGACATAGATTTGGTATTGATAATGAGTGTAAATCCAGGTTTTGGTGGGCAGCAATTTATACCTGGGGCGGTTTCCAAAGTGGCGACTCTAAAAAACAAACTGGCTGAACAAGGTATATCTGCATATGTGCAGGTAGATGGAGGTATTAATGCTCAAACCGGGCTGGAAGTAGTAAAGGCTGGTTGTAATGTACTGGTAGCAGGCTCTTACATATTTAAATCAGCTGATATAAGCCAGGCAATTAATAGCCTTCATCAACTGGGCTGACTATTGACCGCTATATGCATGAATGCTACTATAATGGCAAATGAATATTATAAACTTTCTTCGGGGATGGGTGAAATTCCCTATCGGCGGTATAGCCCGCGAGCCGTCAGGCAGGATTCGGTGAAATTCCGGAGCCGACAGTTATAGTCTGGATGGGAGGAGAGGTTTGCTGGTGTGTGTAAACATACTGTAACTCTTGTTGCCTGTAACCCGATTTAATATCGGGTTTATTTTGTTTAAGGAGCAGATAATTTGCAATACAGTGATGACTTTAAATATATGCATCGGGCTCTTGAACTGGCTATCCTGGCCAGGGGCAGGACCCGTCCCAATCCTGTAGTTGGAGCAGTCATAGTTAATGAAGGGGAAATAGTCGGAGAAGGATATCACAAAAAGGCCGGAACTCCTCATGCTGAAGTACATGCTTTGCAACAGGCAGGATTAAGAGCCAATGGGGCGACTATATATGTTACTCTGGAGCCATGTAATCATTATGGTAAAACTCCACCCTGTACAAAGGCAATTATTGAAGCAGGTATAAAAAAAGTCGTTATGGCCACCCTGGATCCAAACCCGCGGGTATGTGGTCAGGGCTTAAAAGTACTAACCGATGCAGGAATAGAAACCACTATTGGAATAATGGAAGCAGAAGCGCAAAAGATTAACGAAGCATTTTTTACGAGAATAATTAAGGGTCGGCCATTTGTCAGTCTAAAAGTTGCCATGACCCTGGATGGTAAGATTGCAACCTGTAGTGGTAATTCGCGTTGGATAACCGGAGAAGAATCACGCCATTATGTCCATGAATTAAGAAATATTTATGATGTAATAATGGTGGGAATAGGTACAGTATTAATGGATGACCCTTTATTAAATACCAGACTTAACGGGGTTGACAGTCGTGATCCCATAAGGGCAATAGTAGACTCAAACTTACAAATACCGCTCGCCAGTCAGATAGTAAAGAGTGCCAAAGAGCAACCAACGATGATTTTTTGCAGTAAACAGGCTGACGAACAAAATGAAATTAAGCTTGCCAACCTTG
>DAIMDR010000195.1:0-4090 GCA_036725705.1 Syntrophomonadaceae bacterium | reverse complement strand
GTGCACAGGGACAGGCAACCAGCAGCACAGCCAGAGCCATATAAATCCAGTGATCCCAAGGCTGATTCATTAATAACGGAGGCATGACCGCTATCATTATTGCCAGTACAATAACGGCGGGCGTATAGTAGCGGGCAAAACGATCTATCAGTTGCTGGGATGGAGCCCTTTCGCTCTGGGCCTCCTCTACCATGGTTATTATTCGCTGCAGGGTGGTATTTTTATATTCTCTGGTAACTTTAATTACCAGCGCACCATACTGATTAATTGTACCGGCAAAGACTTCACTGTCCGGATCTTTAAAAACCGGTACTGATTCTCCGGTAATGGCTGCCTGATTAACGGTTGAGCTGCCCGATACCACCAACCCGTCAGCGGCGATAGTTTCCCCGGGAGCAATTATGACTAAATCGCCAATTTCCAATTCAGTAACGGGAATTTTGTATTCCCGGCCATTTCTTCTGACCAGAGCTTCCCGCGGTGATAAATCCATCAGCGTTCGAATGGAATTACGGGTTTTATCAAAGGTATATACCTGCAGGAAATTTCCCAGTGAAAACAGAAAGACTACTGCCAGAGCTTCCTGATACTCACCTGTAATAGTTGCTCCAATAACTGCTATTACCATAAGGGCATTCATATCCAGTTCGTGCAGAGTATGCAGAGTATACCAACCGGTCAGAGCCGGTCGATAAATACCTGCAGCTATACCAATAATAAAAACTGACAAAACAGCTGATTCGGGTATATTCAGCAATATAGTCAGCCAGGCAATAATAAGTGCCAGACCGGATAGAAGCATGGAAGTACTATAATTATGCCTTAGCATATAAACAAGCCTGTTTTTAAAATTCTGCTTCCCGACTTTTTCAACCGAAAGCGATTCAGGGTTGATTTCGTAACCCATTTTTTTTACCAGGTTTATTACCTGTTTTTCTTGATCATTTCCCATTATATCCTGGTATCTTATATTCAGTTTCCCCGTAGAAAAAGCCAGTTGTGCGTCAATTACCTCCGGCAATTGTTTGACAGCCGTTTCAATTTTGGCTGCACAACCCGGTCAATCCATGCCGGTGATATAAAAATTACTTGAGTTGACCTGTAAATCAGTAATATCCATAGCGGTCACAGTTACCGCTCCTTTCCAAAGAAAAAGTTCTATTCAGTCACATGTTCCAATCCCTGCTGGAAAATTTTCTCTACATGTTCATCGGTCAGTGAATAATATACTACTTTGCCTTCCCGTCTGTATTTAACCAGCTTGTCGGCCCTCAGGAGTCTTAGATGATGAGAAACCGAGCTTTCCGATGAACCCGTAACTGCTGCCAGATCACATACACATAATTCGTTATGCAAAAGGGCAAATAATATTTTAATTCTGGAATTATCGCTCAGGGTTTTGAAAATATGGGCCAGAGCCTGCGTTATATCCTCAGAGGGCATAAGCTTTGCTGTGGCCGCTACCTTTTCTTCATGAATACACTGGACACTGCATAAAGCATCATGGTCAAAAGACATAAAAATTCCCTCCACATCATTAACATCTGAACGGATGTTCATATGATAATGATATTATTCAAGCTCTATTTAAGTCAAGTAATTTCACGCAAAAATGGAGTATTTACAGTCCGGCAGAACCGTTGCGAAGCCAGAATCGGCGACCCAATTATTGTGAATCTTACAATAATTTAATCTATTTACTTTATCCTGAGTGATGATATATAATCAAACGGTGTAATTTATTATAGGGAGGTATCGTTTTGCCGTCGAAATTTACTTACAATGAAGAAGCTCTGGAAAATCTGCGCATTGAAGATGCCAGTATATTGGACAGACTCATTGATGACGAATCCTTTCGCGAAGGAAACTTAAGAAAGCACCGGGGTAAAATTGACAAACGCATAACCCTGCAGGAAGCGGTCAGCAAATATGTCAACGATGGGGATATTGTTGCCGATACCGGGTTTTCTTATGTGCGTACACCTATGCAGGTATTTTTTGAAATTTTAAGACAGAAAAAGAAAGACTTGCAGTTTATTGGTTCACCCAATACCAATCAATCCTATGTGGCTTGGGCCGGATGTTCAAAATACTCCCATAACTCCTATATAGGCGCAGAAATGCGCGGGACGGACCGTAATTACTCCCGAATGGTAAAAGACGGCAGAGTAAAAGTACTCTCCGAATGGAGTCACGGCTCCATGGGACTGGGCTTTAAGGCTGCACAATATGGTGCCCCCCATATAGCCTGTAAACAGCTTTTAGGTTCCGAAATGCTTAAATACAATCCTTTTGTAAAACTTTCCCGCGATCCCTGGAGCAACGAACCGGTAGTCCTGGTAAGCGCCCTCCATCCGGATGTGGTATTCATTCACTGCCAGCAGGCTGACCGGTTTGGCAATGCCAAAATCAGCGGACCGGCAGTTAATGACATTGCTCTCGCTTATGCCTGCCGCAAGGTTATAATTACTTGTGAAGAAGTTGTGCCGGAATTAGTCATGCGTTTTGATACCAAAGACACCTGCATTCCTTTTATGATTGTTGATGCGGTAGTAGAATTGCCTTTTGGCTGCCTGCCAGGATGCTGCCCGGGTTATTATTACTGGTCACGCGAGTGGTGGGAATGGTTAATGCGCATTGGCCTGAAATCAGATGAGAGTATTGGAAGTTTCCTTGATTACTGGGTATTTAACACTACCGATCAGTATAGTTTCCTTGAAAAACTTATGGGTGATCTAGGCGGTTTGAAATACCTGAATAATCTAAAGCGTCTGGAAAAAGCGGAAGAATATTTAATCGAGGATATCGGCGTTGATTTCAGTTATGAACCAGTTATACCAAAAACGGAATAAGGGAGGGACAGCTTTGAGTACACCTGCTAATCCATTTGAACAGTTGGCTTATAATATATCTTTACAAATTCAGGACGGTCAAATAGTTTATGTTGGAACCGGTCTGCCCATGGTCGGTGCCATGCTGGCCAAAAAAACCCATGCACCCAATATAACCATGGTTTACGAAAGCGGAGGACAGGATCCCTGGGAAGGACCGATGCCATGGTCGGTTGGCGGAGCAGCTACTTTCAGAAGAGCTCCTATGAACATGGAAATGGCTCATTCATTTGCCATGGCTGCCAATGGTTTTGTTGATATTGCTTTCCAGGGTGCTGCTCAGATTGATATGTATGGCAATCTGAATACCCATTTTATTGGTGGCGGTTTTTGGGATTTCAGATCCCGTTTGACTGGAAGCGGCGGCGGGAATGACCTTAGTTCTCTGAGTGAGAATGTTATCCTGGTTGGTTTGCAGGATCCCACTAAATTCCCGGCCAAGTTGGAGTTTTTAACCAGTCCCGGTCACTTAACCGGCGGTAATAGTCGCCGGGAAGCCGGATTGTTAGGAAACGGACCGGTAGCCTGTGTAACTCAGATTGGGGTTATGGATTTTGACCCGGAAAGCAAATGGATGCGGATTAAAGGGTTAAATCCTGGTATGACACCGGAAATAGCTCAGGCATGTACCGGCTTTGAGCTGATAGTACCTGAGCAAATTGAACATATTCCTACGCCCAGTGATGATATTCTGCAAGTATTGCGCGAAGTGGTAGACCCCCACGGAATATTTATTACTTTCCCACCCCGGGTAAAATAGTTAAAGCAAATAGACAATATTTTTAGGAGGGCTTTTAAAAGGCCCTCCTTCTTTTAGTTATTTGAGGATTTTGCATAATTCACTTTCTTTAATTATAATATAACTTTTTAAAATGTCATCAGCGGCAGCGAAGGAACTATGGCACTTATGAGACTCTTCGCTATCGCTCAGAGTGACAGTATTGAAGGATTTATTTGATTATGCAAAGCTCTCATTTTTATAACCTTTAATTTGGATTATGATTTAGTAATTATCCGCTGATCTGATTCAGCTCATTCAGATTATGGGCTACATATTGTTCAGTCAGCAGCAGGGAGAGTACAGCTTCTGCACCCTGATTCAGATTTACTCCGTCAGCAGTCAGGGCATCATAGCAACCACCGGAATTTTTATCATATAGAGACAGCCCATGTATGTTCCTGCCATGATACCATTGATA
>DAIMDR010000194.1:0-4117 GCA_036725705.1 Syntrophomonadaceae bacterium | reverse complement strand
CCATTAAACCGGTGTGGGTTGATAAATTTAAAAAACAATGGATAAATTATTAAATAATAGATATATGAGAGAAAACCATTCTCAGCAGTCTAATTCACAATATTCAGAATATTTCAGCATTATTTGCGATTTGCTGTCTGCCAGGATATTTAGTACTATTATATCAAGCTCCAGGGAATTCCTAAGATGGAAACCTGATAGAGCCGGAAGACAGAAACGGAACATGACAACTGGAAATAAGAGCCGGTGAATGAGTTCACTATATCCGGGAAGAATCAGCGAAAAAGGTTTGTAACAGTATTATAAAGCGAAAGTTCTTATAACGGTAAGTCTGAAAGGGTTATTATCAAATAGGAACGGAAGCTAAGTAAAATTGATACAGACAAAGAGTAACTGAAACTAAGAGGAAGAAGGCATTATTAAAGGTTGAAATGGGAAACAAAAAATCGGAAGGCAATGACAGGAAGAAGTTGATAAAGGTTCGCTGGAGCTTACTTTATATGTACTCAAACACGGGACGGTTTTATAGAGCCATCCCGTGTTTGTTTTTTCCGCTGTATCTGCTAAGAATGTACCCAATTTCCAAGAGATTCTTTTTATTTAGATAAATTAATAGTATAGAATAGAGAGTGAAAAAAGCAGGAATATATCAGGAGTATATAATGAAATAATGTCATATATATTTTTATCAGCAGGTTGGATTCTAATTATATAGTTCCCGGGTTTTGAGTGTAAATAGATTTTTAACATCGTAATTATCTGGTCTTTTGGGTTAATTAAAGAATGGACAACTGTTGAAACTATCTCAACTGGATAGTATTGCAGGTCGATATAATACTGAGGCAACTAAAAACATTGTTAATAATTATATAATATTTAATTATAACGGCTATAACATTTTGTAATATGATGGCGAAGTATGTGATTTTTGCAAGGATATTTATACATTGTTGTCGAAATGAAAAAAGGTTAAGTGTGGTTCGTGTTTTACACATGTAGTTTTTTTAAAGTGATTGGCTGAAGGGAGGGGGATATGGTGCCATCATGAATTAATTTAATGACAGGCACTAAATTTTATTCTATCTTTGTGTCAGTAATTATAGAGGGTGTGTTTAAACACTCGAGGGGAGGAAGAGATTGGTGATTAACATGACTCGCCGTGGCTTTCTGAAGCTTTCGGGAATTTCCATTGCCGTTGTAGCCAGCGGTCTGGGATTTGACCTTGAAGCAGCAGCAGCCAAAGGGTATGCATTAAAACTTGAGGGCTGTGAAAAGATACCCAGTATCTGTCACTTCTGTTCAGGTGGATGCGGTTTGCTTCTCTATGTTAAAGATGGCAAGTTAGTTCACCTCGAAGGAAACCCGGACAATCCGATTAATGAAGGGGGACTTTGTCCCAAGGCAGCCAGTCTGGAACAGGTAGCCTATTCGCCAGAACGCCCGAAATTACCACTTTATCGTGCGCCAGGAGCTGAAGATTGGCAAGAGATTTCCTGGGATGAGGCCATTGAACGTATTGCAAAGAAAACTAAAGAAGTCCGGGATAAAACCTGGAAGAAAACTGATGAAATAACCACCAAAACCGGTGAGAAAAAAATTGTTCCGGCTAACCGGGCTGAAGGAATAGCTATGATAGGATCCGCTGAGGTTGATAACGAGGAATCTTATCTGCTCACTAAGTTTGCCCGAATAATCGGTACACCATTTCATGAACACCAGGCCCGTATCTGACACGCGCCCACGGTGGCTAGTTTGTCACCTTCATTTGGTCGCGGTGCAATGACCAACTCCTGGCAGGATATGATGAATTCCGAGTGTTTCCTGATTGCAGGCAGCAACTGTGCGGAAAACCATCCCATTGCTATGAAATGGGTTAATCGTGCCAAGGCTAAAGGCGCCAAGATGATCGTAGTTGACCCCCGTTTTACCCGTACTGCTGCGAAGGCCGATATCTTCGCTCAGATCCGTCCGGGAACCGATATTGCGTATCTGGGGGCTATGATCAATTATTATATGGAGAATAAATTGTATGATGAATTTTATGTATTAAATTTCACCAATGCACTTTATAAAATCAGCAAGGATTACAAGTTTGAAGATGGAATGTTCTCCGGCTTCAATGACGAGAAGAAGAAATACGATTATGCAACCTGGGCATATCAACTCGATGCTGACAATAAGCCGATAAAAGCTGACAGTCTTGATGATCCCGACTGCGTTTTCCAAAAACTTAAAGTTCATTTTTCCAGGTATACCTTTGATGTTGCCGAAAAGATCAGTGGGATACCCGCTGATAAAATCAAATTGATAGCCGATACCTTTGCTGCAGCCAAACCGGGCAATATCTTCTATGCTTTGGGCATGACCCAGCATACCACCGCTGTTCAAGGTATCCGCTGTTATGCAATTATTCAACTATTGCTGGGCAATACCGGCAAGGCCGGCGGCGGTGTACAGGCTCTGCGCGGTGAACCTAATGTTCAAGGTTCTACCGACATGGCTAACCTTAATGCAAATTTACCGGGATATTTACCTTATCCCACCAATGCACAAGTAACATTGCATGATTATGCAATTAAGAATGGCGCTGTTCAGCATAAACCGATAGTTGCGCTGCTCAAAGCCTGGTTCGGTAAAAATGCCACCGCCGAGAACGATTACGGCTATGGATGGCTGCCAAAGAATGATCCCAATAATATGCCGATCCAGCCCCAGTTCTTTAACTGGATGGAAAAAGGCCAATTTAAACTGCTCTTAAACTGGGGCTCCAACTCCACCGTTTCCATCCCCGACCGCAAGATGGTAGCCCGGGGTCTTTCGAAGCTGGAGATGCTGGTTGTAGCCGACATATTTCTGGTAGAAACTGCCCAATTCTGGCGGGAACCAGGCCTAAATACCAAGGAAATCCAGACCGAGGTTATCTACCTGCCGGCAGCTTTCGTTTATGAAAAAGCCGGAACCATGACCAACTCTTCACGTCTGGTTCAGTGGAAAGATAGGGCACTGGAGCCGCTTAATGGCTGTTTGCCCGACCTGGATATGATAGACCTTATATTCAAGAAGATGCGTGAGCTTTATGCCGACAGCACTGATCCCAAGGATGAGCCGATATTGAAGGCCAATTGGGATTATGATGACGAACACGGTGAAGCCAGTCCCTTAAAAGTGTTGCAAGAGCTCAATGGCTATGATGACAATACTGGCCAACTTACCGCCAGCCTGGCAGATTACCTGAAGGCTCCGATTGGAACGGTTTCCACCGGTTGCTGGGTATATGCCGGCGTAACTCCACCCGGCAAAAACCTGGCCGACCGCCGGGATAACTCTGACCCTACCGGTCTGGGCCTGAACAGGGAATATGCCTTTGCCTGGCCGGGTAATATCCGTGTGCTATACAACCGCGCTTCCTGCGATGGCAATGGCCAGCCGGTTGATCCCCAGCGTAAATTAATATGGTGGGATGCTCTCAAGGGTGAATGGACTGGCAACGATGGACCTGACGTGGTTGATAAGAAAAAGGGACCTGATACTCCGGAAGGAAGACAGGCTTTCCGTATGAATCCTGAAGGTGTAGGTCGCTTGTTTACCGCCAGTTACACCAGCGGTGTATCCGCAGTACCTGTACCTGCTGACAGTATAGCGGCAGTACCGACCCGTGGAGCAGGAATGACGGTTGATGGGCCGATTCCAGAATTCTATGAGCCAATTGAAAGCCCGACTTCCAATATTCTGCATCCCAAGGTACAGAATAACCCTTGTGCCAAGCTCGTTTCTACTGAGTTTGGCGATCCCAAGGATTATCCTTATGTGCTTACTACCTATGGTGTCTGCGAGCACTTCTGTGCCGGCGGTATTACTAGAAATATTCCCTACCTGAACGAGATTATGCCCGAACCTTTTGCAGAAATCAGCAAAAACCTGGGTAAAAAGCTGGGAGTCAAAGACGGGGATAAAGTTGAGGTATCCTCAATTCGCGGTAAGCTGACGGTGCGCGCCCTGGTTACTGATCGTCTCCAAACCCTCAAGATAGACGGGAAAGATACGGAAACCATCGGCATGCCCTGGAGCTGGGGCTTTGCCAGCTTGAATCCCGGCCCAAGTACGAATAATGTGACAA
>DAIMDR010000193.1:0-4121 GCA_036725705.1 Syntrophomonadaceae bacterium | reverse complement strand
ATAATAGTGCTATAATCATGGTGTTATAATTTCATATTACCAACTGGTGGCAGCAAGGCTGCTGAAAAGGGAAAGCGGTGAGAGTCCGCTGCAGTTCCCCCTACTGTATTTGGGATGAAACCTGATTTTATGTCACTGGGCATTGCCCGGGAAGACGCAGGGAGTAGGATGACCTTAAGCCAGGAGACCTGCCGGTCTGGTACTATCTATACTACTTCTGGGGACAAGAAGGGAGGAATTTATGATGATTTGTTCATCATTGTTTACTCAATACCCGGATGGAAGTTAATCCGGGTTTTTTAGTTGGTCAGAAAAATTTGAATGGAGGTAATACATTGTATAAACAGCGTAGAAACCTGGCAATAGTATTAATATTTTTTATAATGGTACTTTTTAGTCCCCAAACAGTAATGGGGGCAGTTGCTGATTATCAAAAATCGATAATCAGGGTGCAGAATTATTATAAACAACAGCCCGGCTATAATGAGTGGGAAGCCTTGGGTTTAAGGTCATCAGGTATGGCGGTGGGAGATAAAACTAGTTTTGGTGACCTGCAAACAGCTTCTGATTATGCCAGAACCATTCTGGGCAGTATTGCTGCCGGCAGTAATCAGCAAACGGTTGCCCAATATGTTTACAACTTGCAGCAAATGCAGCAAGCAACGGGAGACTTTTCCCACGATAAAACTGAACAGACTCTAAACCAGACTATCTGGGCAATTATAGCGCTGGATTTTGCTCAGGCCAACGAGTTTAAAACCGTTTATAACCGTAGTGCGGCTACTGATTATTTGATCTCACAGCAAGATTCCGGAGGCGGCTTTAATGAGTCAGGTTATGGAGTAGATGTTGACTCAACTGCTCATGCTCTTATTGCCCTGGCACCTTATAAAACCGAATATGTTTCTCATATAGACCAGGCGATTGGTTATCTTAAAAGCCAACAATTTGTGAGCGGAGGATTTGGCGGTTGGGGAAGTGAGAATTCCGATTCTACTGCTGTTGTAATCGAAGCGCTCATTGCCCTCGGACAGGACCCGAAAAGTACAGAATGGACTATGCCTGGAGATAAAAACATGGTGCAGGCATTATTATCCTATCAAAATATTAAGGGATGGTTTGTAAACAGCCTGGTACCCAGTGACTGGAATGACCCGACGGTTCCCAATCCCATGTCAACCCGTAACGCTTTATTGGCCCTGAGTGATCTAAAATCCGGTAAGGCAAAATATCATAATCTGTTACCTGTTATTAGCGGTGGCGGTGGCGGTTCTGTTACACCTCCGGTAACTCCAGTTATTGGAAAAAATATAGCCGCTATTTCTATACAGGGGGATAGGACA
This sequence comes from Syntrophomonadaceae bacterium, assembly GCA_036725705.1. Lineage (GTDB taxonomy): Bacteria > Bacillota > Syntrophomonadia > Syntrophomonadales > Syntrophomonadaceae > JAAYBS01. The sequence goes on along the minus strand of DAIMDR010000193.1, from coordinate 2,778 downwards.
ACCGGAACTATTTTGCCATATACTGTCTGGCATTGGGAAGGGCCTTCTACCGTGCTGAACCAATTAAGAACCGTTTTGGATGACCGGGGCATTAGCTACAATATCAGTTCTGACGGATATGTATCAATGATAGGGGGACTGACTCACAAAAAGGAGGGTTATCCTCTGAGTGGATGGTTATTCAAGGTAAATAATGTTTTTTCCAATGCTGGTACAACCACCTATATTTTAAATAATGGGGATGAAGTGGAATGGGTATATACCATGGATGGAGGCAAGGATGCAGGTAATCCGCAATTCTTAATCCCGGAAGAGCTAATCCCGGATGAAGTTGAATTAAAAGTTGAGCAACCATCAATACCGGTATTGGAAAATCCGGCAACGGAGCCGGTAAATGTGCTTGAATATCTGACAAGTCAGGGAATTATTAGGGGAACTGACAAAGGTATGGAGCTGGATAGATTTATTACCCGGGCGGAATTGATTCAAGTGTTGACCAATGCGGCGAAAATTACACCCATGCCGGCCCGGGGGCAGGTTTTTACTGATGTCAATACCGGGGACTGGTTTGCAGCTCCAATAGAAACGGCGGCAGCCAGGAAATTCGTTCATGGATATCCGGATGGAAGTTTTAAGCCTCAGCAATTGATTAATCGTTATGAGATTGCCTGTCTGCTGGATGCCTGGGCTGGCAATAGCGGGAAATCAATGGATTTAGCTAAAGATGAACAGATACCGGCGTGGGCTCGTACATCTGTTGCCCGGGGGATTGCCGAGGGGTGGATAATAGCTGATGATCAGCGTTTTAATGGTGAGGATTATTGCCAGCGTGCTCAGGTGTTTGAAATGGTGTATCGCTGGATGAATAACCATACAGATACCATAGATTAGATTTCTTTTGGACGCTGATTATTTATGATTTTGTATGATTATTATGATTTAAAGTTTAAGACAGCCAGTGGAGAATCAGGTCAGTTTATTTAGAACCTGCTACATTAATTTCAAAGCCCTGTGGGTGGAGTATCGATGTCTCTGAAAGGAGGACTTTATCTGACTTATCTGCGCTTTTTTGTATTTTATTTTGGGTTGGGTTCTGATCAACCTAATCCGGAATCCGCTAATAATGACAGATACAGGAAATTGAGATTATGTAAAGTCCTCAATTTATTTAAGGTAAGGGGAACTGCTTAAATGACCATAAAAAATAGGATATCAATATTATTGGCCCTGATAGTACTGGGCGGGATTTTAATGCTGGGTGGCTGTGAAGTCAAACCTGAGGCAATAAATACTCCGGGCCAAAACCGTCAGGTGCAACATGCAGTTGATCCTGCTGTAAAAGCTACTGCGGAAAAGTCAGCCAATGAGAAGGAAAAAACGAATTCAGGGTCTGAAAAACCTTTAGCAGATACTATTTCTTATCCCAAAGGCTTTCAGCTGCCTGAAAAAATTGAAATCGGCAACGAAATTCAATTAATGGTAACCAGGGATTATGGAGCCTCCTGTCTGGGAAATTACAGTATTGTATCAGTTGAAAAAATGTCGGTGATGGAAGCATTGAAATCAAATCTAAAGGTTGAAACTGCTTTTGGAGGCGGTTTTGTCAGTGGCCTGGATGGTTTGAAAAATGGTGGGAAGCTTGGCGGGCTGAGACAGGACTGGTTTTTCTATGTAAACGGCATAGCCAGTAATCGTGGTGCCAATCAGATATCAGTAACCGGTGGTGATCGAATTTGGTGGGATTACCATGGCTGGCAAACGGGAATAGCACAATCGGCTGTAATTGGCAGTTATCCGGAACCCTTTATTAATGGACTTAATCGGGGCAATAACCGGGTAACCATAATGGCTGCTCCGGAAAGTCAGGGGTGGGCAGATGCATTAGCCGGGCAATTAAAAAATAACGGCAGTCAGGTGACGATTACGGATATTGATAATAACAAACTGGCCAATAGAAATGGTCCGGCAATAGTAATCGGCCAATGGTCTGCATTGTCAGCATTTACGGTCTTAAAAGACTTAAATGAGGCTGGAGCCCGTAACGGATGCAGTATGCAATTTACTGATGAGAGTTTGAAGCTGTTGGATAATACCGGGCAGGTAAAGCATGAAGCCGGCGACAGGTGGGGAGTAATAGTTGCCAGTGGCAGAGGCCTCGGTGATGCAGCCCCTCTATGGCTGCTGGTTGGAAACGATGACGCGGCAGTAGAGCAAATCATTAATATTCTGGTAAATGAACCGGATAAAATAGCCGGTCGGTTTGGAGCAGCTGTGGGACCGGGAGGTCAGATATTTAATTTACCCAGACCATAATTCTCAGGGGAAGCGGAATGAATTGGGATTATACTTATCAATATCGGGATAACTTTATATATAACCTGCATCCAGGCATAGTCTTGCTATTATGTACTAATTTTCTCATCTGGTGCCTGATATTTTCCCATCCCTTTTATCTGGCCAGCTTGCTGGTGGCCAATGGTATGTTGATGATCAGTGCGGGCCATTTGCAGACCTGGTATTTGTACTTGAAGTTTTCTTTGTTTATGTCACTGGTAATTATAATCATAAATTTGCTTTTTTCATCAGCTGGAACAACCACCTTATTGGAACTGACATTATCAGGGGAATATATACTAAAAGTATCCTGGGAAGCTCTCATTTATGGCCTGGGAATGAGTTTACGGCTGATGACAGCTATGAGTTCTTTTGCACTTTTTACTTTGGCAGTTAACCCTGATCAAATGCTGACCTGGGCGGGGCGTTTTGGCACTCATACTG
>DAIMDR010000192.1:0-4177 GCA_036725705.1 Syntrophomonadaceae bacterium | reverse complement strand
ATTGCTATCGAAATTCGAAATGAATTTGGCAATTACGCTTTCCCCTCCCTTTACGCTATCCCCAGGTGTAACCAGTATTTCCGTATCCACGGGCAGATAAATTTCTGTACAGGATCCGAATCTGATTAAACCAAATCGTTCTCCCCGTTTTAGTACATCTCCCGATTTAACCCAACAAACTAATCTTCTGGCAACCAGTCCGGTAATCTGCACTATCAGTACCTTGCCAAAATCAGTTTCCAGACCAATATAATTGCGTTGATTCTTAAAACTGGCCTCATCCTTATAGGCCGGTAAAAACAGCCCGGATACCTGTTTTATCAAACCAATCTTGCCTGATACCGGCACCCGGTTAATATGAACATTAAACAGGCTGAGAAAAATCCTTATCCGTTTAGCGTTCCCTTTAATAAAAAACTCCTCATTAACGGTTGTAACATCCATTACCTTGCCATCAGCAGGCGAAACGACTGTCTTCGCTTCTTCCGGGACTACCCGTTCAGGGTTGCGAAAAAAGAACAGGCAAAATAAAGTTAAAGCTGCAAATATCAGCGCAGGTATATAAAAGTTAAAATAAGCTAATACAGCACCAACGGCCAACCCTATAATAATAAAAATCCAACCCTCACGGGCAATACATTCATTGTGCTGCATGCGGACAACATTCCTTTAATTATAATTCAGCTGATTTTTATTCCATATTCATTCTAGTCGAAATTCATAGAAATTAATACCCATAATACTCAATTATTGTCGGAGCGCAACAATCTTTGCTTTATTATACTATCATATGCAGTTATGTAGCCTTGATTCTGATTATTAAATGCCAATTTAATGCAATTGTTAGCGAAAGATAAAAAGGTATCAGTAACTCTGATACCTTTAAATTACTTTGTAATGGTTTTACTTTAACTATAGGAAAGATTATCTGAATCATCCGCAGTTTGCCAGGGCTTACCGTTGTTATCGTCGATGTGATTTTCATCGTCACTGAAGTAGAAATTCAGAGTATCTGAAGCTTCTACCTGAAAACTTGCGTGGAAATTTTGGCCTTGTTTATTCATCTCTATAGTTTTGGAGCCAAAATAACGATCCGGTGATCCATACATTACATGTACTGATAACGGCTCTGATTTATGAGTGGTCAATTCACCCGAATAAACAATATTGACATTTTTTCCTACAGACGGTGGCATTGGATCAATCGAAACTCCATTACCTAATTCTTTTTTAGCCATTAAGTTCACTCCTTTCTAATTGTATAGCATTATGATGCACCAATAATTGAAAGTTTATGAGTATTGTAATCGGAAATCCCTGGTTTGGACCCAACTTCATTAATGTGCATTTCCAAAACATCTATAATACAATAAAAGAGATTTAATTTTTAATTTTACTGTAAAATGGCATAACGGTTATAGCCGTTCTCTGTTGGTAAGCTTAAAGAATTTATTGGAGGGAACTTGAATGAATGTAGCCGAACAACGGGAAATTTTTATTGATATAATGGCAAAATTTACTGCATATACCGGCAAACATCTTCCTGATGATGTTTTATCAAAGTTAATAGAACTGCAGGATAAGGAAACTGCTACATTAGCAAATATTATCTATGATGCCATGTTTGAGGATCTCAGGATGGCAGATGAATTAGATAGACCATGCTGCCAGGACACCGGAGTAATTCAGTTTTTTGTACAAGTGGGGACCAGTTTCCCTTTAATTGATGAAATAGAAGATTGCCTGCGTGAAGCGGTCAAAAAGGCGACGATTATCGGACCACTCCGCCACAACGCAGTGGAAGTTTTTGATGAAAAAAACACCGGTAACAATGTTGGCAAGAGAATTCCCTGGATAGACTGGGAGATTGTTCCCCGCAGTGATGAAGCGACCATCTATGTATATATGGCCGGCGGCGGTTGCAGCTTACCAGGAACTGCCAAGGTTCTCATGCCTCTGGAAGGATATGAAGGAGCAGTAAATTTCGTTTTTGAGCAGATTATTTCCTATGGTATTAACGCTTGCCCTCCACTGCTGGTTGGTATTGGTATTGCCGGTTCTGTAGAGGTGGCAGCCAAATTATCAAAAAAAGCCCTGCTTAGACCTGTAGGTTCTCATAACCCCAATCCTCGTGGTGCTGAGCTGGAATCCAGAATCGAAAACGGATTGAATGCCATTAAAATTGGGCCCGGCGGTCTTAGCGGAGAAAACTCGGTTATGGGTGTTCATATAGAAGAAGCAGCCCGCCATCCTGCTACTATTGCAGTAGGCTTATCAACCGGGTGCTGGGCGCACCGAAGGTCGGCGATAAGAATAACGGCTGACCTGGGTTATGAAATAATTTCGCATAAAGGAGTAATATTATGAGCCGTAAAATAATTACTACCCCGATAAATAATAATGACCTGGATTCATTGATGATTGGTGATATTATTTATCTTACCGGGTATCTGATAACCAGTCGTGATGATGTACATCAACGCCTTATCAAACAGCATAAACCACTACCGGTTGACCTGGCTGGAAAAGCCATCTTCCATGCCGGACCCATTATGCAGGAGATAGAAGGTCAGCCTGGAAAATATGAAGTAATTTCGATTGGCCCCACTACCAGCATGCGTATGGAAAAATACGAAAAGGATTTTATTGCACAAACCGGTGTAAAACTAATGGTTGGCAAGGGCGGCATGGGCCCAAATACCGCAGAAGCTTGCCGGGAATATAAAGCTATACATACCGTTTTCCCCGGAGGATGCGCTGTTCTGGCAGCCAATTGCGTTGAACAGGTTGAGTCTGTGGAATGGCTGGATTTGGGTATGCCGGAAGCCATGTGGGTAATGCGTGTAAAGGAATTTGGTCCCCTCATTGTTTCCATTGATACCCAGGGCAATAATCTTTTTGAGAATAATAAAAAAGCCTTCAATTTAAGGAAAAATGCCATCGTCGAGGATATCTGCAACCATGTTGATTATCTTGAGTAAAGTTGACAGGGGGACGGGGTTGTTGTCAACCAGCAATTGCCTGGTTGACAACAACCCCGTCCCCCTGTCACATCCCTACTGCCGTTGTAAATTCCAGTTGCCGTTGGCTCTGAAATATTGATCGCCACTCTCCTGATGGCCGTTCCAGGTTCCTTCTATTGCTCCTCCCACAATCTCACCGCTGAAGAATACCTGGGATGGATCACCGACAATACGGTAACTAATGCGTCTGCCATTCAAATTTCCATAAATTTTAGCTGCATAACTATGATCCAGCTTAGCTGTACCAGTCAAAGGGGCATTAGAATCCTGGCGTTCATCAAATACTACCGTCAGTCCGGTTTCCTGCCTGGTCAGATTTACTTCTTCAGAACCTGACCAGTTTTCAACTTTAAAAGAACCTACCCAGGTACCAGTCAGGTCAGGGGGTAACTTTACATTCCAACAGGAATTGGTGTCCAGGCGTTTAACATGAACCATACCGCTATCCCCGGAAAGAATAACATTCCAGGTAAGGGTTCCATCCGAAGACAGGTGCTGTTTGGACAGCCCGCCAATACTGCCAGCTCCCTGCAATTCGATAGTTACATCAGTACCACCCTTGCCTATCCCGGTTATATTGGCAGTAATAGTATACTCTTGGGGACCTCCCGCGGCTATCAGTTCAACTTTGCCCGGTTTCAGAGCTTCTTCCATGGTTAAAGACGGCTGGCCTTTTGCTGCCCGCAAATCATTAATTACCCTGAGTACCGCCTTGTCAATTGCCAGGATACCAGCGCCCAATTCCTTGGGGGCAGCCGTACTGTACCCTTCATTGCTTACACCGGGAGAAACCGTTTCCACTAAAATCTTTTTAATATCACCGGCACTCAGTTTGGGATTAAGTGATCTAAGCATAGCTGCAGCAGCAGTAACATGTGGGGTTGCCATGCTGGTACCGCCGTAATCATTAACGATGGTTGCATCATCTCCTATTCCGTGTATTGACTGTTCACCAGGTGCGGCCAATGTAACTTCAAAATTGGCCGATGACATATTACTGCTGGCTGTATTTGTGCCATCGTTCATTATATTGCCGACTGTAATCATGTTGGGTAAGGCCAATCCACTGGGTAACCGTCGGCTGCCATCCTGTACATTGCCATCATTTCCTGCCGAACAAACAAACAGAACATCTTTATGTTCCACGGCCATTT
>DAIMDR010000191.1:0-4182 GCA_036725705.1 Syntrophomonadaceae bacterium | reverse complement strand
TGAAAATATATTCGCCCGGGGATTGGGATGGAAAGTTTTTAATCGGGGGATATTTATAGCCATAATAACACTCACCAGTTTTATCATAGGTATGCTTTATTGCAAAATGAATGCTATCAATGATTTGAGTTTGCCACGCACAATGGCCTTGACTACTCTGGTATTATCACAGTTATGTTATGTTTTTGAATGTCGGTCTGAAACCCAGTCACCATTTGAATTGGGGATTAGTGGCAACAGATATTTGCTGGTAGCTGTATTTTGTTCGTTTATCATGCAGATTATTGTGTTATATACGCCTTTTGCTCAACAAATATTCCAAACAGTTGCTTTGAATTCATGGCAATGGGCTATTATTATATCCCTGTCATCGGTCAGATTAATAATTGCCTATATTAAATATTTAGGCAGAAGAATTTTTGTTTCCGGCTTCAATTATGTTAAAATTAGTGCCAGATAGTATAATTATACCAACATTAACAGCAACAGCTATACAGGGGGAATATATATTGGTAAAAAGTATGACTGGGTTTGGAAGAAAACAATTAGCAGACCATGGATATACCGTGTCCTGTGAAATAAGGAGTGTTAACCACCGTTATTTGGATAGCAATATTCGCTTATCCAGACGCTATGCCAGCCTCGAGGACTCGATTGTTGAATTGATTAAAAAATATGTTACGCGTGGTCGAATTGAAATATCTATAAATATTGAAAAAATCGAAACTGCCAGCAGAAATATCAAGGTTGACAAAGAATTAGCCTTAACTTATTATAGTAATCTAAAGGAAATAGCTGAAATACTTAACATTTCTGAGCAAATAAAAGTAATTGACCTATTTAGATTACCAGAAGTATTTAATCTGGAAGACCGGGAAGAAGACCTTGAAAAGCTATGGTCAGTATTAAGTCTCTGTATAGATGATGCCATGCAGGATTTAATTGTTATGCGTGAACGCGAAGGCCGGAATTTGGCTAAAGATATTCTGATGCGAAATAATCTAATAGCTGGTATGGTTGAAGAGTTGGAAGCACGATCGCCAATAGTAGTAAAGGAGCATACTGAAAAGCTTCGCCATAGAATCTCAGAGTTGATTACGCAGGAATTTAATGATGAGCAACGCATTCTGCAGGAAGCAGCCATATTTGCTGATCGTACCAGTGTAACAGAGGAAATTATCAGATTAAAAAGCCATGTAAATCATTTAGTAGTTTTAATGGACGAGCCGGATTCCAATGGTCGCAAATGTGATTTTCTGGTCCAGGAAATGTTTAGAGAAATTAATACAATTGCTTCCAAGGCTAATGATGTTGAAATGAGTAAAATTGTGGTTAATGCCAAAGCAGAACTGGAAAAAATGCGTGAACAGTTACAGAATATTGAATAGAAACAGGAGGTGGACCGGGATTATACCGGTGAATTATGGACATTAAGCTAGTAAACATTGGATTTGGGAATATCGTGGCCGCTAACCGAATTGTAGCAATTGTAAGTCCTGAATCAGCCCCTATTAAAAGAATTATTCAGGAAGCCAGAGAGAAAGGAGTTCTTATTGACGCTACTTATGGCAGAAGAACCAGGGCAGTAATTATAGCAGATAGTGCTCATGTAATATTATCAGCAGTACAACCGGAAACTGTGGCTAATCGCCTGACCTCAAAAGACGCAGACGAAGCGTAAACCACTGGTGAGGAGTTGTGGCATGTCCAGAAGGGGTATACTTTTCGTGTTATCCGGACCTTCCGGTGTAGGCAAGGGAACTATAAGAGAAAAGTTATTGGCTGACCGAAATGATATACAGGTATCAATATCAGCTACCACCAGGACACCGCGTATTGATGAACTTGATGGGGTAGATTATTTTTTTATGGACAAATCATCTTTCGTACTCAAGCAGTCAAGGGGAGATTTTTTGGAATCGGCTACAGTCTATTCCAATATGTATGGGACCCCCCGGGATTTTGTGGTGTCCAATCTGCTTAAAGGTCAGGATGTGTTTTTGGAGATTGATATTCAGGGTGCCCTTCAGGTAAAAGAGAAGATGCCTGAGGGAGTCTTTATTTTTATATCGCCACCCACAGTTGAAGATTTATTACTAAGATTATGCAAACGGGGCAAAGATTCAGTTGAAAGCATAGAAGAACGCATGGCCTCATGTCGTAAGGAAATGGCTTATATGTCAGATTATGATTATGTAGTTATTAATGATGATTTGGATGAAGCTGTTAAAAAAGTTGAAGCTATAATAATAGCCGAACGTTGCAAAACCAGGAATCTTAATTTGGAGTGATAAGTATGAATACACCTTCCACAAAAGATATTATTGAAATTGGAAATAGTAAATATGCGGTGGTTGTTGCGGTTGCTAAACGTGCCCGGGCCCTTTCCGAATTGAAAAAAGAAGATGAGGATTATCGCTTATCTTCCATGGTTACAGATGCACTGGAAGAAATACTGGACGGGAAAATTGTTGTTGATTAAGCCTTGGGACACTGAATAAGGAGGCAGCAAATGGCTAAGACAATTGGCATTGGTATAACTGGCGGGATAGCTGCTTATAAAATTGTTGATCTGGTTAGCAAACTGAAAAAAGACGATTATGAAGTTATAGTAATAATGACCGAGGGTGCTACCAGGTTTATAACGCCATTGACCTTTAAAACTATTAGCGGCAGGGAAGTATTAACTGATTTATGGCAGGAATCACGGGAATATAAAGTTCAACATATAGGAATTGCAGAGCAGCTAGATCTGCTGGTGATTGCTCCAGCTACAGCTAATATGGTTGCTAAAATGGCACATGGTATTGCCGATGATCTGCTTTCTACGGTTGCATTGGCCAATACTGCACCGGTTTTGATTGTGCCGGCAATGAATACCAACATGTATTTAAATAAAATAGTGCAGGACAACCTTAAAAAACTGGCTGAATATGGATATAAAGTAATGGAACCCGGCACCGGAATGTTGGCCTGCGGGGTAGAAGGACCGGGAAGATTACCGGACATAGAAGATATTTATAAACAAATTAACACTATTCTTAATCCCTGTCAGGATTTGCACGGTAAGAGAATAATGGTTAATGCCGGAACCACCTGTGAAGATATTGATCCGGTAAGATTTATTGCTAATCGTGGTACGGGTAAAATGGGTTACTGTCTGGCTGAGGCTGCAGTTAAACGCGGTGCCGATGTAATTCTTATAAGTGGAAAATCCACATTGAATCCTCCCCCCGGAGTTGAATTTGTATCAGTATGGGGTGCTGAGGAAATGTGTGATGTAATGACAAAATATCAGCCACAATGTGATGTTATTATTGGTGCTGCTGCGGTAGGAGATTTTGGGGTAGCCAATATAGCCGGACAAAAACTTAAAAAAACTGAAAAACGCAATACAAAACTTGTATTGGAACTAATCGGAACTCCTGATATTTTAAAAGAGTTGGGAAAAATGAAAAAACCCGATCAGATAATGATAGGATTTGCTGCTGAGACAGAAAACATAATAGAGAATGCCCGGAAAAAATTATCCAGCAAGAATCTCGATTTTATTGTAGCCAATGATGTTACTATGGAAGGGGCCGGTTTTGCTTCAGATACCAATATAGTTACCATTATTACTCGTGACGGACAAATGGTGGCTCTTCCCAAAATGACCAAGCAGGAGGTAGCAGGAGCTATTCTTGATAAATTAGTCGAATATTTTAACCAAAAATGAGGAGATGAAGATATGGCAAGGAATTTATTCACTTCAGAATCAGTTACCGAAGGGCATCCTGATAAAGTAGCTGATCAGATTTCAGACGCAATACTGGACGCAATAATTGCTCAGGATCCCAATGCGCGTGTAGCAGCTGAAACTATGGTAACGACCGGACTGGTATTGGTTGCTGGTGAAATAACTACCGATTGTTATGTAGATATTCCCAAATTGGTCAGAAAAACTATTGAAGATATCGGATATACCCGGGCTAAATATGGATTTGACTGTGAAACCTGTGCAGTGATTACATCATTGGATGAACAGTCCCCTGATATTGCCATGGGGGTTGATAAAGCTTATGAGGCCAAAAAGGGTGACATGACCGAAGCAGAAATTCAGGCTATTGGCGCTGGAGATCAGGGAATGATGTTTGGTTATGCCAGTAATGAAACAGCAGAGTTTATGCCATTGCCCAGTTT
>DAIMDR010000190.1:0-4199 GCA_036725705.1 Syntrophomonadaceae bacterium | reverse complement strand
CCAGCAAATGAGCCAGTTTCCGGGCCAATAGATTCATCACATTCCCCCTTTTGTTTATCTTTTGGAAAGAATATCGAGAACTCAATCATCTGGTTGTCTGTATTGACTATATCCATATATCCGCCATATTTTTTAATTAGAGTGTTACAAATATACAGGCCTAATCCCAGATGTTCTCCTCCCTTGCCGCTAAACCCTTTTTGCTTTATTTTTTGGATTAAATCATCTTCTATATGCCCGTGATTGGATACTTTAAAAATATAATAATTGGAATCAGTTCCAATATTGATGTTTACTATCCTCTTGTCTTTGTCCAAGAGCATAGCTGCATCCAAAGCATTGTTAATTAAATTGCCGAGAATATTGTTAAGTTCAAATGAAGGAATCCCAAGCGTATCAATTTGTTCTTCCACCACCACTTGGAATTCAATATCATTGCTTCTGGCTACACCTGATTTGATATATATAAGGGCAGTCAATGCCGGATGGCCGGTAACGATAAATTCATTGGAAAGAATACTTCCTTCCAATAATTCATCCAAATAGTTTTGTACCTCGCTGGTATACCCCAGTTGATTAAATCCATAGATGGTCTGCAAGTGGTTAATGATATCGTGTCTCTCGCTGCGTACTGTTGTAAATAATTCATCCAATGTTTCAATATAAGCAGATTGAGTTTCGTATTGACTCTCCTTTTTGGTCAATTCCAGTAAGTTTATAATCAAAAACAGCATTGATATAACCCCTACAATTTGAATAGCGCAAGAAATATACCCCATTGTTGCTAACGAAATCCCTTTAAATATACTGTAGGTATTATTAATGACCAGAACACTAAATGCTAGCTGTACCAATATTACTGAAAGCTGTATTATTACCAGACTTGTTATAATTTTAATGCGTCTCTTCCTGGAAACACCCTGAGTGATCTCCCTGCTCTCATTAAAATTAAAAAGATGAAAATCATATTTACTGCATATGTAAATGATAATTAGGGTTAATATTATTTGCGGTAAAGGAATGAAAAATACCAGAATTTTGCTATTCATTATTTCCTGAATACTAATACCTGATAATTTTAGAACAATTGGTGTAAATACGGCTTCTCCGGCCAATAATACTATTATTCCTAAAAAAGCAACTACAAAGGATTGAATCGGACCCAGATTAAAATAAACCATTAGAATTAACAATATAAATAAAATCTGCATAAGAAAGCTTATATCAAAAGTTAACCCAACAATGTATCTAAAATAAGTAGCAATTATTGCATATAATAATCCAGCAATGCATAGCTTATATATTCTTGTTCTAATATTAACCAATAACAGACCTATCCATATCATCAGAAATCCAGCTATGAAACTATGTAAAAATATAACCCAGGCTGAAATTGAGTACATTAAAACACCCCTATTTTGATGAGTAATCTTTTAAAAGAGCGGTTATTAAGCAACAGGAGAAATCCCCCCTGATACGGCTGTTTATATGTTTTCTTTTAACCATTGCACGGTTAGATCCATTCTATGCTCTTCCTGACCGGAAAAGCGGTGATCGGCACCTTCAATGATGTTTATGCTGGCATGGTTAATTGCCTGTCCAATACCGGTTGCATTTATTGGCTTAACTATTTCATCAGACTGACCGTGAATTACGAGAACCGGTCGGTTACCGATCTGCTCAAAATATTTATTCATATTATGATTGGAAAAATCCTGAATAAAATCCGGTTCCAACCGGAAAGCTCCATTTTCATCCCTGATCAATAATGCATTGCCGTTTTCCATCTGATTATAGGCATCCCCCATGATCTTACTGAAGGTTTCACGTAATTGCACTGGGGTGGACCATAAGATGTAAGCGCCAACAACATCTTCGTCAGTTCCACCAGCCAAAACTGTAGTACCTCCCAAACTACGTCCCAATAAAATAATGGGTAGTTTATATTCAGCATAAACAGCCTGGATTACATTCTTCAGGTTTTGAGCCTGTTTGGATATGGTAAGATGGGAAAATTCACCTTCGCTTTCACCGCTGCCTTCAAAATCAAATGCTACCAGCCCTATTCTAATTTGGGCTAGTTTTTCTGCCAGTAATGTAATTTTGCCGGCATTTTCTTTTCCACCGCGAAATCCGTGACAGGCAATTAATATATGACTCATTTCCGTTGACGGGATATTTCTCAGCACTGCCAGGCGAAGTCCGGCGGATGATATTATCGAGCGCTTTTCCATAATATCTCTTATAACCTAGATTGGTTTTTTGGGCTTTTTCTGTTCATCAGCTTCATGGCGAACCCGATAGTTACATTGGTCACAGATGAAGGTAGGGTCAGTTTTCTGTTCGATCAGTTTCTTATAGTCTTTATGGTCTCCGGGGACTCCATAAGTTTTTCCGCACAACAGACATCTGGCATTAATTTCAGCCGGTTGAGGTTTGCTCATTTGGTCATCCTCCTCCACATCTTTCTAATATAATACTAACAAATACAGCCATTAATCTAAATAGACAGATATAAACCAGCGTTATTACTTTAGAGTTTTCTGCTTATTATAAAACCCATCATGCAGGCAGGATGGGTTTAACTGGATTTAATTACATCTGTTAATTATACTTTAAAACGACCAATAATCTCTTCCAAAGCTTCAATAATCTGATTTAATCCGTCTATTAAGGCATTAATCTCCTCTATTCCTGCTATCTGTTCTGCTGTCAGCTCATTAGTGTCATTTGCGCTATTGACTGCTTTTTGTTGATTGCCAGCAGATATTTTTATGGCTTTATTAACTTCATTTTGTAGTTCGCTGATTATTTCTGCAATTTGTTTAGCAGCATAATCAGATTCTTCAGCCAGCTGACGAACTTGTTCAATAACTCCCGCTAATCTCCTCCCCTTTTCACCCGCTCCGGAAGCTTCAGCATTTGCATTCCAAGCCAAAAAGGTTGTTTGTCTGGCAATATTAGTAATCAAGTCAACTATTGGCATTATTTCCTGTGACTTAATCCCTAATCTTTGTATGATTTGCCCGCTATTAGCCGTAAAACTTATCCCGGTCCTGCTATTCGGGTTAGAAGCTTTTTCTTTTATATCATTAAGCATAAATGATAATTGATCAAGTTCATGCTGAAGCATTGCCGGTTTAGTATATGGGGGAGCATCACCACCGGTAAATTCAACTTTTGCGCCGCGTCTTTCTGCTGGTTTATACAGGGTGTTTGATAGAAATATAATAAGCAGAAGTGCCAGGAATATGCCAAGTGCTGAATAAAGAATCATTTTATAGCGAAAGTCAGATATAATCTTTTCATATGGTGTAGCAGGAACTCCCATATACCATATGCCAATAATTTCTCCACTGTTATTTTTTATAGGTTTATAAGCAGTAAAATTTTTGGTTCCTACTACTATGGCACTTCCCAGATAAGTTTCTCCGTTTAGCAGTACAGCCTTTTTAACTTCATCATAAACTTGGGTATTAATCAAACGAATGTTTTCCTGAGTTACATTGGTAGAAACGCGGGTATCTCCTCTGAATACGGTAACTGTATCCCCGGTTAATTCACCAAGCTGGTCAAGCATCTCATGCCTTTCTTCCATTAGGATCATTCCTTTATACAGGTGACCATTAACCAACTGCCAGGGGCCCGGATAATTAAGATCCATTACTTGCTCACCCAGAGCTAAATCAGAGATCAGTTTAAGTTCCACTGCCTCCTCAATTCGATCAGTAAATGCTTTAACAGCAAACATTGCTATAATAACGATAATGGCAGTTATTATCAGCGATAATAACACTGTGATCCTAATCCTGACATCTGCCTCCCGTTCTTTTCTCTCAGTCAGGTAAATCAACATGGAAACCCTCCACCACCTGATTCATCGCCGCAGTATCGGAATTTCAATCCTTTTCCGGTTGATCTTCAGGAATTATTTTTATATATAGAACCCGTTGATAATTATAGGCGCCGACTATTTTGCCGCGGGCATCATACAAATAGTTGCTTGAAGACCCTCCCACATAGACTTTCCCTTCCGGTTCTATGCTCAGGTTTTTTACATAGCCGATAAGTGTTGCACCGTCAGTAAAGAATATTTCAACCTTGATTAACTGAGCCTGTTCCCGATTGGAAGGTAAGGTCAGTTTACTAAAATCAACCTGTTCACATCCAGCCACAAAAAAGCTCAACACCAGCAGCAA
>DAIMDR010000189.1:0-4257 GCA_036725705.1 Syntrophomonadaceae bacterium | reverse complement strand
TCAGTTCTTGTTACTGATATTTCTGCAAATTTTACAGCAAAAATGATACGCTACCGGCTCACGGCGAAACATAATCAAAAATTTATGCGCTCTGTTCGGACCGGGGCATGGAAATCTCGTGTAATTTCAATCTTTCAACATATTAGTATTCTATGATTTCCTCACCATAAAAATTTTTTCGCACATCCATATGTGTCTTAAATATTTGACATGAATTCTTTATTTCTTGCTCTATTGCAAGGATCCTATCAATTAATTCATTCTCAAAGATACAACCTATCATTAGCATTTCCATAGTTACGTTTTGTTCGTGCTTTTCATCTATTTGTATTGAAGATAATATCATCTTTTTTAATTTATAATTATTCATTAATTCGGTTTCTTCTTCGGTTAATTCCGCTCTTGCAGACAACGAATACAATATTTGTCTTTTCCATAGAACATTACTTTCAGATTGATTCTTTATAAGAGATAGCTTCATGCGATCCTCTCTGTATATTTTCATTTTAATTTTATATAAATATTGGTTCCTCAGATTCCAGCCGTGGTGTAAAGGAGAGCTATTCTTGCGGCATAATGATTTTAGCCTTTATTCCAACCTGGTCAAGCAAGTATAGCAGCCCTCCACCATCAATTAGTTCAAGGGGCTTATCCTTTGCGAATTCATATGCATCAGGACCGTACCCGCTTGTCGTCACAATAATGCCCTTACTCGCCCCTTCATTCATCATTGTGCCATATAGATCACGCACTGCAGAAACACCCACGGTATTTTTATATCTCTTGGCTTGAATTACCACTTTGCCGCCAAGGATTGGGCGAATGTCAAATGCTACTGCATCTACTCCACCATCTTTTGATGCGCGGGTCAGCTTACTCTCTAACCCCATCTTCCCAAATAGATTACTTGTCAAATTTTCAAATTCACCGTATGTTAAATCCATCAGGTTTGGCCTTGAATCAATGCCGCTTAAAACATCGCCCTGTTCAATAAAGCGCCTATCAACCATATCAAATTCGATAACAGGCTTTACTGGCAATTGCTCATCAGGACGAGATGACACCTGTGCACCAAGATTACGCAGACATACAAGCTTATCAATCCGATTCAAATTTAATTCATTAAAGCTATCGTTCGTAGTTCTTACAGAAATCAAGCAGGGATGAGCGTCTTTTCCAGTTGCTGGATCAGTCGTCGTGACAAAGCCGTTAAAAGTGACAACCTGGATGTAATTGCCTTGATCAGCTTCGAAAATTTCGTGAATGGTACGAATAGCAATTGCGGCGACGATATCCTGATACAATGTTTTCATTTCGCTTGGCTTTCTGGCCTTTTCCACAACATCGTCTTTTGATTTGTTATATTTGTATTCTGCTGCATTAGGGATTACATCGATACAGGGTAACTCGTATTCGACTACCATCTCTTTTGATTCTGGCGCATAAGCCAGTCGGAAACTCTTTGTAAATCCATCAGGATACTCAGAGCGTTCAAGCACCATTGTCGTGTAGGTCTTTATGGCAGATGGATCTGCAGATTTATATGCAGCATCTAGCTCGCTTACTTCTTGATCGCGTTGTTGCACCTTTCTCAAAAATGCTTCGTGATTGCTATCATATTCTGTTTTCAATTGCTCAAGTTTCGACTTTTTTTCGCATTCAAGTGCTTCATATGCTTTGACTGCATTATCATATTCAGCTTCTGCTGCTTGAGTTTCACGCTGATGCCGGCCTTTCATACCCAATGCATTTTCAAGGAATCTCATTGGTTTAACATTCTTCAAATAGTCTTGCTTATCTGGGCGAGGAACTACCATTATTAATTCTTCTGGCGGTGTAAAAGGCGGGAATTCGTCTTTCACCCTCAAGGAATCGAATTCAATCGTATCATCAATGTCGAGAGTATGTTCTAAGATTTTGCTCAGCTCTATAATATAATTAGCATTTGCTTCATTTTTCTCTTCAACTTCTTCGATTCTTCCAGCAACATATTGCTGCTTAGCTTCTTTTTCCAGTTGCTTTCTTTCCTTCTCTGATTGGACCATTTGGCGTCTTGCCGCTATTTCAGCTTGTTTCCTTTGCCGTTCTGTTGCCTTAAGCTGAGCAGCTTGTGCTTTCAATAACCTTTTGCGATTAGTCTCTGCTTCACGACTAGCCCGAGCCGCCTGACGAACCATCCAATTTAGGTTGATACTTTTAGTCATGACTATAGCCCATCCATCATTTGATATGCTTTTCTGCCATATCGACGGATCCATTCCTACGAAATGATGGTAAGATCTATCACACGAAAAACCTTGCGATTCAAAAGCAAGATGTTCTCTTCAGTCTGATCATCACTAAACGCTTATGTATCAGAATCTGAAACTAAATTTGATGAAACCGATAGTCTATATAGAAAAGAGATTCGATCCAAATACACTTCCAAAAGAACCATCAAAAAATGTTCCAGGATTTTTTTATCATGGAGTAACTCTAAGTGGGGAATACGGCTGGTATGCAGCGCTCAATATTCTGGAATCAGGTATGCTGCAGACGCCAAATTACGTCGCATATTGGGAGCCAAATCTCGCGTCAAGTCATAACAGCGTCCGATATCGAGAAATTAAAGACCTCAAATATAGGGGACAGAGTTCCGGTGGCTTGACGCCAATGGCTATGAATTTTCTTAATGTTGCCAGTGGAATTAGGCAGGGCTTGCATATGCAAAAGGGATCGATAAAGTATACTGATGATCAAGAGAAAGAAATGATTAAAAGGAGTAGAGTGGAAATCAATTTTGAGATAGAAAGAAGGAAATATGCCAAAAACGCAGTTAGTAGATTAGAATGCCTATACGTTGCAGATAATGAAGCTACTATCAGAGAGATGTTTAATCACCATCCCGACTTACTTATATTTAAAGTAAAGATTGCGGAAGCGTTGAATTATACAAAAGTGGATTCAAAATGGTATGAGGAATACCTGAAAACTGGGGAAAGAAAATACATCAAAAAGTATTGGACTGGAAGCAAGTGCAATGAAAATATATCCAGCTGGGAATACTTAGTTGATGGTTTAATAATAATAGATGATCATAAACATTTAGCATATCTTAATACATATAAGGAAGAATTGGAGGAAGAATTTAAGTTTAATATAAGCACTTCACAGGAAAGATCGATATTCATGGCGTATAATTAGAGCAACCCCCTTGTGGATAGACGATCTGTGAAATTTGATTAACTATTGTTGAATAGTTTGAATGTTAAATGCGTGCTCATGCACTACATGAAGCTAAACAGTAACTAGGCTTTCCAGAAAGGCTAAGCCTTATGATCGCTGCAATTCGAGGTCTTAATGGATTCTATAGTTTACTCTTTTCCTTGGATGACTGCCCTTGTCACCAGTTTAAATAGCTCTTGTGGATCGTTGGTGTTACCTTGTGCTCCACGTTGTTGTGCTTCTAGTTTATGTTCCGGTAAGTCAGAACCTGCATAGATAAAAAATGGTGTCTGGTCACCCCTATTTCGAAGTATTTCAAGAAGAGCGTATCCTTCTCGCGGTCCTTCATGCCTCCCCATGTCTGAGATGATGGCGGCGAACCTGCTATGCTCCAAGATATTGAGTGCTTCTTTGGTAGAAGAAGCCAGTGAGAAGGATAAGCCAACCGCCTCAAATGCCGCTCGCTCGTAGATGTTGTTTTCCGGCCGATCATCGACCCAAAGTATGCGATTTTTCCATGAAAGCTCTTCCAAACGATGATATCTTGGCGCAGCGTTTCTAACTGAGGAAGCGATTTGAGAAACGTCAATTTCCTCGGCCTTTGAGTCACGACGGTGCGTTGCTGCTGCCGCCAAAGATGCTGCCGCCATTAATTGCATCCGCAAGTAGTTCTCTTCATTTTTATAGTCTCCTGGACCATAGAGCTTGCCGGAATGACAACTCACCAGCCAAGCGAAAACCAAGAGAACCAATACAGGGAAAAGAACAAGGAAATAGACAAGAGGCATCCATTCCGACGAGCTCAAAGAACTGCTGAATGTTGTTACAAGCGATGCAAAACCATATACAAGCACTATGAATAGGGCGATGATTCCAAGAGGACTTTTTGCGAGGCCACTAGCGACTTCGCCGAATGACTTTACATTGTCCTGCATTTGAATCCTCTTCTTAATTAAAGCAGTTATACAACGAAACCGAGATCAACAGAATGATTTCGATATGCGGAGGACGGGAGTCGAACCCGCGAACACCTTCGTGACAGGGTCCTAAGCC
>DAIMDR010000188.1:0-4267 GCA_036725705.1 Syntrophomonadaceae bacterium | reverse complement strand
TATCTGATTCAGTAGGCGAAACGGCTGAAAAGATTGCAGTTGCATCGGTTTTACAATTTAAAGTTGAGCGCAGTATTACCCTCTTCTCCCGGGTGACCAAGGAAGAGCAGGCAGACCAGATTATTGATCAGGCAGCCAAAGAGTCAGCTATTATTATCTACACCGTTGTAAAGCCGGAGTTATCTGAGTATATTGACCAGCAAGCCCATGAAAAGGGAGTTATGGCAGTCAATCTTATGGCACCGTTATTTCAGGTCATAGAGCAGAAAACCGGGTTAAAACCTGCTTATATATCAGGCCTGACTCATAAGCTGGATGATCAGTATTTCAACCGCATGCAGGCTATTGAGTTTACTATTGAACATGACAATGGACAGAACCTGGAAACTTTTAAGGATGCCGATTTAATTATATTAGGTATGCCCAGAACCTCAAAGACCCCCTTATCCATGCATCTGGCCAATCTGGGCCTCAAGGTAGCCAATTATCCTATTCTGGTGGATACTGAAATTCCCGAACAATTATTGGACTTGAAGGGTAAAGTTCCCATGGTAGGTCTGACTATTGATATGGAGACCTTAATGGCGTTGCGTAAAGAAAGATTGAGAAGTTTTGAACTCTCCGAAGACCATGAGTCACTGGATGAAATGGTGGCTGAAGAACTGGATAATGCTTATCGTATTTATGCCCGGCTGAAATGTCTGGTAATAGATGTTACGCTGGATGATGTTGGCGAAGTTGGTAATACCATCACTCATAAGTTTAACCTGCCCTTAAGAGTTACCCATCATAGATTCTAATCAACAGTTTAATATACGTTAGTTAACAGAGGCAATCCCTTGGGACTGCCTCTGTTTTATTTAGTCAACATGTGTCGAAATAGTCCATTCAAATAGATAATTTGGCGATATTTTCCCGCAGGAACCTGAACAAAATAGTCGAAATAATAAAATAATTAGAAAAGAGGAAAATATCATGTTGAAAGAATTACCAAAAACCAACTTGGAGATAATATTACCTGAGTTATTGGCGGCTTTGGATAACGATTATATCCCAGGGGAATGTTCAATTTTGGAAAAAGTTGATTTACCACTGGTTATCAGTGATCTTTCGGGTAATATCCTGGATATAAATCAAGCCGGACTTAATTTATCCGGTTATAATTATGAGCAATTAAAGTCAATAGTTTTTGACCCCCTGATAATTTCATCACCGGAAGAAGATTATTTCCCGGATCATCCTTTTGAGTATGGTATTTTGTGCCTGCCCGGTATATGGGGACAGGTACATTATTTTTGGGTAGAAATATTAAAGAATAAAAATTTTAGTATTAATTTACTGACGCCGGCCGAGGATTATCCGGGAGGAGAAAATTTACTGGCCAGGTTATACCTGGATGAACTGCGTAAGTCAAATACCGAAATCAGGAAAATGATTGACGCCTATACGAATGCCATTAATTTAAGTCTGGTAGAAGCCGTATTATGTGATGGAACTAATTTGGTATATGTAACTGAGAAATTCTGCAAAGTCACCGGCTATAAAGAAGAAGAGTTACTGGCAATGACAAATCTGGAATGGATTACTCCGGCTTCCCGTCGTTATATCAGCGCTATAATTAAACAAGTCATCAACAGGAAAATCCAAAATAAAAAATATCAGGCTATGATTATTACTGCTGATGGACAGCGTATACCTTACGAATTTAACATATCTTCACTTAACTATAAAGATACTATGGTAGCCTTGTTAATTGGGAGTGATATCAGTCAGTTACGGGAACAGGAATTAATCAGGCGCCATAACCGGCGTAAAACTAATGTAGTTAATCGGATCATGCGTATTCTGGCAGAAACCCAGGGGGTCGAGAATGCCATAGGAACAATACTGCAATGTCTCAGAGAGGAATTTGCCGGCTTTGGCTTTGAGATTGGCTTGTGGGATGATGATAAGCATATCAGCATGTATTCCTGTGTTAATGGAACTGCCAGAAACTATACGCTGCGGGCTGAATCCAACCATAGATTATGGACAGTAATAAATCAAAAACGAACGGTTTCACATGCAATTGGGTCCTCCAGCCTGTTTTATGAGGAAAGTATCTACCGGGAACTTGGCTACCGTAATATAATACAAATCCCTATAAAAGGATTGGCACAACCCTTTGGTATTTTCCGCTGTTTGATAACTGAGCCTACATTGGAAACCAACCTGATAGAAGAAATAGTAGCCGAAATTGTTCTGGCCCTGCAGACCTTTTTATACCGGGAAAAAATTGCCCAAATCAGTCGTGAAGCTGCCGAACAGGAAGTAAATGTTTTGCTGAGTAAATTTTCGCTTATTGGTGAAATGTCAGCCAGTATTGCCCATGAAGTGCGTAACCCTATGACTACAGTAAAGGGCATAGCTCAGTTGCTGGAAATGGAACACCCCGAGAAAGCTGAGTATTATCAGTTAATGGCAGAAGAAGTCAACCGGGCTAATGAAATATTGACCGATTTTCTGAGTTTATCAAAACAATATTATTGTCCACCTGCCCAGGTTAATTTAAAGGAAATACTAAAGAGAACCGTTGATTTGCTATACGCAGAAATACTGCATCATGCCGTAAAGATACTTTGCAAATTTAAACCGGATATTTGGGTATTTGGTGATGAAGAAAGACTCAGGCAGGCATTTCTGAACATCCTGATAAATGCGGTGGAAGCCAGTCAGCCCGGTAATACGATAACAATAAAAACCTGGCTGGAAGAGCAAACAGCATGTCTGACTATTTCAGATCAGGGGGTGGGGATGGCTGAATCCATTATCCCCAATATAATGGAACCATTTTTCACTACCAAGGAGCGTAATACCGGTCTGGGTTTGTCAGTAAGTTACAAAATAATTAAAGATCATGGGGGAGATATCAGTATCAACAGTCGCCTGGACCATGGCACCACAGTTGAAATCCGGCTTCCAGCAGTAAAACCGGCAAATCCTGAATTAATACCGGGATCAGAATCGGCTTGATAAACTCTCGCACTATAGCGCTGCATTTAAATTGCCTTTCTACTGTTCATGTGATTTATTTAAAGATAAGAAAAATACCAAAAGGATAAAATAATATGCCATATGTTTATATTTTACGCTGCCATGATCAAACCTATTATACCGGTTATACAACTGACCTGGTTCGCCGGGTTGACCAGCATAATCAGGGAATTGCCAGTCGTTATACCCGGGGCAGAAGACCGGTAGAACTGGTTTACAGTGAAGAACTGCCCACTAAAAGTCTGGCCTTAAAACGGGAAATTGAAATCAAAAAATTAGAACGCCATCAAAAAGAAAAATTAATCTCTTCATATAAATAGGGATTTTGCATAATTCAAGGATCCTGCGATGCTGTCACTCTGAACGAAGTGAAAAGTCTCTATTGGCTATGAGATTCCCCTGCGAGGACTGCCATGCTGCAATTGGAAGAAAAATTGATTATGCAAAACAATCACTTAACCTTTACATAAAAACCGGTTCCTGCGGGAAAAGCTAAGAAAAGCGTAAAAGGAGGCAGGAACAAGTGATGAAAAAAGGTAAAATTGTAAACAAGGCTGACTTTTTGAAAAAAGGGGATTATGCCAAAGAAGAATATGAAGGGTTAATCGTTTGTGCTGATAACAGCACCGGCAAGTATAATCTGGGAGTAGAAATTGATGATGAAAATATCGTAATAATTGACCAGGCGAGCCCTGAACAGGTAAATCAACGCGTACAGGAATTATCGGCCAAGATACCCGAAATTCAGAAACAATATCAGACTGGCAGCCATATTTACCACACCAGTTCAGAAATGGAGTAAGCAGATGGGTGATATATTCAGTTATGAAACTCCAATTTTAAGCATTGATGAATTCAGTATTGGACTGCTGGAAAAAGATCGCGTTGATGGATTATTAATTCGCAGTGATGAAAATGGCTACTATAATATTGGTATTCAAATAAATGATAAAGAAGTAGTAAAGGTTGACTCCGCCGTAGAAGACGATGCCATGCGCAAAATTCAATACTGGGCGGAAAGAGTTG
The DNA here is from genome assembly GCA_036725705.1 of Syntrophomonadaceae bacterium. Lineage (GTDB taxonomy): Bacteria > Bacillota > Syntrophomonadia > Syntrophomonadales > Syntrophomonadaceae > JAAYBS01. The sequence continues at coordinate 208 of DAIMDR010000188.1, read as the reverse complement.
AACAGGTACGCCGGCAATATGAAAGTCGTGAACCGCAACTCGGTTCGTTCACAGACTAATAGCATCAATAATTAATCCTGGCCATCCCGACCTCAATATTGACTTGAAAGTATTTTCCTGATAAGATATTGTTTGCGTCGGGATGTGGCTCAGCTTGGTAGAGCGCTTGGTTCGGGACCAAGAGGCCGCAGGTTCAAATCCTGTCATC
>DAIMDR010000187.1:352-4270 GCA_036725705.1 Syntrophomonadaceae bacterium | reverse complement strand
AAGAGGACTTTTTCAGCAGTCTCGAACCGTCCCCTTGACACCCGAGCTACTAAGTTGGAAGGGTGCATCCATTATGAAGGCCAGTGGAGCAATTTTAGCCGGGGGTAAAAGTTCCCGGATGAAGTTCAATAAAGCATTCGCTCAAATTGACCAGCAAAGGTCAATTGAAATAATTATAAATAAATTTACCTCTCTATTTACCGAGACAATTATTATCAGTAATGAGCCGGAGCTCTATCGGGAGTTTAATTTACCCGTATATACCGATGTGTATCCGCGACTGGGACCAGTTAGTGGAATACATGCAGCGTTATACTATGCTTCCTGTGAACCGGTCTTTATTTTAGGATGTGACATGCCGTTCATAAGCACTCAATTAATTCAGGACATGGTTTCCAGAATTGGTAACTATCATGCAGCGGTTCCTTCAATAGACGGGTTTCTGCAGGCAACAGCAGCAGTATACAACAAATCAAGTCTTCCCATATTTGAAAGCTGTTTAAAAGATGAAAAACTAAAACTGACCCGCATTCTGAAAGAAGAATTGAAATCCCTGGTTTTAACTGAAGACGATATGCTCTCATTTGGGGATATAAGTGACATGTTCTTTAACCTTAACGATAATGAAACTTTGGAACAGGCAAGAAAAATTGCAGGGAGGCTGAAAGAATCAGGACTAATCGTAAGACCGAACATATCCGAATAGCCGGCAGTCTTCAGGATGGTCCTGCTACTACCGGCTTTGCCGATTTGCATCTTATAAACCAATCAGTTCCCGGGCTGGACTGGGAAGATATTAATCTGCAAATTGAATTCCTGGGTAAGCAACTGGAATATCCGATTATAATAAATGCTCTGACCGGGGGCACTTCCCAGGCGCAAAGAATTAATCGGGTGCTGGCTCAGATTTCAGCAACTTATGGTATTGCTATGGCAGTGGGTTCTCAAACAGTTGCCCTGGAAGACCCGGGCTTAAGGGATACCTTTACTATCGTACGGGAGGAAAATCCCGATGGAGTAGTATTAGCTAATATAAGTGCTATGAGTACAGTAGAGGATGCCTTAAATGCGATTGACATGATCAGGGCGGACGGATTACAACTACACTTAAATATACCGCAGGAATTAGCAATGGCAGAAGGAGACCGCCAATTTAAAACCATACTGGCTAATGTAAAGGAGATTGCCGGGGCATCACCGGTACCCGTTATAGCTAAAGAAGTAGGTTTCGGGTTGGCCAGAGAGTCAGTATTACTGTTATATAATGCCGGTATAAAAATATTTGATGTTGGGGGTAAAGGCGGAACCAATTTTGTGGCTATCGAAGATCAGCGTGATGGTAAATTCGGACATGAAATTGATGATTGGGGTATTCCCACCGCAGTAAGCCTGGCAGAAATTTATAACCTGGAATTACCGGTTAAGATAATTGCCTCCGGAGGAATCAGGACCGCTCTGGATGGGGCTAAATCAATGGCCCTGGGGGCAGAATTGATTGGCATTGCGGGCCAGTTGTTGCGAATTCTGTTGCATGATGGGGCAGTTGAATTGGATCGGTTTATGGAAGACTATTTGTATCGCCTTAAAGCGATTTATTTAATGGCCGGAGCAGCTAATCCGGCAGCAATTCAAAACCAACCGGTTATTATTCTGGGTGAAACCGCAGAATGGTTAAAAGCTCGTAGAATAGACCCCTTACGCTGGGCGCGTAATTAGTAAAAATATAAAAAGGCCATGGATTATACCATGGCCCGAAACTAGCGGTCATTAAAACGGCTTAATTCAAAATATCATCAATATTTCCTAACAGTTCTTCTATCTCCTCAACGGTGCAATCTGCCATATGGGCTATACGGAAAGTTTTATCCTTCATTTTGCCGTATCCATTGGAAATTTGAAAACCTCTTTGTCCCAGAGCACTGTTTAAAGTAGCTACATCAATTTCTCTGCTATTCTTTATAGTTGTCAGAGTATTGGACAGATATTTTTCATCAGCAAACAGGGCAAAATTATTTCCAGCCCAGTTTCTGACCTTTTCAGCCATTCCAATATGACGGGCAAAGCGGTTATCCAGACCCTCATCAAGAATGCGGTCCAGTTGATAATCCAGAGCAAACATATGCGAGAGGGAGGGAGTGGAAGGATACTGATAATCCTTTTTCTCAATATAATCATACAGAGCCAGTAAGTCCAGATAATAACCCCGATAGGGCACTTCTTTAGCTCTATCTATCGCCTTGCGGGAAAAAGAACAAATAGCCATTCCCGGAGGGAGTCCCAGGGCTTTTTGGGTTGAAGTTATACATATATCTACCCCCAGACGGTCCACCTCAATTTTGCTGCCACCCATGGAACTAACCGCATCCAGGCAAAAAACTACCTCTGGATACTTTTTAACTGCGGCCGCAATTTCATCCATTGGATTCATCAGACCGGTTGAAGTTTCATTATGGGTTACCGTAATCAGGTCATACTTGCCGGTGGAGAGTGCTTCCTCAACTAATGATCCGGTAGTAGGTTGTCCCCATTCAACTTCAAATAAATCTGCGGGTACATTATTAGCTTGAGCCATTTCAAACCACCGTTTACCAAAAGCCCCTACACTAAAGCAGGCTGCCCGCCTGGCAGTACATGACCTGACCGCACCTTCCATCAATCCACTTCCGGAACTGGTAGATAAAAGTATCGGCTGTTCAGTATAAAACAATTGCTGCAACTTCTGAGTAATTCGGCGTTGTAATGCTGAGGCATCCTTACCACGATGGCCAATCATAGGCGTGGACATTTTTTGCAACACCTCCGGTAAAACCTCTACCGGACCGGGAATAAACAATTTCTTATGCACTGCTTACCCTCCATCATATTCAAATTAAAAAGCACTTCCTATTATTCTAACAATCTATCCTGACTGCTACAAGCACCAGTCCGGCGGCAACGAATTTTTCCAGGGATAACAATTCCCATGAAGTTTATAATCATACTTCAAGTATCAGGTTGAGTCAGGAGTAGTCAGGTAAAGCCAGGTTTAAAAGTTAAGGCAATCGATATCATCAATAAGTCAGGAGTAGCGCAAACTATTAGTTTCCGTACGGAATCAAAGCTTCCGCCATCGCTTAAATGTTAAACAATTCATCAGATGCGATAAAAGCCCCATTGTTTCCAGCCCCAATCAGTATACTGTTTACCCAGAAACAAAGCATGACCACAACAATAGAAACTGTAACGCCCTTCCTCAACGGCCAGAAAACTATTGCCTGATAGATTTTTCTGTACCGAAATACTCTTGATGGGCCTGTCCAGAGCAGATGAACACCAGCGTGGAATCATCTTATTATTGCTTATCTGATATAAAAATAAATGACAACTGTATTTAGTATCTTCTTTTCGACCGTTCCAGATTGGTTTATGGCGGCCAAAACTTCCGCGTTTCCATAATACCATAACCAACTCCGGTTCTTTATCTCCAGTTACATCATCCAGAACAAAAGCTTGAATATCCCACTCCGGCGGGGAGCTCCAGTCTATACTGCCCGGTTGCTTAATAGTAAGCTTTCCCCCGGTTAGATGGTATTTCTCCATAATACCATCATTATTCAGATCGTAAACTGTCTGTAGTTCATGCATATCAGAAAAAAACAAGAACCGCACCAGCAGCAGTATTAATACTACTGCCAGTGTGGCAACGACTTTTTTCCATAACGACACCATTAATTAAAACTCCTGGGGCATATTTATGGAAGCAGTTCCTTTTATGCGATAATTTGCTGTCCATTTCGGAACAGCCGGGACCTTATCATTATATACCATCTCCTGCCACTTCTTATCAGTCAATCGGTCAGTGGCCTCCCAGGGGAATTCATAATAGGAATACACCCCGCCTTTGGCTATACGCAAAGTACCATCAACCGGTACTACCGC
>DAIMDR010000187.1:0-342 GCA_036725705.1 Syntrophomonadaceae bacterium | reverse complement strand
CATAGATATTATCTACATAGCCGGTACCAACTTCCAGAACTTCTGCCGGAGGATTGGTGGCTACATCAGCAATCAGCATAGCCGGAAAATCAGAAATTTGCGAACGGCTTTCCAGGCCGTCTCTACGGTGAACTTCAAACCAGAAGTGTTCCAGCTGTCCGCCAAAAGTACGAATAAGTTCATATTCTTCCCCGGTCAAAGTTTCATCAGCCAATTCTTTTTCAGAAATGACCTTCAGTTGCAATACCAGCTCATAAAGCTGATCCATGTTCTGAATATCCTTTTGTTCGATTAAACCGCGCATTTTCAGTCCATCGCGGGTCATGGCAGTAAGGGAAGCCA
>DAIMDR010000186.1:0-4273 GCA_036725705.1 Syntrophomonadaceae bacterium | reverse complement strand
AAAAACCGCTTACCTGAAATTGCTCATAATTATAACCTGATTAATCGCGTAAGAAATTTAGTTTACCAGGAAGATCCTAAATGGGCGAGTCGACATCCCAGTTATGGTTCATCACCATTTTATGATATGCAGGGAATTGCTTATCTGGAGTTAACTTATCGTCTGTTGGAAAAACTTAATCAGCAGTCAGGTCTTGAAACAACTCCGGAAATACAGGTCAGAGACTGGGATTTTGATGGCAAAAATGAAGTGTTGTTTACGAACAGCGAACAAGTATTAGTCATTGATTGTCAGGGCGGTTGCGTTTCATATCATCAGGTATTGAATCCTCAAACTGATAATTATACAGACTTAATTGAAGATTTGTTGGGTTCTGATGTTTTAAGTTTAAAAACCTATAATTCGATTTACCGCCACTCTTGTCCCCTGGTATTTACAGAAGTTGACAGTGATATTTCTCCCCGGTTTTATCCAGAAGGTGGAAGGCGTGAGACAGGGCGTAATTCGTTGCGCTGCAACCTGTATATGGTAAATGATGAACAGGAAATAACAGTCGGTGAGTTTTCATCCCGGGATTATAATCTGGACACTGTAGAAAAAACTGAAGATGGTTTTATTGCTATGTTGTCAGCTAAAGCTGATTTACATTTATTAAATTCAAATATAATACCGGTAGAAATTAGTAAAACCATCAGTGTTAAGGAAAGTTTCATGACGGTCACTTTTCATGCCAAGTTGCCCCTGGAATTTAACCATCTGGAATTGGTTTTAGCTCCTGAACTGGTATGTTCGGCCTCAGCATCCGATGAGGTAAACTTCCGTCCCCGGGCGTATGTTGGTATTAAAACTCGTCCAGATAAATCTGCAATCATACCTATAAGGATCCTGGATATTTCTACTCAGCAGGAAAATGGTTATGTGTTTATCAACCAGGAATATCAGACTGCAAAACCCCTTGAATTAAATTATGTTTACCAGCTTTGTAATGCTGATGGTTCCAGTTTTAGCAACCTGATAAGCTACTCACTGGTTGAAGCCGATAATCTGCATAGTATAGTAATCGAACCGGCAGTAAAATATTATTATCGTGATTATGTGTTTGAAGGTCAAAGTCGTTTGGGTTATCATACCTCCGGGGTATTAATTAGCCCACGGGTTAAATTGATTGATGGTGAAGCATCTATTCAGGTTAAAATTAACTGGGACTTTGAAACCAGTAAACAGGAATCCGATTATGATTTAGCAGTACATTTAATAACCGGTAATTAATATTAACAGCTTAATATAGAATTAATGAAATTGGAGGTTGCCTTAATGATATTAAAGGAGTTTTTTGATTTTTATTTTGACAGGATTGATAGTGATGTACGCATTATTTACGAGAAGTTGCTTCCTGCCAGTAACAACTTGGCCAGTGCTTATACAGAAATGTTTTCCCGTAATGATGATGAAGCCATAGCTTTCCTGTTGGATTTTCACCGGAGTACCTCAGAATTACGCAATCAAATGCCCAATCAGGCGATTTTGTTTAATGTACATAATAATGTGTGTTTCCCATTTTTTATTGAGTATTTGTGGAAAGTAATGACTCCTGCCGACCGGGAAAAACTGATTGCTGAAACCGGTACTGATGATTTGAATGAGATAACCCGCAGATTAAATAATGAAGTTGAACTCCGTAATTGGTTTCGTAAGGAAATAGGTTCCTCATTGAGTCAGCAGGATTTATTTACTTTAAATGAGATAATAGCCCTGCAGAACTTTTCCTCCGGAGGGGAATACTCATTTCTTAAATATGTTTATCCCAAAATTCAGGAACTGGAAGGCAGGGTTTTGGATGCTGGTTGTGGTGCCGGATTTGCCACTTTGGTTATGAGTCAGTATGCTTCAGTATATTCCATAGATGCCTGTCATGCCCGCCTGGAAAGAGCCATGGCATTATCGAATATGATGAAAAAAGGTGAAAAGACTATATTTCCTCAGGTAATTGACCTGATTGAAGATGAATTAGGGGGAATAGAAGTAGAATGTGAATTCCCCTCTGCTCAAACTTTATTATCCGGAGATTCCAAAGAAGTTACCTTTGCAGTCGGCAGTATTGATGCGCTGCCTTATCCGGATAATTATTTTAATGCCATAAATTGTCTGGATGTTTTGGAGCATACTTTTGCACCGGAGAAAATAGTGGAACAATTTGCCCGGGTACTCAAACCGGGAGGCAGAGTATTTATAACTGCTCCTACCCGCTATGGTGAAGTGGAACAGCATATTCATGAAAGTATTGAAGGCACTATGTTCCCGGCTATGCTTCATATGCATCATTTTGACCCGGAATCATTAACCAAAATGTTTGAACACCACGGTTTTAAAGAAGTGGAAGTAACACCGTTTGATTTCTTAAGTTGGGAAGGATTTCTGGAAATAGCTGATCGTTCACCTGCTAAAGAGTTGGCTGATGAATTAAGAGCCAAGCCCTTTGATGAAGTGGCACTGCAATTATTCGCCGTCTATGAAAAGTTATAGAAAGCTAAACTTAAAAAAGCCCCTTTCGGGGTTTTTTATTTATTATCGCCATTTCTCCACCCAATAGTAGTCTATTAAATCAGTGCCATAGTTTAGGGCTGCTTTGTTGCTGTAGTAATTGGTTGTACCATGAAACACATCAATCCAGTATGGATATTCAGCCCATAACCGATAATTTATGTCGCCGGTATCAATAACTTTCAGGGTATCATATTCATTACCCTGAATAGTCATTGGTCTGGATAAAATAATCTCAGTATTAAAAGGAATCATGGGTACCCGCGGGTCACCGCCATATTGACTGGGAACCAGGGGATGAACGGCAATTGTTCCCAGAGCATATTCTTGGCCGCCTGATGATATGGGTGCCTGGGCTGCTTCAGTATAGGCAGTCGCCTTTTGATTATTCACCGAAAATACCACATACCATTCAGGCTCAGGGCTATCAATTTGTGGTGACGGGTTTTTAGCCGGTCCAGGTTGTCTGATTGCTACGGCTATAATCATTATGAATAATAATGCTAAAGAAGCGAATATCACTCGATTACTTATTTCATTCATTTTAATAACTCCTTTCTGAATCTATTTTTCCAAAGATATCAAATGCCTATGAGCGTTATATAATGGGAATAATTCTTGAAATCAACAATTGATTAGTATTATTTGAGAGTTGTCTGCATAATTCAATAAATCCTTCAATACTGTCACTCTGAGCGATAGCGAAGAGTCTCATAAACGCCATAGATGCTCGCTAACGCTCAGGATGATATTTTAAAAGTTAACATGATAATTTAAGAAAAGTTAATTATGCAAAACTCTCATTAATTTGATTGGTTATAATTAAACCGAATATATAGGCTGATAAAGATTTATGCTATAATGTGTATCAGGTTTAAGAAAGGTATTAAAAATGAACGCAATCAATGATGGTATCGATGATATTCTCTTTCAGTACATACAAAATTCGATTAGAGAAACTCCCTATTACCAGACACTAAGTATTGCCTTAAGCAGAATTGGTTTGGGAACAGCTGAAGTAACGGTAACTAGCCGGGCGGAGCATACTAATCCACTGGGGTTAATTCATGGTGGTTTAATTATGTCGCTGGCAGACGCTGCCATGGGCAATGCCGTACGGAGTCTGGGAATAAGGGGAGTAACAGTTGATTGTTCAACGGCATTTTTGTCATCTGCTGCTCTGGGAGACTTGATAATTGCACGGGGAAGGGTATTAAAATCTGGAAAGAGCTTAATATTTGCTCATGCAGAAATATGGGCCGGCGAAAAACTTATTGCTGACAGCAAAGCTACTTTTGCCAATACCGGGATAATATCTTACCAGTAAAAAGGAATGTATTTTTAATGAATAACAGTTTAATAAAAACTAATAATTATATTGTTTTTACCTTTATTTCTACATCACATGCTCTTAAAGCTGAGCAATTATTAAAAGAAATTAATGCAGAATTTATAATTATGCCAACTCTGAGAGAAATTTCTTCCAGTTGTGGTTTGTCCGTAAAACTTGCCTCGGAAAACCACTCTAATTACTATCAATATCTTATTGACCATAATGTTGACATTGATGGTGCGTATAATGTGGAAAAACAGAGTAAAAAAAATCTGATCACCAAAGCCAGGCTATAGTTAAGTAAGGGGATGTTCGAGACTATTGGGAAACAACCGTCCGAGATAACTGAAAAAGTACCATAAATGTCATCCTGAGGAGCTGCAGGCGACGAAGGATCTC
>DAIMDR010000185.1:0-4288 GCA_036725705.1 Syntrophomonadaceae bacterium | reverse complement strand
CCAGCGCAGCCTGGGCCAGCATATGAGCCAGGGTAACCGAGCCCTGCCCGCCAAATCCGTTTATACGAAGTTCTAACATATTTATTCCTCCATTCCCCATGGTGTTTGTCAGAGTTATGTTAACGTATCATCGCCGAGAAAAAGAATTCCCTTACCAAATTCCGCTTGCCAAGTGTCCTGGTGGTCTGACCAGCTACATATATTGTAAGGTATATTCTGTAAATGAGGCAATATTCCTGCTAAATAATGATAGGGAGTTATCTAATTGCCAATGTTGCGATGCGGTCTATAATGGCATTGATGGGAGGATTTGACACCCATCTAACGAATTCCAAAATAGTAAGATTAACATCTAATTTAAGATGTTAACCGGACAAGTGGTTTCAAGAGTCCCAAGTCACGATCATATTTTTCGGGATGAGGAGGATTAAGATGTTGTACTTCGGGAAAATAAGCTCCAGATATCCGGAGCAAATAAAAGAAAATTTCTATGCAGCAGGTCCAAAAGGAGGGGAATCGTACGGGGGAATCAAGCCGGGTGATTATGTATTCCCCATTTATAAAGGTAAAATTGATCGTCTTTGGCGGGTGAGTGAGTATACCAACCGGCCGAACAATATAAATAAAGATCATCCCGGAGTTGTTGAATTTGAGGTGATAAAAACATTCAACCCGGTCCGATTGTCAGATGAATTTACCCGCTATAAGTATTTCGAATTGGATCTAAATCTACTTAATAAGAGTGCCAAAAGCGTTAAAAAATATGGTTTTCTACCTATACAAACTAGTGCAGACTGCCCAGAGCCAACCGAAATAAAATTCGCAAATGATTTACGTTCGATTTTTGTTGCCCTAGAAAAAGAAGAATTAAGTTTACAGCCAGGAGACATAAGAGTAACTATTAACAACTTACACGAGAAAAGAATAATTGGTATTCACATATGGGATGGTAGCAACTTTACTGAATATCATGTTTTGTGGGATTTATATTTGGAAAAGAACTCAGAGAACGGAAGGTATTCATTAGATGATTTACTGGCATACGCGATAAAAGATAAGGCACCTTCAAAACAAAAGTATCTTGAATCAGTTATTAAGGAGCTGGAAGAAAAGGGGTCATTTAAAGCCCAAAATCCTATAGCTCTTTATGACAATATTTTAGTAGGCCGCAAACGTTCAAAAAGTAAAGAGGATGATGATATTGTAGATGATCTCTCTGACTATGAGAAATATGCTCGTCTGCTTGATTTTAATCCCAATTTAATTCTATATGGACCGCCAGGAACAGGGAAAACCTATTCTGCTATGCGTATTGTGGAATGCTATGAACAAATGCGCAACGGAGGAGTATTTGTACCGTTTCAAGAGGTGGTTGCTCAAAAAAGAGCAGAATTTGTTACTTTCCACCAAGCATATTCGTATGAGGAGTTTGTGGAAGGAATCCGTCCCGTTCTGGCTGATGATGAGCAGTGGAATGAAAGCCAGGATTTGAAATACCGGATCGAAGACGGTATTTTGAAACGCATAGCCAATGCTGCATCAGTCCAATTTATTAAGGAAAAAAATGCCGAGGGAACTGAAACCCTAAGTGAATCCAGTAAGATTTGGAAGATTTCCCTGGGAGCTCGGTATAAGGAAGAAAATATATACGAGACCTGCAGGGAAAAAGAAATAATAGCCATTGGCTGGTTGGAAGATCAATCCCTGGAGGGAATGACTTATGAGGAAATATATGCTGCATTACTAGTCGGCAATGATAACCCTGATTCACCTAAACCAACACACGACGCCAGTACCGTCAACTATATGGTCAATGAGATCAATCCAGGCGATGTGGTATTGGTTTATGAAGGCCCCAAAACTATTCGTGACATTGTAGTAGTGACGGGCAATTATTTTTATCAAAAGGATGATATGAGATACCCTCATCGGCGCAAAGTGAAATGGCTAAAGCATTTTGATGAACCGCAAGATATTTATGCAATGAACGGCCAAGTCGGTCTTAATCCTAAGACAATTTACCAATTAAAGAACCTTAATATGGCCGATATCAAGGCCCTATTAACCGAGGACAAAGACGATCAAAAACCCGAGGAAAACATTACGCCTTTTTACTTGATAATTGATGAGATAAACCGGGGCAATGTAGCTAAAATCTTTGGAGAGCTTATAACCCTTATCGAAAAAGACAAACGAGATAGCCTTACCTGCACGCTGCCTTATTCAAAAAAGCCTTTTACGCTTCCGTCTAATCTTTATATCATTGGGACCATGAATACTGCCGATCGTTCTATTGCTATGTTAGATACCGCACTGAGGCGAAGATTTGCCTTTATTGAGCTGGAGCCGGATTTAACAGTATTTGATAATCCATCATTAATTGGCACTGCTAAGGTTAATGACAGGATTGATCTGGCTCGCCTATTGGAAGTCATAAACAAATCAGTTAATGAACAACTGGATCGGGATCATCGCATTGGCCATTCCTATTTCATGGATATAGTTAGTTTATCTGACCTTTATAATGTATGGTATTACAAGATTATTCCGCTGCTCTTGGACTACTTTTATAATGATATAAGTGTGCTCAAAGGCATAATCGGACCGAAGTTTATTACTGGCCAGGGAAGCGTTCAGTACTTAGATACTAAGGGCGAGGATGGTAATATTTCGGAATTTGAGGCTGCGTTACTAGACATTATTAAATAGGAGCGGGTATGAGCAATAGGTTGATTACGATCTACGAAGATAGGACCACTAGACTGGAGCTCAATGATAAGGAAAAGCAGGACATAATTACTTTAAAGGAATTATGGGGCTCGCAAAACTTGATTCTCCAGGCTGATGGCAGCATTCTTATGAAGCACTACGTTGGCTTTATCTATCGGAATGGCACCCGTTTACAGATTCTCCCCAAGGTTCTTGCCAATAGCCCTACTGAAAACCAAGATCAAGATGCAGAAATAAACAAAGCCATCCAGTTATTGCTGCGCCTCTTGAGCTATTCAGATTTTCTGAACGTCAAGGAGATCCCGGACCCCATTTTAATACAAGCTTATCAAAATGATCTGCTGGAGGTATTTATCGGGCTGTTTGCAGCTAAATTCCATCGCTTGTTTAATCGTGATATCTATCGCTCCTATCAGCAGATCGAAGAAAATATGCAATTTGTTAAAGGAAGAATTCTATTCACCCAGACTATTAGAGAAAATAAATACCGTAAACATTTGCATTATGTGGGATATGAAGAATTTAGCATCAATAACCTTCTTAATCGGATCATTAAAACGACCATGCAGCGCCTTCTCAGCCAAACTAAAGTAACCCAAAACAAAAAAGTATTAAAATTAGCTTTGATTCACCTGGAAGAGGTAGAGCCTATCAAACTATATCCTGGAATCTTTGATGAAGTAAGATTTAACCGATTGAATCACAACTATCTGCCACTGTTTAATATGGCAAAAATGTTTTACTATAACCGACAGCCAGGGCAAAGTGAAGGCGATGAATTGACTTTTACCTTTCTGGTACCGCTGAATAAGCTTTTTGAACAATATGTTTATAAGCTTCTTGCCAACAGCAAAATCTCCCGTGTGGATGGCTATGAAGTCTGCCACCACAAACCGCAGAAATACTTGGCTAAGAGAACTGAACAGGATAATAAGCCGGTATTTTTATTAGAACCGGATATAACGCTTTCAAAAGATGGGAAAGTAAAAGTAATTCTAGATACCAAATATAAGAATCCCATTAAAGAAGACAATGTATTTGTACTCCAAAGCGATATTTATCAAATGCTGGCCTACGCAACAGCTTATCATTGCCCTTGTGTTTATTTGGTTTATCCGGCCTTTATTAGTAATATGAACCAAGACAATGAACTAGCTCAATATGATATCAGCACTGCAAGCGACAGTATTTCCGTTAAAATCATCCAATTAGACATTATTGATACTGAATCCGCAGCAATTCAGAGCCAATTGGAAAATTTAATCGAGGTTTCCTAATACTCTTAAAGACACTAGATCAACCGCAAATTATTGCGGCTTTTCTTATTCGGCGTGCCCAGCCAAGCACGCATCATCTCGCCGGTGAAAGTCCGGTCGGGGTAAACGCCAAGGTGCCCCGTAGCTAGGATACCTGCGTACGGAGAAATCTGTGCGTAGAAGCGTATCGACGAAAGTACCTCTCAGAGAGAGGGCGAGCAAGTAACCAGGCCGTAACATTAAGTGAATCCTGCCGCGTCGTCAAAAAGGCCCTGCAAGGGGGAAAAGGAGGAGCCGAGTCC
>DAIMDR010000184.1:0-4305 GCA_036725705.1 Syntrophomonadaceae bacterium | reverse complement strand
CTACACCACGGCTCCGCAACGAAATTTATTATAGCATCAGCCCAATGAATAGTCAGATGGTTTGCTTATTTATTGATTTTTAGATTCTGCCTGGATACAGTGTTTTGGTGATAATAGCGGCGGAAACTGAAGGTTTCTGCTGCGTATTTTAATTGACAATTTCAGATGTTTTAAAATTACGAAAAAGTCTCCAATAATATTATTGTTTATATTCGGCAAAACTAATATCAAAGGAGGTGATTAAGTATGCCGCTTAATAATCGAACCGGAAGACTTATCCGTGAGTCTTATGCTGAAGCTGCCGCCCGGGGTAAAACCGGCAAAAGTCTGGCGAATTCCTTATTTATGGCCGTAGACGATTTTCTATATGAGTTTGGGATAATTTCCAGTCGTCCACGCAAACCTTCCCCCCAGCCTGACGACAAGTAGTCGCCAACATCATTTCTTTATAACCTTTCTGGTAAGCAGTTCTCCTGCTTTCCAACCAGTCAGGTCAGAATTCATAAATCTAACTACTATAACATATCCAGATCAATAATATTGGCGGTTAGAAATCCATTTTAACGCCTGCTGGCATAGCGGGCTGCATTCAGTCCGGCAACCTGTCCTTCTCCCACCGACTTGGCTACCTGATAAGGAGCTCCGGTACAATCCCCGGCGGCAAAAACACCAGGCAGATTAGTTTCCTGCTGACGGTTTACCTGAATATGATTATCCTTAAGTAATAGTCCGGGAATTAATCTATCCGGAGCAGTTTCTCCTCCTAATACAAAGATTCCGTCTACATTAATTATTTGCCCGTTTTTGAGTTTGCATCCCTCTACAGTATCATTGCCGATAATCTCTACAGGTTTATCTGTCAGCACTTCTATTCGCGAATCCAGTTTAGGCTCCTGACGATAGAGAGGTATATAATAGACTTTACGGCAAATTTCAGCCATAAAATCAGCTTCCCCTTCACCTTCCTCACTGTGGGAAATAATCAGTACATCACGGTCCCGATATAAGGGCCCATCACAGGTGGCACAATATCCCAGGCCTTTACCCAAAAAGTCATTTTCACTCGGTAAAGCAGGTTTGTAAGGAATGCCGGTGGCAATAACAATACTGCGGGTCTCGATCATATCATCGCCGATCAGGATGTTAAACAAACCATCCATTTCATTTATCATATCTGCCCGGGCAGGCCTTATTTCTACTTTCATACGCATGGCATGCTGCATGAATTTCTCCAATATTTCAGTACCGCTCATGTCAGGTAATCCCAGGTAATTATCTATTTTCATCGCTTTATGCAAGGGTGGACTACAGACTTCATCTCCCAGTACCAGTACTTTCTTATTTCTTATCATGGCATTGATAGCAGCAGATAATCCTGCCGGTCCACATCCCAGTATAACCAGGTCATATGTTTCCGGTTGCATAGTTTTATCCCCTTTCTTTGACTATGAGACTTCGCAGTTACTCCAATTGACATAAACAATTTAAATTGGAGGTTTCCTACGGGTATACAGGCCTTATTATACTTAACATTTGTCATAATTGGTATTCATGTAAAGTTCCTGATAAAAAAACTGACTGCAAAACAAGTGCGGTCAGTTTTGGTTGGAGTTATAATGCAATGTTAAATTTCATTGGCAATACGCGTAAATTCGCCGATCATGGAAGTCAGTTCCTGGATGCTGGCTGTCATTTCCTCAGTTGCTGCTGCCTGTTCCTCACTTGATCTCATCGAGACTTCAGAACCTTTTAATGCAACTGAAATCTTTTCTTCGATTTTGCCGGTTAATATTTTGATCTGATTGGCAGTTTCTTTGGAGCTTTCCGATAGTTTGCGAATTTCGGCAGCTACAACCCCGAATCCCTTACCGGCATCTCCAGCCCGGGCAGCTTCAATAGCCGCATTAAGTCCCAACATTTTAGTTTCATCTGCAATACTGCGTATGTATTCCAGAATAGTGCGAATTTCTTCGGCAATATCACGAATGGCCGCAATCTCCTTATTAAGTCGAATTTCACTGTTACTTATTTCTCCTGCAGCAGCGGCTGTTTCCTGTATAGCCGCAGATATTTCGTGCATACCCTTCTGATATGTATCAGCAATCTGGCGTAAACTAAAGGCATTGTCACGCCGGGTTGCTGTACCAAAAGTACCAATTATTTTGCCGGTGTCATCATCCAATATTGGAGAAGTAGTAACTTTAAGAGGAATTCCATAAAAACTGGCATCCAGCTCCATAACAGAAGCCTTACCGGTTTGAATAACTTTATCAGCTACGCCGCCTTTTGCAAACTTCTCACCAACTATTACGAAGGGTACATCAAAATTAGTATCGTCTTTGTAGACAAACGCGTCCAAATCAGTCGCATAAAAAACTGATTGGGGAAATATCTTTGACATCTCCCTGGATATCAATGATAAATTATCCATAAAAAAATTTGCCATTATGATTTCCTTGCCTCCTTTAAATTGTTTTAATATTTTAAATATTATATATATTAAACAGTTTTTCCTGCTAATAAGCTAAAATATTCCCTAAATTAACATTATTCTTATAATGTCATGTGCCATTATTTGTTTATAGTGGGTATTTTATTTAATTGCCACCTCATTATTTACTATTAAACATATTCGTTAAACCATTATTGTTATGCAAGTTATAATGCTATACTTTAAAAAATGTTTTAATTTCTGGAGGTGAGTTTTGTTGAAATATATGGTGATTTTAACTGATGGAATGGCTGATGAACCTCTGCAGCAATTGAACGGGAAAACGCCTTTGCAGGCAGCTCATACCCCCAATATAGATAAACTGGCTAAATTATCACATATAGGTATGGTTGGGACAATACCAGAGGGATTTAGTCCCGGCAGTGATGTGGCCAATTTAAGTGTTCTGGGCTATGATCCGGCAGTTTATTATACCGGTCGTTCACCACTGGAAGCTGTTAGCATGGGGATTGCATTAGGTGAACAGGATTTGGCCTTAAGATGTAATCTGGTTACATTATCAGCCCATGCTGACTATGGACAGCAAACTATGGTCGACTATAGTGCCGGTGAAATATCCACCCGGGAATCAGCAGTTTTAATTAAAGATTTGGCCCGGGAATTAATCCCGGCAGGATTTGAATTGCATGCCGGTATCAGCTATCGTCACCTTTTAATCTGGAAAAATGGACGCGGTAAAGATATTCACCTCACTCCGCCACACGATATTTCTGACCGTCAGATTGGTGCTTATTTGCCTGCAGGAGCAGATGCCGCATCTTTATCGGATATTATCAAACATAGTCAGGAGTTTTTAAGCCGGCATCCGATAAATAAGGAACGATTAAATTCCGGGCATAATCCGGCTAATTCAGTCTGGTTCTGGGGTGAAGGAGTCCGTCCGGCATTGCCCACTTTTAGTGAATTGTATGGAATAAAAGGTGCCGTTGTTGGCGCGGTGGATTTAATCAAAGGTCTGGGGATAAGTGCCGGATTGCATCCTTTGAAGGTTGAAGGTGCAACTGGCGGGATAGTTACAAATTTTGCCGGCAAAGCCGAAACTGCTATCCAGGCAATAAAATCAGGTTATGATTTTGTATATGTGCATATAGAATCCCCTGATGAGGCTGGCCATCAGGGCAATCTGGAGCAAAAAATCTGGAGTATTGAACAAATTGACCGGGAAGTAATCGAACGCGTAATTAATGCCCTGTCAGAATTACAACCGGTTCGTATTTTAATAATGCCTGATCACCCGACACCCATCGCCATTAAAACCCATAGCGGCAGTCCAGTGCCCTTTTTATTATATGACAGTGAGAATCCGGTTAATAACAGTGTCGGGATTTACGATGAGCCAACCGCCCGGCAGGGGATAATGATTGATAATGGTTATAAATTAATGAATTTTTTCATAACCGGTCATTAATAAAAATAAAAAAGCGGGAAGTAGGATTTTAAACCCATTTCCCGCCTTTTTGCTTATGTTTCACTGCCGTTTAATGGTCTACTGCTACCATTACATTGGAAGCCTTAATTACTGCGTAGGCTTCTTTCCCAACCGCTAATCCCAATCTTTCTGCTGATTCTTTGGTAATAATGGAAACAAGAACATCTCCACCAGGAAGTTCCAGTTGTACCTCAGTATTAACCGCTCCCGGCGTCAATTTGACAACTTTGCCCTTCAGGGTATTTCTGGCACTCAACTGCATTTTCAAAAACCCCCTTTTACCTTTATAGAAATTATTTCCTTCAAATTCAGTATACCATACCTATATGTTATTACCAATTTCGACTAATTTATTTGCTCAGTT
>DAIMDR010000183.1:0-4309 GCA_036725705.1 Syntrophomonadaceae bacterium | reverse complement strand
AAGAAATTCTGCGCAGACAAAAACAATATGATGCTGAAGTAAAGAAAAAAGCCGATGCTGACCGTTATTCAGTGGAACAGGCTGCTGAAGCCGATAAAGCCAAACTTATGCGGGAAGCAGATGCTTTACAGTATAGAATTGAGGCTGAAGCAAAAGCTAATGCTGAACAGAAGCGCCTGGAGGGCATGGCAATTGCAGATGCCGAGCGGGCCAAGGGTACTGCTGAGGCCGAGGTTATTCGTCTACGAGGTCTGGCTGAAGCCGAAGCCAAACAAAAACTGGCCGAGGCTTTTGAAAAATTCGGAGAAGCGGCAGTTCTGGATATTATTGTTAAAATGTTGCCGGAACTGGCCGCCAGGATTGCCGAGCCACTTAATTCCATTAATAATCTAACCATAGTTGATACAGGCAATGGAGATGGCGCCACACGGTTAAGCAATTATGTGACCTCCTTAATGGCCACTGCCCCGGATATGGTGAAAAGTGTATCCGGTATTGATTTAACAAGCATGATAAAAGGTCTGACACAAAAACCGGCTGATACTGCCATTCTTCAGGAAACGCATGAATAAAGGAAGAGTTTTACCTGATATTAAGTATTAAACAATAAAGGTGGGGTTTTAATGCCTATTCAAATTATTACGGATACTTCCTGTGATTTACCCGATAAAGAATTAAAGCAATATGGAATTGAGATGATTCCTTTAAAAGTTACTTTTGGTAACGGGGATACATTTCTGGACCGTATTGAGCTTACCCCTGATATATTTGTCAGGAAAATGGCGGCATCAAAAACCCTCCCTAAAACATCTACTCCTGATCCACAAACCTTTATTGATTATTTTAGAAAGGGGCTTGAACAGGTAGGGCAGGTCATTTTTATCAGTCTTTCCTCAGGTTTAAGCGGTACCTGTCAAACCGCATTATTAGCAAGTAAGATGTTAAATGATGAACGCATAAGAATTTTTGACGCCTATACCGCCTCTCTGGGAGTAGGTATTTTTGCAATAAAGGCCTCACTGATGACCAGGGAGGGTTTTTCCCTTGATACAATTATAGAAAATCTTTCTGCTATGCGGACTGAAACTGAAACCATTTTTACTCTGGATACCCTGGAAAATGTGGTTAAAGGAGGCAGACTAAGCCGTTTCGAAGGATTTGCCGGTAATCTTCTCAATATTAAACCTATATTAAGGAACGATAGTGTTACCGGTACTCCGGTTATTACCGAAAAAGTAAGAAGTCGCAGAAAAGCCATTGATAGAATGGTTGAATTATTGGGGGAGCTGACGGGAACCCCGGTAAGGGAGAGATTAATAGGAATTAGTCATGTAAACTGTGAAGATGTTGCCAAACGTCTATGCCAGTTGATAACAGAACATTATAACCCAATAAAGCCCATTATCATTGCACCAATGAGTGCCACTATTGGCACCTATGCCGGCGAAGGCGGACTTATGATTAATTGTTAGGTGTTTTCATCAGATAAGCTTACTTTAGTTCCATAGGGAAAATTCGAGACTGCTGAAAAAGTCCTTTTTTACATGTCATTCTGAGCGCTAGCGAAGAATCTCATTGGCCGAGTCCCAATATTACGGTCTTAAAAAGAGATCCTTCGTCGCCTGCAGCTCCTCAGGATGACATTTACGGTACTTTTTCAGCAGTCTCGGAAAATTCACCTGGTTATACTTCATCTATTAAATAGACTCTCTTCTCAAAGAAGTAATTAACAGATATACTTCCATGATTAATAATAAGGCAATGCAAATAATTACGGTGCTTATTATTGAGGGGTATTGTCCGGCGAATCCGGTTGCTGAGATATGCTTAATTAAGATGCCGATAAAAGCCCATATAATTACCAATCCATAGGCAATATCCCGGTTTTTAAAAGTGGTTATACCGCCTATACAGAAACCAATGAAAATAAATACTATAGTCCAGATTACTGCCGATGCCCCTGTTCCATTCCATCCCAAACCGACTAATAGTGCTACGAAATTAGCAATAGTTGCTACAGTTATCCAACCAAAATAAATACTAAAAGGGATTCTAACCAATATTTTTTCTCTAAATGAATATTCTTCCTGGTTTAATAATTGCACAATCATTATTAAGCAAATCAGGATTATAATCATAAGGACCATGGATAAGCTGATAAAAAGATAATGCCAGGCGAAAATCCAGACTGCATTTGCGATAGATGAAATAGAAAAATAAATGCCTATTTTGGTAAACAGTTTTTCATCTAACATGCTTTTATCATTATGAAAAAAGCCCAATTGATAAAGGGTATATCCTGCCAATAAAAGATAGATCAGACCCCAAATAGAGAATGTCAAAGCTGTCGGCGTAAACAAACTCGGATAAAATTCTGATACCTGACCGGTATTCAGATTATTAACAGGAAGTATATTGGCAAGTGCATTTACAACAATCATTATTAAATAAGTAATGGTTACAATTACCTTTATATAGCCCGTATCTCTATTGTCAGACATTATTTCACCGTCTTTCCTTAAATAGTATATTTAATTTTACTATAATCAATTAATTTACCCTATGGTTATAATTGTTTTTGTTTAATCAAGTATACAATATGTTGTGATTTATCCCCTTGATTCATTCATCATCGTTCTTTACGCTATAATAAGATACCGAATTTTATTTTAGAGGTGTATTTATGCAGAATAAAATTAAAGTGGCCGTTTTAGGTTTTGGTAATATCGGTAAACATTCAGTGCAAGCAATTCTGGCTTCACCCGATATGGAGTTGATTGGCATTGTACAACCTGCTGCTGACCTCGATAGCTCAGGCCTTTCATTGGCCAGGCATTATAATCTGGTAGAATCAATTGACGAATTATCTGAGGTTGATGTTGCCCTGTTATGTATTCCTACCCGGGCAGTTCCGCAAGTAGCCGGAAATTTACTGGCTCAGGGGATTAACACCGTGGATAGTTTTGATATTCATGGCGAGTTGGCTGATTTGCGTATTGAGCTCGATAAAGTTGCCCGGGAAAATAATTCAGTAGCAGTAATTTCTGCTGGCTGGGATCCTGGTACTGACTCCATGATTCGCTGTATGTTTGAGTTTATGGTACCCCGCGGGATTACTTATACCAATTTTGGCCCAGGAATGAGTATGGGACATACCGTTGCTGCAAAAGCTATTCCCGGAGTTGAAAATGCACTTTCGATAACTATACCTGTAGGTAGCGGACTTCATCGTCGTATAGTCTATGTTCAGTTAAAACCCGGGACTGATTTTACCGAAGCAGCAAATGCTATTAAAAAGGATGTCTATTTTACCAAAGATGAAACCATAATAACTCAGGTCGATGATGTAAGCAAATTGTTGGATATGGGACATGCCGTAAATATGGATCGTAAGGGTGTATCTGGAATTACGCATAATCAATTGCTCAGTTATTCTATGAAGATTAATAATCCGGCATTAACCTCCCAGATCATGGTAGCGTCAGCTCGCGCCAGCCTGAAGCAAAAACCCGGTGCCTACACCATGATTCAAATACCAATTATTGATTACATGTATGGCAATGAAAATGATATAATCCGGACTATGGTGTAAAGTGAGGGAAATGATATTTATGGCACTTTTCCAATAGTCTCGAACCGTCTTGATGTTACCCTTGATTTTATTGATTGGACTTAATAATAATGGAATTTTTACCCGTAAGTAAATCAGACCTTAAACATAGAAATTGGGATACCCTGGATATAATTCTGGTTAGTGGGGATGCCTATGTCGATCACCCGGCATGGGCATCTGCTATATTAGGAAGATTTTTAGAGTCTTATGGCTATCGAGTTGGAATTATCGCACAGCCTGATTGGACCAAACTGGATGATTTTCTTTGCCTGGGTACGCCCCGCTTATTCTTTGGGGTTTCCGCCGGCAATATGGATTCCATGGTAAATCATTATACTGCCGACAGGAAAAAGCGTAATCAGGATTTATATTCACCTGGAGGGGAAACGGGTTTAAGACCGGATCGTCCTGCCATTGTCTATACCAATCGACTACGGGAGGCTTTCCCCCAGGTCCCGGTTGTTATTGGCGGAGTAGAAGCCAGTCTGCGCCGCTTGGCTCATTATGATTACTGGTCAGATAAAGTAAGACGCTCTATTTTAGCGGATAGTAAAGCTGATTTGCTGGTATATGGCATGGGAGAATATTCCCTGCTGAAAATTGCCCGGCACCTTGAAAATGGTAATAAGATTAAAAACTTGACTTCCCTGCCCGGTACCGGCTATATGAGTTCAACCTTACCCTCTTCGCCACTTG
>DAIMDR010000182.1:0-4346 GCA_036725705.1 Syntrophomonadaceae bacterium | reverse complement strand
ATTAAAGGGAGCAGCACCTCCGGCCAGTTTCGGACTGGAAAAAGAAATTCCAGCCCGTCCGCCTTTACTATGTGCCGGTTGTCCACATCGTGGTGTTTTCCATACCCTGCGCCGAATGAGACTTAAAGTTGCCGGTGATATAGGCTGTTATACCCTGGGGGCTCTCAGCCCGCTGGAAGGCATGGATACCTGCATATGTATGGGTGCCAGTATTGGAACTGCGCTGGGACTGGAAAAAGCCCGGGGAGAAGAATTCGCGGCTAAAACAGTAGCTGTAATCGGAGACTCTACCTTTGTTCATTCCGGGATTACACCCTTAATTGATGTAGTATACAATCAGGGAACCTCCACAGTTTTGATCCTGGACAACGATACTACCGCCATGACCGGTCATCAGGATCATCCGGCTACCGGTGTTACTATTCAAAAACAACCTACCGCCAAACTGGATATAGAAGCACTGGTAAGAGCTGTCGGTGTCAAAAATGTACGCACAGTTGACCCGTTAAAACTTGACGAATTGGAAACGGCTCTGAAAGAAGAACTGGAAAGAAGGGAACCGTCGGTAATAATAGCCAAACGTCCCTGTGTGTTGTTGGAAAAAGTAGTGGTTACCAACCCGATAATGGTTGACCCCGAACTTTGCACCGGCTGTAAAGTATGTATACGGGTTGGATGCACCGGCATTTCATTTAACGATGAAGAGAAGAAAGCTGAAATTAATGCCGGCTGTATTGCCTGTGGCATGTGCGAGCAAGTATGTACATTTGATGCAATAAAACCGGTGGAGGTGTAAATGATGCAGGATAAAATAACCAATGTATTAATCGTAGGCGTAGGAGGTCAGGGGACCTTACTTACCAGCCGCATCATTGCACAGGTGGCTGTACAGATGGGATATGATGTCAAAGTATCTGAAATTCATGGTATGGCACAGCGTGGTGGCAGCGTAGTATCTCAGGTTCGCTATGGATCGAAAGTATACTCTCCCATAATTAAAAAAGGTGATGCCGATATTATTCTGGGATTTGAGAAAATAGAAACTGCCCGCTGGCTGGACTATCTGAAACCGGATGGCATGGTGGTGATAAACAATGAACGGGTAAACCCGTTACCGGTTATGAGCGGCAAAGCCAAATATCCGGATGATATCCATGAAAAAATTGCTGCCCTTTTACCGCAAACGGTAATCGTAAATGCTACAGAAATTGCAACTGCCATTGGTAATGTCAAAGTTGCTAATGTGGTACTGGTGGGACTATTAAGTGCAGCGGTGGGTATACCGGCTGAAGAAGTGGAAAAAGCCATAACTGAGATTGTTCCGCCCAAGGCTCTGGAAGTAAACCTGCAGGCCTTCCGCGAAGGACGCAATCGTTATCGGACAGCAGGTTAAAAAACCGTTAATATAGAAACATTAGAATCAGGTGATGTAAAGCTCACCTGATTTTTCATTATACAGGAGCAAAGGCATGAAATATTTAATCGAAGGAATTACTCAGCATGGGGAAGGAGTAGCCCGTATAAACGGCAAAGCCACCTTCATCTCTTACGCTGTTCCCGGTGAAGAAGTAAGAATAAGGATAACCGAAGACCGAAAAAAATACTCGCGGGCTGAAATAACAGAAATTATAACTGCTTCGCCTGACCGGATTGAACCGCCTTGCCCTCATTACTATAAATGTGGGGGATGTGCCTGGCAGCATATTAAATATGAACGACAACTGCAAATAAAACGGCAACTGGTAAATGATGCCCTGGAAAGAATCGGCAAAATTGACACTGAAGTTTTACCGGTGATAGGCATGGACAATCCCTGGGGCTACCGTAACAAAGTTACCTGGCACATCGGAAAAACGCAGGGTGAAATGAAACTGGGATACTACCGGGCCAACAGCCGCGAATTCCTGCCTATAAAGGAATGTATGCTTCTGCAACCGGAAATAACAGAACTCAGCCGGTTTTTAAACTGCTATCTTTTCTTAATTGGAGCAGAACCCGATCGGAAGGTAATAATCAGACAGGGATCGGCTGATAATAAATTGATGCTGATTATCGAAGGACCAGTTGACCAGGAAGCATTAATTAACCTTATGAAAGGCTATCCCAACCTCGAATCTTTGCTGGTATATGAAAACCAGCAACTGGACCTTTTGATGGGAACCCCTTATCTAAACTTCCAAATCGGCACTTATAAATACCAGGTATCGCCGCTGGCATTCTTCCAGGTAAACAACCAGCAAGCTGAACGGCTGTATCAACTCGTCAAACATACCCTGGGAAATACTCAGCAAACGGTTCTGGATGCTTACTGCGGCACCGGCAGTATAGCCTTATATATATCTGAACAATGCCGGGAGATAATCGGGATTGAAGCTTACGCGGAAAGTATCCAGGATGCTAATAACAACACCGGTTTAAATAATATTCACAACTGTCAATTTTACACGGGTAAATGCGAACAAATAATACCGGCGCTGGAGCAGCAATTCGATACCATCATTCTGGACCCGCCCCGTTCCGGATGCCATCCCAGCTTGCTGACCTCAATAATTAAAAAAAACCCCCGGAACATAATCTATGTCTCCTGCAACCCTGCCACCTTGGCCAGGGACCTGGCGGTTCTGACCAGTGATGGATACGGAATAAGCATGGTTCAGCCAGTAGACATGTTCCCACAGGCGGGGCACGTTGAGACGGTTGTATTGATGTCGAGGGTAAAAGATTGAGTGTGAGAAAAACCTTTATATATCAAGGTTTTCAGCACACATGGGTGTGAAACCCATTGAGCGAAAAACATGAAAATATTGCTTCGCGGAAACAAGTCCATAAAGGGCTGTTTTGATAGTCAAGTGGTCAGGTTAGATGTCAGTGCTTGGCGAGTGGTCAAGTTAGATGTCAGCGTTCGTGAGTGGTCAGGTTAGATGTTTTTTCGGAGTTTTTTTAGGTTGTGTGGTCAGGTTGGATGTTGTCACAAAAATGCTGTTTAGTGAAGCGAAAATTTAAATTTGAACGGAGGGGTTGCATGGTAAATGAAAAAGATGCCATTGAGATAATTTTATATGCTGAAGAAAATGAGATTGCCATTTGGTTAGATGGCGGCTGGGGAGTTGATGCTCTCTTAGGTGAGGAAACAAGGGGCCACAATGATATTGATTTGTTTGTGGAAAAAAGCAATAGCAAAAAATTTCTTGAAATAATAAAAGAAAAGGGCTTTGCTGAGGTTGTCGAAGCATATACCACTACAGATCACACGGTTTGGAAGGACGATAAAGGCAGGATAATCGATCTTCATATATTTAAATTCGACGAACAGGGATATCTTGTTTTTGAAGGAGAAACTTATCCCCCGGAAGTGTTTAGTGGTATCGGGAAAATAGGAGATAAAGAGGTAAAGTGTATAGATGCTAAGAATCAAGTTTTATTTCACTTGGGATATGAGCATGATGAAAATGATGTTCATGATGTAAGACTTTTGTGCGAGAGGTTTAATATTCCTATTCCGAATGAATATAAGTAACTGAGCAAATTTCAATTTGTCCTTGAACTAAACACAAGAAAAAGTAAGACAGCCTATTTGAGATTACTTTCATTATAGCCGAGATTTTATGGTTAGGTTGGCTGTTTTGTCTTGCATGTGGTGGTAAAATACGTATCAACAAATGACCAAAAAATAAGAATGTAATAAATGCGATTACAGATTACCGATATATGATTATTTTGAGGAGGAGAGGTTATGAGTGATTATCCTATCTGCAAGTCTTGCGGAGCGAAAATGACGGATTATGATGGGTGTTCATGGTACACTTGTCCTGAATGCGGACAAGCTATTCGAGACAATGAAAACGGGTCTTGGACATGGAAAGATGAAATCTTCGGTCATGGATCTAAGCGTCACAAATCAGATTTTGATCTTGCCGACTTCTGTCGAGGCGGGGATTTATCTGAGGATTGATTAATCATTCGGAATTAAATCTGAAGAAAAAACAACACCCTCCCAGCTGTGAATCATCACGAACAGGAGGGCATTTTACTTTGACTTTATTCATCAACATCCACCGTCACACCAGACTTAAACTCAACGGTAAATTTGTCCTCATAGATGGTGACCTTTTCAACCAACCGCCGGACAAGCGGTTCGTCATATTGGACTAGAGCAATTGGCTGCTCCTGAGGAAATGCGCTCATGTGTTGATACGCGATAATGACGAAGTGTGTACAATCAACAGGGCGTATTAACCCCTTTAAAAATTGTAAACTATTTATGAATTTTTATGGATTGTATTGACAAGACGAAAGATATGAATATAATAAAATTAGCACTCAACGATTGAGAGTGCTAACAAAAT
>DAIMDR010000181.1:0-4373 GCA_036725705.1 Syntrophomonadaceae bacterium | reverse complement strand
CAGACAAATACTGGCCGATGCCCGGCAGGGGCAGACCATAGTGCTGGAGTTGAATGAGCTGATTGTCGGTACCGGGACCATATGTGAACAGAATATACGCAGGGTTTTTGTTTCCCCTGCGTTTCAGGGCCGAACTTTCGGGCGTATGGTTATGGAAACTCTGGAGAAAAAGGCTTTATCGATGGGTCTTCACCATTTAAATCTCGATGCTTCATTGCCTTCACAGGCATTCTATCAGCATCTTGGTTACCGGACCAGGGAAGAAGCATTTATTCAGGTGAGCGACGACGAAAGACTGGATTACTTTTATATGGAAAAGGCCTTAAACGCTAGCTTTACAAATCATAATGAAATCGTGTCCTTGCCCGGGGAGCATGTTGTGATAAGAGAGGCCCAACCAGGCGATGCCCCAGCCATGGCCAGGATTAATGCAGCCACCTGGCGCGACAGTTATGGCAAATTTCTTCCTCGCCAGTTGATGGAGGAAGTCTCCTGTTCTCAAAAGCAAGCGGAGATTGAAAATTTCTTTGCCCGTTGGGAGGAAGACCAGGCAGTAGCATTAGTCGCGGAGAAAAGCGGTGAAATAATGGCTTTTATCATGGCTGGAAAAAACCACAGTCAAAATTCAGGGTATATGGGTGAAATCTACAATCTGCATGTTGCACCAGCTTTTCAGACTCAGGGCATAGGGCGTTACCTGTTATACAGGGTTAGTCAGGTTTTTCGGCAGAGAAACTGGAATACCATGATGGTCTGGGCTCTGACGGAAAACCCCAGCCGCCGTTTTTATGAAAAACTGGGCGGCCGTGTCATCGCCCAGAGTGTTGATGAATACCGGGGATTTACTGCTCCCGTAATTGCATATGGTTGGAATGAACTCATATGTTTAGAAACTTATGCCGGAGCAATCCCATATATGAAAGCAAAAATCCGTAGTAATAAATGTACGTAGGAATTCAACTTCCTCATAATTAACCTCTAGTATAGAAAATTCTTTCCCATAATGCTCTGAAGAGAAGAAACACTTTTCATCTATTTCTAAGAATAATGAAAACCAGGCAATTTTTTGTTCATTATCAAAAAGATTATTTATAATATCATCAATAACATCAAAATGAATGTCCAGCCAAACACTGGTCATATTAGGATTGCTTTCTCTATCAATTTTTTTAGCATAAGGCAATATCCGGTTTATTGCATATTCATCATTATTCCAACAATCGATTCTTAGAGTATCGCTGTATTTTATATAGCGTAACACTAAAGGCTTCCAAAAGTCATAGTTATTTGGAACAAGCCATCCTTCTGAAGTATTTCTTAAGTTATTGATAATTTCAAAATGTACGCTATATTGATGCACGCAGGTACCTTCTTTGTAATAGTAGTTTTTATACTATTTTAACATTGATTCTACTGCGGAAACCCTATTTGAGTGAATATTAGTGAATGCGTGGTCAAAAGATAGTGTTTTTGAATTGATAATTAAGAATTAAAAACTAAGAATTATCGTTGAAATACTTCGTATTTCTTACTTGGAATCCTTTCCGTAGCGTACTTCATCAATAAGAATCTGCACCTGGTCTTCATCCTGGATACCGGCTTTTTCAGCCACTCCCGCAAATGCCTTTTGAGCTTTTAAAATGGCCGTGGCAGACGCATTGTTAATTACAATTTCGCCGTTTTCACGCTCAATAAAGAGTATTTTATCTCCTTCCTTAAGGTTAAGTTTGCGGCGAATTTCGATGGGAACAGTGACCTGACCATTTGCAGACACCTTTGCCAGGTTCATCAATACCACTCCTTTTAATTCTTGATATATCAAGAATTCTTTATGCATAGTATATGCCGTAAATAGCAGTTTGTAAACGTGAAAGTGGTGATCAAAGCAGGAAAGCAACGGTTGAAGCCTATGCAGGCAGGCATCATAGGCCACCATCCCTTAGCAGAACATGTGCTCTATTAAGGGTACCGCATATTACCAGGAAAATCAAGAACTGTTATAACAGGGGAATGACATTATAGTCATAAGCCGTTACCATAAACCGTTAGACTGGGTAGGCCGTTACCTGCCACAGTGGCGCATCCTGATGATTTAACCGCCAGATACAGGCAATTATGTGTTGCTAATGCCTTCGAAGAGTATATACAAGAGCGTGCGCCAAAGAACCTGAAATGATGCTTGGGATTCAAATTTTAAAATATCTATATAACCTGTACTACGAACAGTTGATGCAGGATTTAAGTGTAAACCTGGCTTATAAATGGTTTGTAGGTCTTAACCCTGTTAGACCCATTACCTGAAACCAGCCTACTGATAAAATTCCGTACCCAACGCTTAAAAGATATCAGCCCCAGAGGTTGTCCAGTGATTTCAACTACGAAAGTTGAGAAACTAATTTAATTAACTCGCCAATTTTTAGCCGGTTCCCATAATGGAGTATGGCTGCGGAATAGATCTTTACAGATATCCAGGAAAACAACAGAATAGTTGCTGCCAGTACAACAATGGAACCTGTTAACTCTGCGGTTGAAACACTGCCTGATAATAACCTGCCCGGCATTGAGAATGGGGCGGTAAAAGGTATGATTGATGTTGCAATAGCGGTTTTCCCGGGAGTCGGTAATGTTGCCGGAAGGTATGCCAAATAAAACGATATCAGAGAGATCATAGTGATGGGCATGATCGCGGCATTCACATCATCTGAACTGCTCACCGATGCGCCGGCAACAGCATACATCATGGCATACAGCAAATAACCTAACATGAAATAAACCAATATCATAAGTATCGCCAAGGGCGTGAATGCTGAAAAATCAATGCTCTGGCCGAACATGGTAAAATACTTAGGGAAGAATAGCTTGTAGGTAATGGCGGCTGTCAAAAGGATCAAGGTGAGTTGTGAGAGTCCCAGTAGTCCCATTGCAGCCGTTTTGCCTAAAATGATATTCGATGGTTTAGTAGAAGTAACCAGGGTCTCCATAACCCGGGATGATTTTTCCGAAGCAACTGAAATAGCAATTCCGTATCCGAAATAGTAAATGGCAAAGAAGAGAACAAGAATGATGATCATACTTGAGATCTTACTCTTGAAATATCCTTGGCCCAGCTCATTTACTTTAATACCCGGAGTTGCCAGCACTTTTTCCTTGGTAACTTTATCCACACCAGCCGATCCTAAGAGCTTAGAATCATAGAGCGTGTTAACCATTGCTTGCAGAGCATGCCGCTCAGGTCCCGAACCATAGGTTTTGACATAATAGTCCATATTCAACCTGTCTGACTGTTCACCTAAAACAAGCAGGCACTTGTTTTCATCCTCCTTGACCAGTTTCATAAGTGCTTTTTTTCCCGCATTGGGTTTCAAGTCAAATCTATATTCTTTAAAGGCCGCCTCAAATGGGGATAAATCTTGCTGCAGCAAACCAGCATTATCAATTATATAGAAATTCTTAACGACCGCAGATTTTTGTTTCGCATCCTTCCCGTTAGACGAGTTAAAGGTACCGTTTTTAATCATTCCGGGGACAATCATCATGGCTATGGTCAGGATTAAAATAATTATTGTAGAAACAATAAAAGCTGTTTTGCGGATGTTTTCCCGAAATGTATATTTTAAAACGGTTAGAAATTCGCTCATACCTTTTCACCTACCAATTCAACAAATATTTCATGCAAAGAAGGTTCTCTGATTTCGAACTTATTGAGCATCATTCCGGATTTGATTATCCTGTCCAACAGTCTGTATGCCTGGGCATCGTTGGTAATTTTCAGTTCGAAGCCGGAAGCGGTGATTATAACATTTTTGATCCCTTCATCCTGGGCAAATCGGGCAAGATCCCCTTCACAATCAATGAAAAGGTTGGTGCGGCCATAGCCATGTTTAATCTCTTTTAAATTACCAGCCAGGATAGTCTCTCCCTGGTCCAGAATTAAAATCTCCCTGCAATATTCTTCTACCGCAGCCATCTGGTGACTGGACATTATGATGTATTTACCTTTTTCCAGGAGTTCCTGAATAACTGATTTGAATAGATCGGTGTTTATGGGATCTAAGCCGCTGAACGGTTCGTCGAGGATAAGAAGCTCTGGATCGTGAATAATAGATGAGATTAACTGAATCTTTTGTTGATTCCCTTTTGAAAGCCGTTCAGCAACTGTATGGGTATACTCTGTTGCTTTAAGTCTTTCCAGCCAATAATCCATGGATGTTTTAGCTTCCGAAAAACTCATCCCTCTGAGTCTGGCAAAATAGTGCAGCTGTTCGCTGACCTTGGCCTTGGGATAGATGCCGCGTTCCTCAGGCAAATAGCCAAATCTGACGTTGTTACGTGTAACCTGCTTTTGATCCCAATCGACTCTCCCGCTATCCTTC
>DAIMDR010000180.1:0-4407 GCA_036725705.1 Syntrophomonadaceae bacterium | reverse complement strand
ATTTACCGGCAGCCAATAAAATGCTGGATAAATACGAACAGCAAGGCTATGGAAATTTACCGGTATGTATAGCCAAAACGCAGTATTCATTATCAGATAATGCTGACTTAAAAGGCAGACCACGCGGGTTTGAAGTTACAATTCGTGAAGTAAAATTATCTGCTGGCGCCGGATTTGTAGTGGCTCTGGCCGGTGAAATTATGACCATGCCCGGACTGGGTAAAACTCCGGCTGCCGAAAAAATAGATATAAAAGCCGACGGAGAAATTGTAGGACTGTTCTAGGTGGTTCGGTATTGAGAGGCTAATCAAAAGCAACTGTAAAACAACCAAATATTAAAACAGGCCCGTATCATCAAAATATGTTACGGGCTTGCTTTATTAAGTTGCTTTAATGCCATGGGTGAGGGAATTTATCTCAGGTATTGAGCCAGCTCTACCCTTGATTATTATCCTAGTCGTTTAGAATTAATGAAAGAAGTTCGGCGCGGGCTTCAGAGCGGGATTCAAAAATTCCGCGTACGGCTGAAGTTACCGTTAGGGAACCAGGTTTGCGAATGCCGCGCATGGTCATACACATATGTTCGGCCTGGATCACTACCCCAACGCCATAAGGTTTTAATGTATCATAAATACAATCAGCAATCTGAGAAGTTAATCGTTCCTGTAATTGAGGACGATGAGCATAGGCATCTGCAACTCTGGCCAGTTTACTTATGCCAACCACCTGCCCACCCCGTGGAATATATGCTACATGAGCTTTGCCATAGAAAGGCAGCAGATGATGCTCACACATTGAATACAGGGGGATATCTTTAACCAGCACTAATTCATCATGAAATTCTGAAAAGCGCACCTGTAACAATTCGCGGGGTTCAATATCTATCCCGGCAAATATTTCGGAATACATATTAGCAACCCGCCGCGGAGTATCAACCAGACCTTCACGTTCCGGATTTTCACCAATAGCTTCTAAAATCATGCGCACCGCTTGTTCTACTTTGGGTTTGTCTATATTTCTTTTTTCCATATAAGCCTCCACTAATTACTATCATTAATGATTATAATACCAGAAAAGTCATATGGGCTAAGTATAAAATAGATTGAATCAATTTTCTATTAATCTTTCCCCGGGCAGGAAATAGAATGTATATAACGAAACTAAAGCATAATAGAGTCAGGAACATTTTAGTTGCTCAGGGCAGAATGGGGGAAAAAGTGAGGCTGGCAAAATATCTGGCCGAGGCGGGTATAACTTCGCGTCGAAAAGCAGAACAGCTAATTATTGATAAGCGTATAGCAGTTAATGGTCAAATAATTGATCAGCTGGCTTACAATGTAACCCCTGAAACCGATCGGGTTGAATTAGATGGCCGGCAAATTTCTGTTGAAGAAAAGATTTATCTGATGATGAATAAACCTACCGGAGTATTATCCTCAGTCAGTGACCCTCACGGTCGTACCACCATAATAGATTTATTAGCTGACCTCCCTCAGCGAGTTTACCCTGTAGGCCGCCTCGATTTAGATACAGAAGGTTTATTGTTGCTTACTAATGATGGTGATTTTACCAACCTGATGATTCACCCCCGCTATGAAATAAAAAAAACCTATCAGGCTTGGGTAGAAGGAGTAGTTAATCAGGCTGCCATAAATATACTTTCTGAAGGGGTAATGCTTGATGACGGAATAACTGCTCCGGCCGGAGTAAGATGTTTAAAAATTGATCATCATCAAACCTTATTGGAAATAATTATTCATGAGGGTCGTAATCGGCAGGTAAAAAGAATGTGCCAGGCAGTTGGATATCCGGTTATAACTTTAAAACGGACTGGATTTGCTTTTCTGGAATTAAAAGACCTGGCGGAAGGTGAATACCGATTATTAGACCGGCAGGAAGTAAATAAATTAAGACAGTTGGCCAGCGAAAGCAATTTGAGGTAGGATAATGAAACTGGTACTTACCGGAAACGGCAAAGGCAAGACAACTTCAGCGGTGGGTTTGGGAATAAGGGCCTGGGGACATGGAAAAAGAGTTTTAATAGTGGCTTTTCTTAAAGACCTGGAAGTTAGCGGTGAGTGGCGGGCAATAAAACGAATAGATGACCCAGCCCTGAAAGCAGTATCTTTTGGTCGTAAGTGTCCTTATAACGGGCAGGATTGCTGTCCGGGAAAAGGCGAGTGCATAGTAACCAACTCCAATAAATCTGAAGAAGATTATCGATTGGCAGAAGCAGGACTGCATTTTGTAAGTCAGCAATTTGAGCACGGTAAATACGATGTCATTATCCTCGATGAAATATGGAATGTATATCAACTTTTCCCGTTATGGAGGGAATACATTACCTTCATGTTGCAAAATTCTTCATCTGACATAGATATAATAACTACCGGGCGGCTATTTCCAGCCGAATTAAAGGATAGCTTTGATTTAATAACCAATATGGATAAAATCAAACATCCTTACAATCAGGGCATCACTGCCAGGAAGGGAATTGATTATTAAGAGTGAATTTAATTAATATACAGCCTGGGATTGAGCCGGTAAACCCCTATTGGCTGAAAGATCCAACGACAAATTATGACCCAATAGAATATTGTTTAGTATTATTTGCAGGAGATAATGGTATCAGTGAGGAAAATATAAGTGCATACCTTCCGTTTAGCTCCGGTGATATTGTACTGGAACATATAAACGGCAGGGCACCGACAGCCAGCTTGTTACAGCAACTTAATAAGTTAGAGTATATAATCGATGTTGGATTAAAAACACCGGTACCTGGTACTGTAAATCTTAATATTCGCCAGGGAACTGCCAATTTTTTATTCGGGGATGCGTTGGAAAGAGTTGAGGTTGAGCAGGCAATTAATATAGGAGCAGGTATTTACAACACTTTATCTGTTCATAAATTTGATATAATAGGAATAGGTGAAATCGGCGTGGCAGATACCCTTTGTGCATCAGCAATTATAACAGTAATTTCCGGGATATCTCCTGCCAGTATTGTCGGACCAGGTTCAGCCGGAGATAAAGTTTATGCAAGAAAAGTCGATATTATTAACAGGGCATTAAAGTGTCGACAGGTATTTCCATTTGATACTATCGATTTGCTCAGCCGTTTCGGGGGTCTGGAAATCGCTGCACTAGCAGGATTTATACTTGAAGCAGCCCGAAGTGGAATGTGGATTATGCTGGACGGATATGTTACTTCGGTAGCAGCTTTACTGGCTACAGGATTAGATAGTCAGGCAGATTTTAAATTATTGACAGCTTCCTTGTCAGCTGAGCCCGGCCATTTAGTAGCATTGAAAAGCTTGAAACTAAGTCCGTTGATTAATCTGGGTATCCATTATGGGGAAGGATTGTCTGCCGCCCTGGGAATGTGTTTATGGCAGTGTGGGTGTACCCTTAGTTAGAAATTTGTAATTAAAACAAGGGGGGACTGATTTGGAAAGATTACGAATGAAAGTCCGTTTTGATTACCGTGGTCGTGCCCAGCAGGGAAAATTGTTCGGAGGTAAAACTGGAGAACAGGTAGCAGAAGAAATCAGACAAAATAAAATATCGTTGATTCGCAATGTACCTATTCAGGGTATTTATATTGAAGATATTGATATGGGACTTGAAACTTATTCGGTGGTTGATGAAATTACTGGTAAGCTTATAAGTTATGCACCGGTTATCATTACTTTGAACGCAGATACCATTGAAGAAGTATTGAAGTTTACTATGAAAGATGAATTTAGAACCATTGAAATAATAAATCCTGAGGAAATAACCTTGTCCAAAATTGACCTGGAAAGATTATTATTAAAAATTAGTGAAGAACTTGGAAATTACCGTACTTATCTCGAACGAAAAATTGATAACTGGAGATAGGAGGGTTATCGATGGGAATGGTTTCCCTCGAACAGCTTGTTGAAGCAGTAAATGATCTACCGGCATTACCCCACGTAGTAGTACAGGTAATGAAATTATCAGAAGATCCTGATTCAACTGCTCAGGATATAAATAATGTTCTTACTCAGGATCAGAGTATGACTGCCAGAGTACTGAGATTAGCAAACTCGGCTTTTTATGGTTTCCCGCGTAGAATATCTACCGTAACTGATGCAGTTGTGCTGCTGGGTTTCAGAACTATTCGCAGTATTGTACTGGCAGCATCAGTCAGCGAAATTCTTAATAAGGAAATTGGAGGCTATGCACTGGAACCGGGTGAATTATGGCATCATTCACAAAGTTCAGCTATTGCAGCCCGTATTGTTTCCAAAAGAATTAAATATCCTGCGGTAGATGTCGCATATACCGCTGCCTTATTACATGATATTGGCAAAGTTATTCTTAATAGCTATATGAAAGAAGCTTATTATGAAGTAGTAGAAAAGGTAGAAAATACAAACATTCCTT
>DAIMDR010000179.1:1026-4432 GCA_036725705.1 Syntrophomonadaceae bacterium | reverse complement strand
CTTCTACTACAAATACGTCCTTCATTAAATTTCCCCCTTAAAATAATTTGTTTTTTCGTTCTACACTGCAGACTAAAAAAGTCTGAAACCACTCAGTATGCATAATTCGCCATCAATTAAAAATTATCCTTCCTTAATAGGAAAAAACCTCCCAAAAAATATATACTTTTGTTGAGGATATAAACAATAGATATTTTAGAGCCTGGCAGGAATATTTCAATGTCTGTCAAAATCTATCACTAATAAAATAATATTAATACCATTGGTCTATTTTGTTTTCTATTAGACCCAAAATGGAGTTATGGGCAGGAAAAAAGAATTTGCCTGTCGAATTTTACTTGTGGAGTATTAAATTAAGAGGTAAATTATGCAGGAATATGTTTTGTATATTGTTTTTATTTTTATTCCCATTGGCTTAATTATGACCTGGCTATTACATAAAGATGGTTATGAAACCAGAGACATTATAATAGTTAATGCAGTATCATTTTTAATGATTGTTTTCTTCCCTATTTCAATGTCCCGATTAGGGACGGTCACATCTGTAATAGTTTATATTATGGCCCTGGTGGTAATGGCAGCTTTTATTATGCATCCCTGGATAATAAAGGCTGTACAATTGAGACAGCCATTAGGGGCTAATGCAGGTAACGCCGGAGAAGCAACGGGCAATAACAATGAAAGTATGAGCTCATTAAACAGGCAAAATATTGAACTGACAAATAAAATCCAACCGTCAGAAGATAAAGAGGATGGCTTTGATTTGGATGAGAAAATTAGTTCAGTTAATATTGAGCTAAACCAATTGATAGATGCAAATGAACAACCGGAGTATGACAATCAATCATTTTCCGAAGAAAACATAGAGCCTGAGAAACCTAATACAGATGAAGCAGCGGCAGTATCTGAAGAATTAATCAGCGAGGTTAGGGATATAAAGATTGAATCTGAGATGAAAGATGATTCTATTCAGGTAATGAACGGAGAACTTGCAGCAGAAAATATAGAACAGGTTAAAGAGATTGAATCATCTGAGACTAACGAGGATTCTGCTGATGAAAAGCCGGGCAATCAATTAGAGCTCTGTGATATGGAAGAAGAATCGGTCGATAATGGTTCATCTGAAGATAAATCGGGAGTCGTATTATCTGATTTCGGACCATCCATAGAAACATGGATTAACCCGGTTGAATCCGATGAGGTTCTTAATGTGGTCGGTCTGGGATTCGACTACAAGCTACAGGGACACATATTAAATGCAGCGGAAGCGTTTACCAAGGCTTATAAACTTGCTCAGGGTGAAGGCATGCGCTGTCTGTTGGGCCTTGAAAGAGTCTATATTTATAAAGAAATTGGAGCTTATTCCAAAGCCAAAGAATTACTTAATGAACTGGTTGGATTTACTCAAGTTGAACCTGCTATAATTAGGGAAATAAATAAACAGATTGTTTATATTGAGGTACTTATTCGGGAACTGACCCGTTTGCGTATGGGTAATATGCCTGCCTCATCTGTGCCTCGTCTAGTCAGGTTGAAGGTGGCAGAGGAAATTGAATTACTGGAGAGCGGAAGGGAGTAGAAAAAATGAAAAAAACCCAGGAGATTATAGGTCTGCCAGTCTTCTCTATAGTTGACGGACGTAAGATTGGACAGGTCAAAGACCTTATTATCAATCCGGAAGAGGGAAAA
Organism: Syntrophomonadaceae bacterium; assembly: GCA_036725705.1. GTDB lineage: Bacteria > Bacillota > Syntrophomonadia > Syntrophomonadales > Syntrophomonadaceae > JAAYBS01. Next base: position 2,743 of record DAIMDR010000179.1, on the reverse strand, counting down.
GTTGATTATATCATGGTAAGCAACGGAAGCTGGTATGTAGGAGCGCGCGTGTTGTCATACCGCTCAGTAGCTGGAATTGGCGAACATGCAGTAACAACAGAGAGCGAAACCCTGCTTACACATATTAGTGAAACAGCAAATGCCAATAATCTGTTGGAAAGAAATATTGAAATCAAGGGTAGTAGGGTATTAACAAATCGTGGTAATTTGATCGGTGTAATCAGCGAATATGAGATTGAAGAATCCAGTGGCAGAATTACACGTTTGGAATATAAAACCATAGAGGATGAAAATAAAATCGAGGTTATCAATTCTGATCAGGTTTTAACTTATGGCGGTGATGTTATAGTAGTTCGCCAGGATGCTGACAATACCACCGAAAAACCTCAGGAAACAGCGGCAACAAGTGAAGATGAAATTTCACGTAACACTAATGGCAGCAGTGATGGAACCGCTCTGTTCAAGCAACGGCAAAGAGAATTTATTATGGGGAAAAAAGTAACCCAGGATATAAAAGATGATGATGGACAGGTAATAATCGCTGAAGGTACGGTGATAAATCAAGATATAATACAGCTGGCCGAAGCTAAAGATAAATTCCTCGAATTATCCCACTGTGCCAAGTAGATTAATTTGGGAGTATTGTAATGGATAGACCCGGAATAAAATATTACCGTGGGCTGATAAGTGTATTTTTGGCAGTAGTAATTACTATCACTACTGCTTCCTTTATTCTTGCTCAGCGAGATAATAGCAAATACCCGTCCAATATTATAGTTGGGGGAGTAAAGGTTGGTAATCTGGAGAAGAACCAGGCTTTGGATTGTTTGCATTCCAGCTTATTCTCCTCATGGGGCAGTCATTTGCAATTATTAATTGATGGCAAAATGATTTCAGTCCCACTGGAAGAGCTTGGGATAGAATATAATTCAGTTGCTACCATTGAGAAGACCGATAAGTATTTAGCCGAAGAAGCGGGCAACTCGATATTTAAGGCAGTAATAATCCGGGGTAAAACGGAACAGATTACACCGGTATTTACATGGGATGATAAAAAAATTATTAATCAAATTAAACAGCTTAAAGAAACCTATGATCGTCCGGCCCGGGAAGCGCGATTTGTTTTTAACGATAAACATTATAATTATAAAGCTGATCATTATGGTATAAGTATAGACCTGGATGCTTCCAGGGAACATTTGTGCAAGGAATTAGAAGCGGGAACACTGGGGCCGGTTGAATTAGTAATTAATAAAATACCACCGCGAATAGCATCAGATGATATTAAAAATATTAAAGATGTTTTGGCAGTAGCAGCTGCAACTTCATATGGGAATGAGATGGATGTTCTTATGCTTTACCATGAACAGATCATTTTACCTGAAGAAACAATATATATAAATGACATTTTAAAAACAAATCAGGTTGAACCATTGACCAATAATCAGTTAAAAGCAACTGATCTGGTTATGAAGGCTGCGAAACAGGCAGGCCTGATTACTGATCAGGATAAATTGCAAATAACCAACCGGTTAAAAAGTGCAATTGCGATAGCAGCTTTTCGAGAAGAAAATTTCATATGCTGTCAGATAATTGGTGAATCAAGTAACAAAACTACTAAAATTTGTTTGTTCTGCGAAGAAGAAATATTACCTGCTAAAACTGTTTATGTGATTGACCGTAAGCTTTCGCCTGAGAAACAGGTATTAATAAGCAA
>DAIMDR010000179.1:0-1016 GCA_036725705.1 Syntrophomonadaceae bacterium | reverse complement strand
TATCAACATGTATCAAGTTGACTCAAAACAGGGAAAAGAAACCGCACGATCATTACTGGCCCGGGATATTAAGCCTGCTGTTGATACCGTTCTGGCTGTAGGGCCTGATAATATAAAGAAATAGCAACAAAATGGAATTAAAAAATTAAGCACAAAAGTGTTATAATATAAAAACATAAAGGCATAATATTATTGGAGGAGGATGTTACAGGGTGGAGGAACTTACCAAACAGGTTAAAAATGAAATGATACGAACACTTATTTGGATAATAATTGCTATGGGGATTGGTATAGGAGTATACTGTATAATATGGTAAAACTGGTTTAAAAGGGGTGTCTCAGGGTTAACCTGGCACCCCTTTTTTGTTTAGGACCTTTTCAAAGTGCTTTGTTAAATCTCCGTTACAACCGGAGAGAAAATATGGATATATATTGACTTTTTATATTATTGTCACTATACTATATTAAAGATACCCAAGGGGGGTATAAGAAATGGAGTCCAAGGCTGATAATCAGAAGGATATATTGACGCGATTAAGAAGAATAGAAGGTCAGGTTCGCGGTATTCAACGTATGGTTGAAAATGAAGCGGAGTGTAATGAAATTCTTAATCAGATCGCCGCAATCAGAGCAGCAGTAAATAAAGTCGGAATAATGGTTTTTGAATATCACGCTCATAAATGTTTGGAAAATGCTCTGGACGAGCAGGGTAACTCCGAAGCATTTCAGGAGATAATCACTACCATGAGCCGACTTATTAAATAATTATTCAGGAGGGATAATCATGGCGGAGGTAACGGCATTAACCGAAACTAATTTTGAACAGGAAGTAATTAAGTCAGAATTACCGGTTTTAGTAGATTTCTGGGCTCCCTGGTGTGGTCCATGTAAAATGGTGGGTCCAATTGTAGATAGTCTGGCAACTGACAATAGTGGAAAACTTAATGTGGGTAAAGTTAATGTAGATGACAATAAAGCTCTGGCAGTAAAATACGGTATTCGCGGAGTTCCAACCC
>DAIMDR010000178.1:0-4443 GCA_036725705.1 Syntrophomonadaceae bacterium | reverse complement strand
TCGATCGCAGAGAAGGGGCCAATGCTTTCTTCGCCAAAGCTTTCGGCAGAGTTAAGCGGCAAGCTTCTTAAATTTCTTATTGAGATAAATGACGATATATGCCATCGAAAGGTTCATATATTGTCGAAACCTTATGAAAAATAGGGCCAGAGTAAGCGGCGTTTTTGGTGAGAAGAAATGATTGAGAAGACAGAGCTGGCACTCAGGCTAATTTTGGAGGAATCAAACGCTGTTGTCAAGGGAAAGGCTGAATCCAACGTCTGCAGCATTTTTATCGGGCGTATATCAAGGGGATGATGAGCACAATGGCCTTATCGCCTGCTGAGGAGCAATACTCCAAAATATCTATAAATCCCATTGCTCTTCAAAAGATACTGCTTCAGGAGCTTCTTAATCTTAGAGAAGAGAGACAACAGTTGCTGGCAAAGCTAAAAGACCTGGGCGGCACTCCGGAACCCGGCCGCAATCTTGTTGGTTCTGTTAATGGCGAACTCGATCTTAAGGAGGATATCTCCAAGCAAGCCGATGCGCCGCCGTTTGAGGTCTCTGCGAAGATGCTCGAAATGGACCAGACCATTCGGCTCCTGGAGCAGAGAATAAGCTCCATGGAAGAGAAGAAGAGGACTTCCCATGGGAGGACGACGGCACACAGGATCAAAAGGCTTGAGGAGCTTTTAAAGGGTTACGGGGGATCGCAGGCCTTCAAGCAGCTTCAAAGCGATCTGGGGCTTAGCCCCTCGCAGTTTACGCGCCTGGTGAAGTGTCTTGATAAGCGATGCTTTGAGATCCAGAGATGTCCAGGCGCGCAGAGAGGGGAGAAAATGTTGATACTCAAGTGATGGGTAAAAGGACTTCTAGCACCTATTGAGTTTTGACGTGAAATGTGAAAACTCATGAGGAAAGAAGGTCTAATAACAATTTATTTTACTTTTAAGTCTTTATTTCTATTTGGATTTGAATGAGATTTTACGTAAGATTTTACATTTCATATTTGAACTGTAAAATCGATAATAATCTACTGAATTTTGGCTTTAAAATTGTATTTATATAAATAGGTCGCTTTTCCTTTTTATGTAAAAACTAAAATTTATATAGAAGTGTAGTAATAAGATAGCATGGCGAGGTATAGAACCTCGACTAAATTTGGAGGTAAAAGAATGGAAATCATGACACAGGTTATGGAAGTGCAAGTGAGCCCCCAGTGTACGTGTAGCTGTACATGCTCCTGTTCCTGCACTACTTCAGATACCTATTCGACATGGTATAGCGTAGGGTACAGCAATGGATCCATTCCAGGGCAGAAAGTAGCAGGTTAAAGACAACAACATCAGCGGCTATAGTTATAGTTGCTGATGTTGCTGTCTTTATTTATCTTACCTATAATAAAAACAGCCAATGCATATCAAATATATGAAGACAGATTAGAAATCACCATTGTATGAGAAGAACCTCTATAGGGAATCGCATACATAAGGAGACAAAAAAATGTTAGAGTTCTATAGTGGAAATGGGAATATGTATGCATGGGATAACGAGGTTGGTCTTTCTATTCCATTCTCTCATACTATGAGGGCAGTTATGAATGAACTTTCGGATCAGAAGTCGATATCAAATAAAGGAATTATTATTAAAAAACTAAAAAAAGATTTTGAAGAGGAAGAAATCTCGTATTGTTATGATTGGATTAAAAAATGGGAAAAAATCAAATTTCAGAATTACAGATTGCAGATACCTTATACTGTTTCTATCTCAGATATAAGACAATTTGTGCTAAGGAATTGTCTTTTACAGCTCACACTAAATGTTACAGAAGATTGCAACTTCAGATGTAAATACTGCGTGTACTCAAATAACTACAAATATACTCGCCATCATTCTGACAGATATATGTATTTCTCTATTGCAAAGAAATCAATAGATCATTTCTTTTCTCTTACGAAGGAAGGGTTAAGATACAATCCATTAAGGGTACCAGCAGTAGGATTCTATGGAGGAGAGCCTCTTTTGAACTTCGATCTAATTAAAGAATGTGTAGAATATATTGAAGATAAATATAAAATGTATCACACTCATTATGTCCTAACCACAAATGGTAGCTTGTTAGATGAAGAAAAAGCGAATTGGCTTATGCAGTATGATTTCTCGATATCTATTAGCCTTGATGGACCTGAAGACGAGCATGATAGATTAAGAGTTTATAGGAGTGGGCATGGTACATTCCAAGATATTATGAGTAATATTAAACCAATAATGGATGCAAAGTATAAAAAAATCCATTCTCAAACAGTCTTTGATTGGAAAAGCGATTTATTTAAAATCGATGAATTTTTTAATAGATCGGATGTTCCTCATATAACAGGCGCTTCAATCGTTAACAATGTCGGCGGGTGTAAGTACTATAATCGATTTTCAGAGGAAGACAATACTGCATTTATGAAGCGACTAGAAGAAGCTAAAATTTTTTACCTTGAAAATCATGATTATTACAAATCGCATGCAGGGGCATCTTTTTTTGATCTTTTATTTGGCAAGGGTGCAGCACAAGTACTTTTCGGACCTGGGTCGCTGCTTCATCCTTTCTCAATAATGCCGTTCACTGGCACATGTGTGCCTGGACGAAAAATATTCGTTGACGTAGAGGGCGGATTGAGACTATCGAGCGGGGAAAAGCAAAAGATCGCCCTGGCAAGGGCCATTCTGAAGGATTCCCCCATAATTCTTCTTGATGAAGTAACGAAATCAATAGATGTGGAATCAAGAAGATCAATTAATGAAGTCATTAAAAGTTTAAAAGATGAAAAAACGTTAATAATCATTACACATAATGCAAATGAAATAGAATCAGGCAGCAATATAATTTATTTAGGACAAATGAGTCATCGAAAAGGCACTATTAATCCTACCGAAATGCCTATCTCGAAGCCCGCCACAAGATTTATATCTGTCAAGTGCTTTATACCGACAAATGACGTAAATAGATACGTCGACTGGGTGTCGTGGATATTACTTTGCGGTAACTAGGCCTATCCATAATGGCTTCCCTAAATAGAACTGCCCCAAAAAAGATCTTAATGGTCATCGCTGAATGACGAAATCGAATGAGAGTAAAAAGGTGAAAGAAATGAATAGAAGAAAAATGTTTGTGACTGTGCGACCTAAGATAGTAGGAGCAAAGCTTGTTCTTGCCGTGATAGCGTTGGCTGCAATATGTACTTGTGTAACGGCACAAGAAAATACTACAGCCCTTACTCCGACCCTAAGAATTGCAGAAGTAGTGGCCTTAGGAGATGACGAGTTCGTCGAGATAGTCAATGGGCTGAACGAGACAAAAAATTTAAGGAACTGGGGCCTTGTGATCGATGGGACCCAGATCGCTCTGCAAGAGCACTCGCTTGAGTCCGGCCAACGGGTTAGAGTCCACCTCGGCAAAGGAGAGAAGAACGAGACAGATCTGTTCCTGAATAGCGCCGTCGAGCTAAACGATATAGCTGGTAATGTCACATTAAAAGACGATACTGGAGAGAACGTGGCGTCCCTAGAGTACAAGGTCCAACCAGACGGGTCCACCACCTACACCATGACCGCCGAGGGATTTTTCGAGTATCCGAAATCAAACGGCTAGCTAGATGATAAAGTGGGTGCACAAAGAAGCAGGAAGTGTGCCAGTGGTCACTGAGCAGGCGGAGCTTATGCCTAATGCAAAATAGCCAGAGTTATCAGGGCTAACCGCCTATTTTTTTTGCTTATATTATAATCATGAGCCGGACGTTCAGAGTCTCTGCCGTGAACAGCGAAGGAAATGAGAGTGAACTTAGCGATCCTGTGGGGATCGTGGTTACGCCATCAAATGAAGTGAGTGAATGATGCCCTTCACCATCCGTTAATTTTTATGCTCAATGGAAAAACAACAGAGGATGAATATGTGGATCTATAATAAGTCATTGAGATCTTTCCTTATTCTATCGATAATAGGATTAATAATGTTACCTTCCGGCGCGGTAGAGAGCGGTAATCCCACCCTCTACCATGCCTACAGAGGCCTCGAGGAATTCGGAGTCGAAGATGCATGGGATATGGGCTATACAGGCGAGGGTGTTAAGGTAGCTGTAATGGATAGCGGAGTAGACTTCGCCACTCCTGACCTCATAGGAACTCAAGCCCGTGTCTCAAACGCAAGCTCTCCTTACTATGGCTGGCCTATAGTGATCGACCCGGATTCGCTCTCCTCATATCAGCAAGGAGTCTTTGGCTATCGCTCACAGTATGCAAATACCACTTCTACAGATACAAAGGGCTATCATATGACTGGAACCAGCAAGAGCGGCATCTACCATATTGGAGATCACCCCGATAGTAATCTTGCTCAATTTTATGGCAAGCCTGTAAAGATCCTCTTGGTCGATGAGAAAACCCCTGGTGTTTATGATACAGTGTACGTAGATC
>DAIMDR010000177.1:0-4497 GCA_036725705.1 Syntrophomonadaceae bacterium | reverse complement strand
TGCAGGGTACTTTGGTAGTTCTTAACTTTTGAATGGTTCTGTTGCGTGCATGAATATTAGCTGCCACAACAGCATCAACCGGATATTGAGTAATACGGAGCGGATCATTACATATTATAATCTCTACATCTTTAGCCTGTTCCCTTATTATATCCTGATATAATTCCATATAATCGACCCCGGTAATGGGGTGACTGAACTTCTGCCCTTTAAGTGCCTGTACTTCTATCTGATTACAATTGTATCCTAAAACTTCCACTACCTCCGGTGGTAAAAGCTGATTGCCTACTTCGTCATTAGGAAAAGATAATTGAACAATTACTTTACCCTGAGGTACAGCAGCAGCCAGGCCCTTCAGGATAAGAGAAAAACGATTGCGACTTAGTATTGGAAATACTACTCCTAAGGTACTATCCGATTTAAAATTTAGTTTATGGGCTACGTCTTCAGCAATCTCTGATACAGTAACAAAGTTATCCTGAGCGCGGGCAACTACTGACTCGGTAATACAAACTGTATCCCCATCATCAAGTAATCCATCATGATCACATTTGGTTAAAGCCTGGAAAATCATATCAACCAGATCGGTTCCGGGAACGATTACTCCCAACTTAATTCCAAACGCTGATACTCCAACATAATCAGGTATTATTCCCACAGTCAACATCCTTTACGTATGAAACTAGGTTATTTATTAACCCCTACCAAATATAGCGCATATCTATAATCCTTTCAAGAACATCGCCCCATTTTAATCATGAATACATAACAATTATTTACAATGTCCTTATCCGAAAATGACTCATACCGGCTATATTTAAATATTTATCTGTTTCTCTCTTAAAGATTTTGAATAGCAGGTACTATTCTATCTTTATATAACTCCAGCAATACCCAGGTTTTAATTTTATTCCGTGGATTAGTCGGACTGCCCGGATTTATAAACCATATATCATCAATCTGTTCACAGTTTGCCACATGAGTATGTCCGTATATAACTGCCTGAGCCTTTAATTCCTGGCAGCGATAATATAGCGACTGAAGTCCTCCGTGTTTCACACTGTATTGATGTCCATGAATCAAATAAAACCTTATATCATCAAGTTCGATGATTTGTTCTTCTTTGCCTTTACGAAAAACGTCACAGTTACCTGATACTCCATAGTAATCTACTTTTAATTCTTTTGCCAATCTGACCCCATCGGCATAAAAATCACCGGTAAAAAACAATCCCTCCACCTTATGCAACATGATACTGTTCCTTACTTCTTCAATTCGGCCATGAGTATCACCCGTAACTGCAATCTTCATAAACAGCCCCTATTCGCCGATTCTGGCAATAAGAATCGGTTTAATCTTGTTCAGAGCCTTGCCACGATGGCTGATTAAGTTTTTTCCCTGGCGGGATAACTGGGCCATACTTTGGTTATATCCTTGTGGCATAAATAACGGGTCATAGCCAAATCCCTGTTCACCAACTGGTTGCCTTAGAATAATGCCCTCACAATAATCCTCCACCACCAGGGTTTCTCCTTCAGGGGTACTTAGTGCCATGGAACATACAAACCGGGCAGTTCTTTCCGGTTCATCTATATCTTTCATTAAATCCAGTAATTTTTGATTATTATCTTCATCACTGGCTTCAGAACCGGCAAATCGGGCAGAATAAATCCCTGGCTGCCCATTTAATGCATCTACTACTAATCCTGAGTCATCAGCCAGACACCAGTAACCGGTAGCTTTTGCTGTCTCACGCGCCTTTTTTTCCGCATTATCCCGAAAAGTATTACCGTCCTCAACTACTTCCGGTAATGGTGGTATATCATGCAGATTTATAACGGAGATACCAATATCATTCAGCATTTCCTGTAACTCAATTTTTTTACCTGCATTACGGGTTGCCAGTAATAGAGTCTTCATAAAGCTCTCCCAATATTGATTTTTGAATAGTAATTAACTCCTGAATTCCTTTTTCAGCTAATTGTAACAAAGAGTTTAGTTCGTTTCTGTCAAAAGGCTCATTTTCAGCTGTACACTGAATTTCAACAAATTTACCTTTACCAGTCATAACTACATTCATATCAACATCAGCCTGTGAATCTTCCACATATTCCAGATCCAAAATTGGAACTCCTTCCAGAATGCCTACGCTAATGGCTGCTACATAATCAGTTAATGGAATAGTATCCAATATTCCTTCTGCTTTCATTTTTTTCAGGGCTAGCCCCAGAGCAATAAAACTGCCGGTAATAGAAGCAGTACGAGTTCCACCATCTGCCTGGATTACATCACAATCTATCCAGATAGTTCTTTCACCCAACTTAGTCAGGTCAACTACTGCGCGTAAGGATCTGCCAATCAATCGTTGAATTTCTGATGTCCTTCCGGTAACCTTACCACGCGCTGCTTCCCGTGGTGTTCTGGTTCCGGTTGAAGACGGCAATAGAGAATACTCGGCAGTTACCCAACCTGATCCAGTTCCTTTTAAAAATGAAGGTACTTTGTCTTCAATCATGGCTGAACAAATTACTCTGGTATCACCTGCTTCAATTAAAACAGCTCCATTCGGATGTTTTATGAAATTGGGAGTAATCTTTACTTCCCTCATTTCATCATTTTTACGGTCATTTGGTCTTATCATTTTATCCCTCCACTATTATTAATGTCCATCTCGTCCATAATGGTATCCTGCTTTTCCTGACATTCCATTTCCACCTGACCCACTATGGTAATCATATCTCCAACCAGTAACCTTCCTACATTATAAAATGACGAATCGTCACCACTAACAACAAATTCGCGGCAGGGGGCAATTCTTGCATCGTTTAACAATTCCTGCTTTTGCAGATAATCTTTTAATTCAGTTACTGTTTCCAAAGCGGGATCAATTACTGTTACTCCTGACCCCGCACATTCACTGATAACAGCCGATAAAAAAGGATAATGTGTGCAACCAAGTACTATAGTATCTACTCCCTCTTGCATAAGTGGCTGCAAATATTCATTCACTATGTGACTGACTTCCGTTCCCTGTAGTTGGCCTGATTCCACTAAAGGAACAAATCGTGGACAGGCTACTTCAAAAACCTGAGCCTGGGATTGCAATTCATTTATTTTACGGGAATATGATTTACTGTTTACTGAAGCTTGAGTGGCCATAACTCCAATCTTCCCATTATGCGTTGTTCTTATAGCTGCCCGGGCGGCCGGATTAACTACCCCCAAAATCGGAACATCATATTGACCATGTATTTGTGGTACGGTTATGGAAGAATGAGTTCCACAGGCAACCACTACAGCCTTGACTTTATACTTTAGTAAATATTCTACTATATATTTGGCATAACTCATTAATTGTTGCGGAGATTTACTGCCATAAGGCAAATGAGCCGTATCTCCAAAGTATATAAAATTTTCTCCCGGAAGCTGTTCTGCCATGGTTTTTATTACTGTTAACCCTCCAACGCCTGAGTCAAATACTCCAATGGGGTTATTTCTCATTGCATACACCTCATTAATAATAAGCTGATAATTAATACAATAATAAATGTATCACTTTTATATTATATATTCCATATTCTGCACTATTACAGACAATAAAATAAGGGAGTAGTAAATTTATTCTACTCCCATTTGTAGTTTGTAATCAGATTCTTCCGGTGACATCCTTGAAAACCCTTTAAATTTATAATTTTTACAAGATTCTTTCAGAAACTTTACAAGTTAGCAGAGGCAGCTAATGGTTTTGATAAATCAACATAATCACCTATAGCAGTTACCGGCTGACCATCAATCATAAATGCAACCTGCTTCACAGATGGAAATTGTCCAACCGTCTTAATTATTGCATTTATCATCAGTTTTTCTTCAGCAGCATTTTTAATTTTTGTGGCCTCTGTGCTCAAGTCAATTATACATAATCCGTCCGGTTTAATATTAATATCCCTTAACCGGGTCCCTTCAGGTACTACCCCTGAGTATTCATCGGTCCGGGGTCCCGTAAACAGCTCTTCCAAAGTTTTGCGTGCCATTCCTTCCTGTTTGGGGATCAATCTTTTTTCCGCGATAAGTTTATTACCTTCAGACTCAGCAAAATATAGCACTACCTCCCGCATTTCGCTGCTTTCGGGCACTATATCATTATTAACTACAACCGACTCTTCCGCCGGGGCTGTTTTATCAACTGGCCGTTCCGGTAACAGGTTTACCAGATCCTTTAAACTTTTAACATTTTCCACTTTTTCATTGGGCTGACATCCTCCGCTTATCAAACAGACGGCCAGTACCATAACTGCAACTACAATAACAAATTTTTGATTCATATTTTTAAGCCCTCCTACAAGTTCCTTTTCTATGCTTACGAAGCTCGTCTTTTTTTTATGCCATTTTTATTTATAAACAGGCAAAAAAAGGCGAGTACCAAAAAACGATACTCGCTTATGAAGGAGGAGTTATTTTTAGCAAACATACCGTTTGCCAACCTGCTTATTAAATTTT
>DAIMDR010000176.1:0-4504 GCA_036725705.1 Syntrophomonadaceae bacterium | reverse complement strand
ATCAGCCAGCCAGGGCCTGCCCAAAAAAACGAAATCGGCTTGCCCGGATTCAATAATCTTTTCAGCCATAACCGGATTACGAATTATTCCTCCGGTTATAACCGGAATATTTACTGCCTGCTTAACTTTTTCCGCCAGATAAACCCGCCAGCCTTCTACATAAGAAGCCGGTTCAATACTGGTTAAGCCGGACGCATAAGTACCACAGGAACAATGGATAGCATCCGCTCCAGCATCTTCAACCTCCTGGCAAATAATAAGACTTTCTTCCATCTTTAAACCGTCAGGAACAAAATCATCAATATTAAGACGAACGCTGATGGCCAATTCCGGTTGAAAGTGTTTAATATCTCTTATTATTTGTAATAAAAATTGCATACGATTATGCAGGGAACCGCCAAATTCATCATCTCTTCGATTAGTATCAGGTGATAAAAACTGATTAATCAGATAACCATGCGCGGCGTGAAGTTCTATTCCGTCAAACCCTGCCATACTGGCAATCATAGCCGCACTTACAAATTTAGCTCTTATAATATCTATTTCTTCAGCAGTAAGCTCGCGGGGCTTTTCTCTCATAAATGGGCAGGCCAGGGGAGAGGGGGCAACCGGCGTATTGCCCTCGGTTACTATGGTACTGGTTTGTCTGCCGGCATGAAACAACTGAATAAAGGCGCAACTGCCATGAGATCTAATCGCTGTAGCCAGACGGGATAACCCCGGTATGTAACGCGGATGGTCGATATGAATTTGCCCGAAGCCTTCCCTGCCGACCGGTGAATCAACACAGGCGGCCTCAACTATTATCAATCCTGCTCCACCACGGGCCCGGCTCTCATAATAATTAATATTGTTATCAGTTATTTCTCCATAACTGGATGCATACCCGGTAGCCATAGGGGCCATAACCAAACGGTTAAATATCTGACAATTTCCTATATAGGCCGGTTTAAAGAGATTAGGATATTTGTTCATATATAAACTCCCCCCCTACTCTATTATCCTATTATATCACAGGGGCAGGCTGCCAATTGTTCAGGAATCATAGCAGAAGGGGTCACCTAATTGATTGCGGGTATGATTTAAAACGCTTTTTAAAACTGGTAAATCACTGTGGGATAAATAAGGTTCTTTCCCGGCTTCAATCCTTTTAATCGTATCTTCAACCGGAACTACCCGGAAAAAAGTCCTGCCGTTATCAGTATAAGAATGCGAATAGGTGGGCGTATAATTTACACTTTTTAATCTAGTCCGGTTATCTTTAAAACTCTTAACCAGTTCTATATTTAAAACAATCCCGCTGTTTCTTTCCTGTCCATGCTGGTGACTGATAAAATTGCCCATTGAATAAATAACAAATGCATCCCGGTCATCAATTTTTAGCGTTTCCATGGTTTGAATTACATGAGGATGACTGCCCAAAATAATATCTGCACCAGCGCTCAAAAACTTAATTGCCATTTGGCGCTGTTCCTCAGTTGGTCTGGGTTGGTACTCCTGGCCCCAATGCAGCACCAGAACAACAACATCAACCTGAGGTCTGAGCAGGGCAATATCCTGTACAATTTTTTCCGGTTGTAAATAATTAAAGAAATAAGGATGTTCCGCAGGCACCGGAATACCATTAGTAGAGTAACTGTATGCCAGATAACCAACTTTAACCCCCCGAATATCCTTTATTAAAAACTGCTGACTCTCTTCCCGACTGGCATAAGTACCGGTGGTATCCAATCCCCGACTGTGTAAAACCTCCATGGTACGCAAAGCCCCCTTATAACCTCTATCCAGAATATGATTATTAGCAGTTATAATCAGATCAATGCCCGCTTGTTTAAAAGTATCGGCTATTTCATCCGGACTGTTAAAGAGAGGATATCCTGCATAGCGACTGTCTGGTCCGGCCATGGGAGCTTCAAAATTTGCAGAACAATAGTCTCCTTCTTCAATTAAAGGTTTTACCGGCGTAAAAAAGGTATCAAAATTATAACTTCCATCCGCTTGCTGACCGGATAAAATCTGGGTATTATGCATCAGGCAATCACCAATAGCAGTAATATTAATGGTTTCATATAATTTCTCTTCAGAAAGTGGCAATTCATCTTCAGCATTAATAACGACCGGTGCGTTGGCACTCAGATACCCATGGATTATTGCCGCAGAACACATTCCGGTAATTACAATTATTATTATCAATATCGTCCTTTTCAGCATGCTCGCCACCCACCAAAAGCATTCCATATTTAATAGTAAAGAAGAAACCCAACAGATATTGAGTTTCTTCTCTAATTGTAACCTGATTTTTTATTATAGTCTTGCGAAAAACTGAGAAATTAATTACTTTTTCAAGTTCATCTCCCATTCGTCCTTGGCATCTACTGTAAGGGTAACCTCAAAGCCTTCTTTTTTGGCCAGTTTGCTTACATTCTCTTTAGATACCTGACTGGTACCTGTAACTAATATTTCTTTGGCTCCGCTATCAATAGCCTTTTTACACTTTAAAACCGGCATAGGACAGCTTAATCCCCGCACATCGACTTTTTCCATTATAATACCCCCTACTCCTCACGAAAACTCCAGCCAATCCATCCCATCAGCAATATGCCTGCTACACAGGCAATTTGTCCGTAAGTTGCTACTCCGGCTGGACTGGCTGCCAGCATAAAGTTATGAGCAAAAGCTGCCCCTACGATCATTCCAACTACAACTGCTGCTGCGTCCATATCTCCTTCACCGGACAGAATCAATTGACGCAAAGGACATCCACCCAGGAGGGTAGCAGTAAGTCCAACCAGATATAAGCCCAGAAAGTTCCATATATGCATTGTATGAGCAATAGGCTGTTCAGCAAACCCTGGTTTGAAAAACCCAAAAACAATATTCAGCACCAGAGCACCAATAAATATTCCTATAAAACCGATTATAAGATAATTATCCCTTATTAAGATGAAATCACGAATTCCACCACTTAAACAAAGTCTGGTTCTCTGAGCTAAAAACCCTACCAATAACCCGGCCAATAAAGATATCGCCAACGGTGCAACCATGGAACCCGGCCCTTCCTTGCTGAAGAATATTGGTCCGCCCGCATCGGGATTAAATACGGTAGCTTTTAGTAATAAAAACAGGAAAAAGACAAAAATGATTGGTAATAATAATCCCCCGGCATTGGAATGACTGGACTCCGCTCTACCCAGATTAAATCCTCGTCTAAGGAAGAAAACGCCGCTGCCTACTCCGGCAATAAACCCTATAAAGCCAACTACCGCGTTAAAGTCCCCGCCTGCCATACGCAAAACATCGCGTAACGGACAACCCAGAAATACCAGGGCTCCAATCATCATAAATACACCCATTACAAACCTTACCGTCGTAGCAGACCCTCCCCGGGACTTAAATTCACCGGAAAAGATTGCTGTTAACAGAGCTCCCAGTATAATGCCAATTATTTCCGGACGCATATACTGTACTACCCCGGCGCGATGTAAACCCAGTGCTCCTGCTATATCCCGCTCAAAACAGGCGATACAAAAGCCCATGTTAGGGGGATTGCCCAATTTAACCAATATGACTGCTATTGCACCAATGATCAAACCGGTAATGAGAATAAACCACTTTGCTCGATCCATCTTCTTTCTCCGCCTCCATTCATAACTATTGGTTATACCTTATATTCATCATATTATAGCAATTCGATAAAATATTATTTATTCCTGCAAATAATATACTTAAATTATGTTTTAAGAATTACATTTTATGCCATCCGCCTTATTGTTTATAAACACTTACAATTTAGCCTCTTCTACTTAAAGGCAATACCATGTAGAATTAAATCGACAGATTCAATATTTTCAAAAAGGCTGGGTTAGCGAGTATAATGAATAAGTTTGAACATAACAACTCAGATATGGAATCAGATTATCCCCAAACAGACTGGGATGAGAACGAATCATATATGGATTGGCTGGAAGATGAGGATGGTTCATATCCCAGTCGTATACCCATGTGGCTGAGGTTCACAGCTTTAATAACTGTTTTAGCTTTTGCAGCTTTAATTGCCATTACCTATTGGCCAAATAATTTTCAGCCCATAGGTGAACTTTTATTAAATTCTTCCTCGTTAAAGGCGACTATGGATAACCAATTGCTGGAAGCAGTGGTTAAAATTGAGGCTGAAGGGCAGGGCTTAAACCAATCTCCCCGCCAGGGAACCGGTTTTAACATTGATTCTAAGGGAATTATTATTACCAATCATCATGTAATTGAAAACGCTTCGCGAATCATAATTCGTTTTCCGGATGAGGTCCCCTGCAAAGTAATTAGCTGGGAAAGTAAACCGGAATATGATTTAGCCGTATTGCATCTGGAAAAATCTGATTTACCTTATGTAGCTTTGCAGCATGAAGTCCCGGTGGCGGGCGACCAGGTTATGGTAGTAGGAAATCCGCTCGGATTAAACAATGTAGTAGTTGAGGGAACGGTAGGTGGTTATCTGAACATCCAGGAC
>DAIMDR010000175.1:0-4521 GCA_036725705.1 Syntrophomonadaceae bacterium | reverse complement strand
TATGAACGAAATGGATTTGGCTCCTATGGCCATAAAGCAGGTAGATAAAGGTTATTTGGGTCTCTTTTTGGTTGCCAATGAACCTGACCTGCAATATTTGATTGAAATTATTAAACGAGTACCGGTGTTGGAAAGTGCTCAGGGTACTACATTGAGCAGTTTCTATGGAAAAAAGGCGGCTGATTAAATGGATAACGGTATGCGTGATTACATTTTGGCCATTGTTACAACCAATTTATCTTTGGTACAGGGGGGCGGTTGCCCGGTATTTCTGGCTGTCAATTCCAGCCAGCAAAATAAAATCAGTATGTTGCTGGCCCGAATTCTGGGCGCTAATGTTCATGACCTGGAAAACGGGGTATATCTGATAGTAAAGCATTAACCGAAGGAGGACCCTTAGTTTGATTATTATTTATCATTGTTATGGCGGCTCACATTCTTCAGTTACGGCAGCAGCAATTCACCTGGGATTATTGGGTAAAAATCGTATTCCCGAGGCTGATGAACTTATGGCCATACCATATTTTGATAAAACAGTTAACGGTGATTTTGGACATATTCGTTTTATGGGAGTAGATGAATATAACAATCGAATATATGTATTGGGTAAAAAAGCATTGGGGGACCGGTGCAATAATATTCTGGTCGGTATAAATGAGCTATTGAATTCATCTGAAAAAGTAATACCGGTAAATACAATGACCAGTGTTAACTGGCTGATGAAACTGGGGGGGTTTGGTTCAAGACGTTTGGGAATTGTTTGGCCGGGGCGCAATCTGGTAAGTTATGGTACGAGAAAAGCATATTTTGATCTGGTTAATTTGGTTGAAATCACCCGTTTAAAAGCAATACAAGTGGAAGAGATGGCTATATGAAAGTTTTGTTTATTGCTCCCACCGCAGTTCATCAAGCCTTAATTGCCGGTAATATTTTTCTTGGCCGGATTCCTGATGATAATTTAAATCATATCAATGACTTTGGTGATATGAGAGCAGATGCTACCGGTATGCCATTATTCATTGGCATAGATAAAAATGGTACCGAGGTATATACCCTGGGGGTAGGCAGTGAAATGGATATGCTAAAGAAAGCTATTGAAGATCTGCGATATATTTTGGATTATACTGAAGAAGATCTGGTAGTCTATCCAATCGAAATTAAAGGGGAACCTTTTTTGTCTTTATGGGCAAAACTTCTGGCCCAATTAGGTTGGGATTATGAAAGCCCGAGCATAGTAACAAAGGCGTTAAAACAGCGCCTGCCGGAGCTGAGAACTACAATAGAGAATTTCAAAAACCAGCTTTACAATTAGTGAGATTACTCATGGTGAGTCTGGTTAACTATTTTTTAACCTGACTGAACCTGATTTTATATGACTCAACCGGACTTTAATTTATTATTTTTTGGTGTCATCCTGAGCGGCAGCGAAGCATCTCAACAGCAAGTAAAATAAACTGGTAACACCATTTAAGATAAGTGGAAAATTCGGCAACTAAAAGTTTCCACTGCAAATGTGTTTACGGTTGCTATTTGACTGGATAATGTTAGATAATTGGTAAGTAATAAGGAGAATGTACGAGACTACTGAAAAAGTGAGATCCTTCGTCGCCTGCAGCTCCTCAGGATGACATTTACGGTATTTTTTTAGCAGTCTCGGAATGTCCGGGGAGGCCTATAGAATTGAAAGTTGTAATCAAGGAAGTAATTCAGGATAGCATTGCTGATCAAGTTGGCATTGAGGCCGGGGATTATCTGGTTAGTATTAATGGAAATACAATATCAGATATGCTGGACTACCAGTTTTATTCCCAGGATGATGAATTACTGCTGGAAATAGAAAAGCCTGGCGGAGATATTTGGGAAGTAGAAATTGAAAAAGACTGCTCAGATGAACTGGGGATTATTTTTGACGGAGTGGTATATGATCGTATAAAGGTCTGTAAAAACCATTGTTTATTTTGCTTTATTGATCAAATGCCCCCCGGAATGCGTAAGACTTTATATGTAAAGGATGATGATTACCGTTATTCATTTTTGTACGGTAATTATATTACCCTGACCAATCTCAAGGAGTCTGACTGGGAAAAAATAATAACCATGCGCCTGAGCCCGTTATATGTTTCAGTACATACTACCAATGGAGAATTACGCCGGGAAATGATGAACAATCCCCGGGCAGGCAATATAAAAGCAGACTTAAAGCGTCTGACAGAAGCCGGGATCGAAATACATACGCAAATAGTACTTTGTCCGGAAATAAACGATGGTGAAGAATTAATCACGACCATTGAAGATTTAGCCGGGCTATATCCGGCAGTACAATCAATTGGTATTGTACCGGTAGGCCTGACCGGTTACCGTGACCGTCTGCCGGAGTTGCAGCGTTTTAATCCTGAACAGTCAAAAAACCTGGTTGCTTTTATTGAGCAGAAACAAAAATATTATCGTCATAAATTTAATCATGGTTTGGTTTACCTGGCCGATGAATTTTACATAAAAGCTGGATTATCGGTACCGCCAACAGATTACTATGACGATTTTGTACAAATAGAAAATGGGATTGGTTTGGTAAGAAACTTATGGGATGAGTTTGAGGAATTGTTATCCGAACTACCGGCAAAAATTGAAGAACGGGAAGTATTCATGGTAACTGGCAGGTCGGCTGCTCCAGCCTTGCAGCCAATTGTAGAGCGGCTAAATGAAATTGAAGGACTTTTTGTAACTCTTCTTCCGGTTGATAATCTATATTTTGGCGGAGGAGTTTCGGTTACCGGTTTATTGACCGGACATGATATTCTAAAAGCTCTGGGCAGGAATTATGCAGGTAAAAGGGTAATAATTCCCGAAATAGTATTTCAGCAGGGAAACACTACTTTATTAGATGATATAACCTTGCAGGATATCAAACAAAAAACCGAAGCATATATATACACAGTTGATGGCAGTGCCGGTGCACTTGTTGAAGCAATATTATACGGGAATAATTCCCTGAGTGAATAGATTATGGAGGAATAATATGTCCAAACCGGTAGTAGCTATTGTGGGAAGACCCAATGTAGGCAAATCCACTTTATTTAATCGCCTGGTCGGTGCCAGAAAAGCTATTGTTGAAGATATTCCAGGGGTTACCAGAGATAGATTATACGATAGCACTGATTGGGCCGGACATGAATTCATTATTATAGATACAGGTGGAATAAGGTTTGATGAAGGCGGTGTTTTTACCAGGGAAATAAAGCTTCAGGCTGAGATGGCGATCGAAGAGTCGGATGTCATTATTTTTGTGGTGGACTCCAAAGATGGGATTACCCATGAAGATGAGCAGGTTGCAGATTTATTGCGTAAATCAAAGCGCCCGGTGGTTCTGGCAGCTAATAAAGTAGAAAATTTTGATAAACAGCTGGAGTACTATGAATTTTATAACCTGGGTTTGGGAGACCCAATCCCCTTATCGGCCATGCATGGAATGAATACAGATGAACTGCTGGATGCGGTAGTAGAGAAGTTTGGAGAACCGATAGCGGAAGAAGAAGAGGATCGAATCAAAATTGCTATCGTAGGTCGTCCCAATGTAGGTAAATCTTCCTTGGTAAATGCACTATTGGGAGAGGAAAGGGTTATAGTTAGTGACATTCCCGGTACTACCCGTGATTCAATTGACACCCCCTTTGAATACGAGGGCCAAAAATACACTTTGATTGATACAGCAGGAATTCGTAAGAAATCCCGTGTACATGAAACTACTGAAAAGTACAGTGTAATCAGGACTTTACGCAGTATTGAAAGAGCCGATGTAGTTTTAATTCTACTGGATGCTACTGAGGGGGTAATTGAACAGGATCAGCGCATCGCCGGTTATGTTCACGAACAGAACAAAGCCAATATTATTGTAGTAAACAAATGGGACCTGGTAGAAAAAGACGGGAAGACCATGAATAAGTTTGATAAAGATATTCGGGAGGAATTTAAATTTCTATCCTACTCTCCGATATTATATATTTCAGCCTATACCCGTAAAAGAATATTTCAAACTCTGGATATAGCTAATTTTGTAGTTGAGCAACATAATCGTCGTATTAATACGGCGGAATTAAACCGGGTAATTAACGACGCCATGCTGGTTAATCCTCTGCCCGGAGGTGGTTCGCGTAAAGTAAAGATTTATTATGCCACCCAGGTAAGCACGGCTCCGCCTACTTTTGTATTTTTCAGTAATAAACCGGAAGAGATTCATTTCTCTTATCTGCGTTATCTGGAAAATGCTCTACGCCAGAATTTTGGTTTTGAAGGCACTCCATTACGCTTAATTGTAAGGGAGAAATCTTCCAGGGATATTGACTAATAGTTGGGGGGATAAATTTGACGGAGGCATTATTAATTATTGCCTGTTACATAATTGGGTCCATTCCTTTTTCGTATTTGTTTGGAAAATACCTGGGCGGAGTAGATATTCGTAACAAAGGCAGTGGAAATGTTGGGGCAACCAATGTGTATCGTACTTTGGGACCAATTATTGGCATA
>DAIMDR010000174.1:0-4529 GCA_036725705.1 Syntrophomonadaceae bacterium | reverse complement strand
TCATATTTTTCGCCGGCAAAGAATGTTCTGGTTACAGTATCTGCATCTATCTGAAAGACTTCTGCCGCCACCGTACCGCCATTATCAACATAAGTTTGGGCCTGATTATTCTTTACAAAGGGCATTTCCCTGATATAGGAAGCATACTCATTGCCTTCGCCCAGATAATTCCACCTATTATTGACTCCAAGCGGAAAATAATCGCCCGGTTTGGATGTAATTTCCGCCTGGGGATTATTACAACCGACTAAACCTGCGATCAGCATTCCAATAATAAGCATAAATAAAAGTTTGCGCATAATTAATCACCATCCCATGTTTATATATTGCCTATACGAGATGAATTATATTATCCTTTCATTTATATAATCAATAAGTCCCGAATAACTTATTAATAACCGGGTTAATTATTGAAAAATG
The DNA here is from genome assembly GCA_036725705.1 of Syntrophomonadaceae bacterium. Taxonomy (GTDB): domain Bacteria; phylum Bacillota; class Syntrophomonadia; order Syntrophomonadales; family Syntrophomonadaceae; genus JAAYBS01. The sequence goes on along the minus strand of DAIMDR010000174.1, from coordinate 4,109 downwards.
GTCTTGTTAGAAATTGTCTGATAATTCATAATATTAATATACAAGATGATTTTGCCTGATTTAACGATTTCCTGATGTATGGCTTTGAGCAATAGGCAGGAGCCTCGCAAATGCGGGAGGAGAGTTGTATTTAAACCGGATAATAAATTATGAGTGGAGGGAAGCAAATGGAGCTGAGAACTGTAGTTTATGAGAAAAATGAGGGGATTGCAGTAGTACAGTTAAATCGTCCCGAAGCGCTGAATGCAATTAATGAGGATGTTCTGGCTGACCTGGCCGAAGTAACCCGAATAATAGTAAATGATGATAAGGTTAGGGTAGTAGTACTGACTGGCAACGAACATGTTTTTGCTGCCGGTGCCGACATCAAGAGTTTTGTTACTTATAACCCCTCTGACGCACACCAGTATATTCATAAAGTCCAAAAAGGAATGAATGAGCTTTTATCGCTGGGCAAACCGACTATTGCTTCCATTGCCGGCTATGCGGTAGGTGGCGGGTGCGAAATGGCCATGGTTTGTGATCTGCGTATTGCAGCTGATAATGCTGTTTTTGGATTACCGGAAATAAATCTGGGCATTGTTCCGGGAGGAGGGGCTACCCAGAGATTAACCCGCCTGGTTGGAGAAGGTAAAGCCAAGGAACTGGTTTTTTTAGGTACGATGATAAACGCACAAAAAGCCCTGGAGTATGGCATGATAAACTTCTTAGTACCATTGGCGGATTTAAAAGAAGAAACCATGAAACTAGCCCGCAAGTTATGCCGCAAACCACCGGTAGCAATTCAGGCAGCCAAGGAATTAATAAATCTCAGTTTTGATGTAGATATCTATAACGGATTAATGATGGAAAAAGAAAAGTTTGCCTATCTATTTTCTACTGAAGATCAAAAAGAAGGCATGAATGCTTTCCTGGAAGGCCGCAAGGCTGATTTTAAAGGCCGTTAAACAGCGTGTCCCGGCAATAAATCTATTTTTAAAAATATAATTTCCAGTTCATAGTAAAAATTATCAATAATCCATGGTTGGCAAGTCTTTAGAATTCTTGTTTTCCCAAAATCTTTGTTCCATGCTATTATTATTGGTAAGATTTAGTTATAGTTTGGAGGTAGTTTAATGAATTTAGAGGAACAGGCATTGTTCCATAGACAGTCTTTTGTAAAATTACACAAAAAAGGTCAACCCGGGTCTCTGGGTGCACAGATAGCCCAAAATGCTCTGGAAAGGCCCGATCATCCAGCTATAATATATAATGATCAGGTTTTAACCTACAAACAATTTAATCAAATTAGCGATAAGTATGCCTGTTATTTCAGGGAACAGGGTTTTTGCAAGGGTGATGTAGTTGCCGTTATATTATCGAATCGACCGGCATTTCTTTGTGCGGTTACCGGGCTAAGCAAACTGGGAGTAATTTCCGCATTAATAAATAGTGAACTTCGGGGAGAGGTCCTGGCTAAAAGTATAAATACTGTCCAGGCCCGGGCAGTTATTATTGGACATGAGTTTTTATCACTCTATAAAGATTTGGCCGATCGCATCAGACTTTATTCTCCCGGACGCCTGCTGGTGGAAACTGAAGGCCTGGATATGGAAATAGAATCCCCCTACGAAGACCTGAACCGGCTTTTGCCTGTTAATGATGTTGAATTCATCCCTGAAGAACAGATTAACAGTGATGATTTACTGGCGTATTTATATACTTCCGGTGTATCCGGTCCGCGAAAATGTGTCCCCATCAGAAATCAAAGATTTTTGGCCTATGGGCATGTTTTTGGGGGTTATGGCCATTTGCACCGGGATAGCGTTCAGTATACGGTGGTTCCACTGCATTTGAACAGCGGGTTTGGGGTGTGTTTTCCCGGTATGGCTGTAACAGCCAGCACCATGGTCTTAAGGCAGCGGTTTTCACTGAAACATTTTTGGGATGATGTACGCAAATATAATGTTGAGTATTTCATCGGAGTAGGGGAAATGTGTCGTTATCTTTATAATCTTCCCCCCAGAGACGATGATGGTGATACTACCTTAAAAACAGTAATGGCCAATGGTATGTTGGGAATATTGGTAGAACCCTTTAAAAATAGATTTAAACTGGATAATCTGGTAGAGATTTATGGTAATACTGAAGGAATGGGAGGAACTTTAAATTACGAAGAAAAACCAGGCATGTGCGGCAATCTTATTCTGGAAGGATTACGCATGGGCGAAGTGGTACAGTGTAATTTTGTAACTGAAGAATTAGTACACAATGAAGATGGATGGGTCGTTAAATGTCAGCCAGGTGAAACCGGTCTTTATTTATGTGAGATTAACGAAGCCAGTCCTTTTGAAGGATACATTAATGATCCGGAGGCAACTGCTGCCAAAATAATTGAAAATGTATTCAGGCCGGGCGATAAGTATTTTAATACTATGGATTTAATGACTCTGCATGAAAATGAGTATATTTCATTTGCAGACCGTCTGGGGGCCACTTACCGCTGGAAAGGCAAAACCGTATCAGCACATGCGGTAGCCGATGTAATAATGAAGTTCTTTGGCCCAATTGAGGATGCTTATGTATATGGGGTTAAAATACCCGGCATGGAAGGCAGATGTGGTATGGCATCCGTTGCATTGATTGAGGGTGAAAAGCTGGACTGGAAGAAGTTCAGCGAATATATAGGCCGACGCATGCCTGAACATGCCAGACCGCTGTTTATTCGAATATGTAAACCGGACAATGAAGCAGATTATTTGACTGAATGCCGGGAACGGTTGAAAAGTGAGAACTATTCACCATTGTTAATAAATGATCCCTTATATTATTTCCATCCGGTGAAAAATGGATATTATCCGTTAACTCCGGAGATTTATGGATTAATTCAGGAAGGCAAAATAGATTTTTAAATAAGCCAAATTAATTATATGGGGGGATTTGCATGAACCTTTGGGAATACTCATGGATTGACGATAAGGATGTTGAGCGCCTGGAAAAACTACAGGCAAAAAGTGTTTCTTTCAGGAAGTTTAAGCAGGCCAGTGAATATTACAAGATTATTAACGATACGCTTTATCCTACTGCTAACTGGGCCACGATGAATAATGTAATTTACAGTAATCAAACATTATGTCTGAGACATTTTCCCAGTCGCAAAAAAGTAGATGCCAAGCGGCCCGTTTTGGTGCTGCCACCCCAGGCTGGACATCATTCCAATCTGGCGGATTATTCAACTGCCCAGAGCCTGGTCAGAGTCTTTCAACGCTATGGCTATGATGTGTATGTATGTCATTGGATGTCGGCTACGCCTGAGTTTAAAGATTTGGGTTTAGCTGATTATATACGCCTGACTGATGAGGCAGTTGAGGTTGTGCGTGAGCGTACCGGAGTATTTAAGATTCATCTGGTTGGGCAATGTCAGGGCGGATGGCAGGCAGCTCTTTATACTTCATTGCATCAGGACAAAATATCCACTCTGGTAACTGCTGCAGCTCCGGTTGATGTACAGGCTGCACCTTCAGATATTATTGAAAATGCACAACTGCCCATGGAATTCTTTGAATTTCTGGTTGCCTGCGGTAATGGACGCATGAATGGAAAGTATATACTCTGGGGATTCAAGGCCATGCAGGCTGAAGAACACTATATCCATAAATACTATCGTCTGTGGAATATGATCAGGGATGGCGAAGAAGACGCCAAAAAACGCTTTGTTCATTTTGAAAATTGGTATGAGTATACGCAATATCTGCCCGGAAAGTTTTATCTGGAAGTTATTAAAAATATTTTCAAGGAAAACAATCTTACCAAACCGGGAAGTTTTTCAATTAATGGAGAACCGGTAGATTTACGAAAGATTAATTGTCCGGTTATAATTATGGCAGGTAAAAAAGACCATATTACCCCGCCTCCCCAGGCATTTGCTCTGAAGAATCTTATAAGCACACCTCCCGGGGATGTGGTGGAAATTCTTACTGAAGGAGGACATATAGGTACCCTGATGGGAACAGAAGCCTTACGGGAAGATTGGACGGCAGTTAATGAAGTGTTGCAGCTGGCTATTTAAAAGGTATATAACCTGAGTTTTGCAGTAGAACAATATTAAAAAGCTCTGTAAGTACCGTATT
>DAIMDR010000173.1:0-4607 GCA_036725705.1 Syntrophomonadaceae bacterium | reverse complement strand
AAGATATGGTAATGGCAGGTATGGTAAATAATAATCTGGTAGATCTCAACTATTATTTAAATGAATCTGATCAGGTTAAATTAATTACTGTGAAAAGTGATATCGGTTTGCGTGTTTATAGGCGCAGTGCTGTATTTTTATTGATTGTAGCTGCCCGAATGGAATTTCCGGAGCGTAAAATGACGGTTAAACACTCTTTGTCTAATGGGTTATTGTGTGAATTCGTAGATGGGGAGACTAATGACGCCGAAGTAAAGAAATTGGAAACCCGGATGAGAACGCTGGTAGAAATGGACATACCCATTCACCGTAATACAGTAATGCGTGAACAGGCGATAGAAATATTTTCCCGTCAGCAGCAATTTGACAAAGCAAAGTTGTTGGAAGTTAGAGAAAAACCCGTGGTTCATGTTTACGAACTGGATGGCTGGTATGAATATTTTTATGGATATATGGTTCCACGCACGGGTATGGTAAGTAATTTTAAACTTATAAATTACCCGCCGGGGATAATACTGCAGACACCTGAGTCAAATAATCCTACAGTTATTGAGCCATATGTTGAACAGAAACAATTGGCCAGAGTATTTCGTGAGGCCCGCGATTGGTCGGAGATGTTGCAGACTCCGCATGTTGCTGCCTTAAACGACATTATTGCCAATGGAAATATTGAAGAGATCATTCGCGTAAATGAAGCTCTGCATGAAAAAAAGATAGCTTATATTGCCGATCAGATATGTCAACAGCAGGAAGCCCGGCTGGTGCTTATTTCCGGCCCTTCTTCATCGGGTAAGACTACCTTTGCACAACGACTGTTAATTCAATTACGCGTAAATGGGCGCAGGCCGGTTTTGATTTCTATGGATAATTATTTTGTAGATAGAGCCTTAACCCCCCGCGATGAAAATGGTGATTATGATTTTGAATCATTGCAAGCTTTAAAGCTGGATTTATTTAATAGTCATTTAATAAGTCTTATCCAGGGTGAAGAAGTAGAGATCCCTATTTATAATTTTAAAACAGGTGTGTGTGACCCAAAAGGTATACCAATTAAAGTCAACCTTGGTCAGCCAATCATAGTAGAAGGGATTCATGCTTTAAATGATGAACTAACCTGGCTTATACCGGCAGAGCAGAAATTCAGAGTATATATAAGTGCTTTAACCCAATTAAATATCGATTATTCAAATCGAATTCCTACTACCGACAGCCGACTGATCAGAAGAATTGTCCGGGATGCCAGAACGCGTGGTTACAGCGCTGCTGATACTATCAGCCGATGGCCGTCAGTTCGGGCCGGAGAACAGAAATATATTTTCCCCTATCAGGAAAATGCGGAGGTTATGTTTAATTCGTCATTGGTGTATGAATTAGCAGTATTAAAGCCATATGCTGAGCCGTTGCTGCAGGCTATTTCACCTGAAGCGGATGAATATGTGGAAGCCAAACGGTTATTAAAGTTCTTCAGCTATTTTAAACCAATATCCGGAGAACCCGTTCCTCCAAATTCAATAATCAGGGAATTTATTGGCGGAAGCTGGTTTAAAGCATAATAAAGATGCCTGACAGAGATACTTCATTGCTTGTAGCTTCTGGAGGATGACATTCATGATATATTTTGCAGCAGTCCTGGATTTTTCCCGGATTAAAAACCTGCTTCTGTCTTAGAAGGAAATGGTATCGGTTATGCAGAAATAGAATGTAATGGGTTAAAAGGGGGCGTACCAGTGGAAGATAAGAAAAATGTCAGTAAGGTTAATGTCACAATTTATGATGAGGAATATGTGGTAAAGGGCAGTGAGAACTCAGAATATATTCAAATGCTGGCCTCTTATGTGGATAGACGTATGAAAATGATTCAGCAACGCAACCGTAATTTATCTACTACTAAGATAGCTGTCCTTACAGCTCTTAATTTGGCGGATGAATTAAACAAACTTCAGGAAGACTATGATGAAATGGTAAAAGCCCTGGAGGAGGAACGAAAAAAATAGGGTGGGATTAAATGACTAATCGTGAAATAGCCCGTACTTTGGATCGAATAGCAGATATTCTGCAGCTAAAAGAGGAGAATTCTTTCAAGGTGCGGGCTTATCGTATGGCTGCAAACTCAATTTATAATTTGGATGAAGATATTAAAGTTTATTATGAAAGAAATCAAATTGCTGATATACCGGGTATAGGTAAAACAGTTTCTGCCAACATCATAGAAATGCTTGAAAAGGGAAGCAGCGATTATTATAAGGCTCTTACTGAGGATATCCCGGAAGGGTTATTGGATATGCTTGTTTTACCCGGTTTGGGACATAAGACAGTAAAACTAATTTATGATCATCTGGGTATAAGTAATCGAGAGGATTTGTTAAAAGCTGCTCAGGAGAGGCAGATTAGAAGCATTCCCGGTTTAGGGGCAAAAACTGAATACAATATTATAAAAGGAATGGACTTAATTAATCAGAATCGCGGTAAAGTTACCCTGGGTTTATCGTTGCCGATGGCCATTGAATTTCGTAATTATCTGGCGGAGTGTCCGCAGGTTGTTCAGGCATCTATAGTTGGCAGTGTGCGTAGAGGAAAGTCCATAGTAGGGGATATAGATATTCTTTTATCCGGTTATGACTTTGCCGTTATCAAAAGTTGGGCTATAGCTTACCGGGGCATTAAAGATTTGAATCGTAATGAAACGGACTCTATAGGAGGCCAATTGGATTATGGAATTAATTTTGAAGTAATACTGGTACATCCGGACAGTTATTATGCTGCTTTGGTCTGGACTACCGGTGCAAAGAATTTTCGGGAAATAGTATTTAACGGGGTTGAATCGTCAGCATTAATTGGTTTGCATAGTGAAGAAACGGTGATGCAGAAGCTGGGGTTGGATTATATTCCACCTGAAATCAGGGAGAATACAGGAGAGATTGAGTTAGCCAGACACGGTAAACTTCCGGTTTTAGTATCACAACATGATATTAAAGGTGATTTGCACATTCATTCCGATTGGAGTGATGGTGGCAGCAGTATTGAGCAGATGGTTAATAGTTGCAGGCAAATGGGTTATAGTTATATGGCTGTGACTGATCATTCCAAATCATTACCCATTTCCGGAGGATTAAATGAGGAAAGGCTCTCTGCCCAGGGAATTCTTATTGATGGATTAAATGCCAGGTTACATGATTTTAGAATATTAAAAGGAATTGAGGCAGACATATTAAAGGATGGTGAATTGGATTTTTCAAATAATACCCTGAATGAGTTAGATATTGTAATTGCATCTATTCACAGTCATTTTAAACTTGACAAAGAACAGCAAACCGAGCGCATTATACGGGCAATAAAAAATCCCCAGGTAAATATTATTGGACATCTTACCGGCAGATTACTTAATCGACGCGGCCCTTATGAGGTGGATTTACATCGTATTTTGGAGGCTGCCGCAGCCCATAATGTTGCTCTGGAGATTAATTCCCACCCGGATAGATTGGATATAGATGAATTTACGGCCCGAAAGGCTAAAGATTATGGTGTTAAAATAGCTATTAACAGCGATGCTCATCATCATAATGATCTTTATATGGTTGATTATGGAGTACTTACTGCCCGTCGGGGTTGGCTTGAAACGGATGATATTATTAATTGCCGGGATTTATCCGGACTATTAAAGTTTTTAACAGAATAATGGCGGCCAGACTGGCAAAATAATAAGCATAGACCTCAGAAAGGGGATAAAACTATGCTGGGTTTTGCATTAAGGGCAGCTATTATGTATTTTATGGCTTTGATTATGATCCGTTTGCTGGGAAAGAGAGCACTGGGGGAATTGGGGCCTTTTGATTTTGTGGTCATGACCGGAGTAGGACATACCGTAGTATCAATAGCTTTGGATAAAAGTATACCGTATTATGAAGGTATTATTATTCTGGCTACTCTGGCAGGACTTGAATATTTAATGGGATTTCTGGCCCTAAAAAATGAAAAGCTGTCCAATTTGATTGTGGGGAAACCGGTAGTATTAATTGAGAGTGGTCGGATTATTAAAAAGAATCTGGCCAGGGAAAAGTTTAATGTTGATGATTTATTACAGGAGTTGCGTAAAAAGGGGATCAGAGATATTGATGAAGTTGAAATTGGAGTATTGGAATCATGCGGCGGGTTTAGTGTTATCATGCGTGAAGATGATGAACCGGTTACCAAAAGAGATTTAGGTATAAAAAGCACCCAACCGGAGGGAGTACTCACCTTTGCCTTAAAAGGCCGGGGGCAGGTATTTGAACAGCAACAAGGTAAAGCATTTGAACCTGATCCTGAAATAGATTTACCGGCAATTTTACAGGCTATTCAAAAACAGCTTGAACAGATTTCAGAACGAATATCTCATCTGGAGACAAACAATCAGGAAGAACGCTAAGTGATAAATAGAGGTCAGGAGGGAAATTGGGGTGACATTAAAAGAAATACACCAACTGGCAGTAGATTTGGGCAAAAAATATGATATTCGCGGAGATTATTTGCAGCAGAATTTACAGGATGATTGGAAAGCCTATGAAAAAATGAGTGAATTGGATAAAGAGGATTTTGATCTGGAAAGCCTGGATAACCCTTTTAGTGAT
>DAIMDR010000172.1:0-4611 GCA_036725705.1 Syntrophomonadaceae bacterium | reverse complement strand
ACGCGCATGCCTGGTCTGATGTGCACGAGGGTCTCACCAGTGCGGTGATGCAGATAATCATGACGATACGGAGCCAGAGTTTCCAGCATCTCATCAATGTCCTTCAGAATACCGGACTCATTATCATTAACAAATACACCAGCGGTTATGTGCATGGCACTGACCAGTACCATACCTTCCTGAACGCCACTTTTCTGAACAGCTTGTTTAACTTGATTGGTTATACGTATATACTCACGTTTTTTTTCGGTATTAAACCATAGGTAATCAGTATAGAACTTCATAATAATTTTTCTCCTTTAATTATATTTTCACTGAAATGTGAATACTGCAGTTAATAAATATCCGGTCGTCTATGCTTAAGCAAGGGCATTTCCCGGCGTATTTTGTTTAGGTAAGCTGGATCATATGTTGCAACAATTATCTCTTCACCACTGCCGGCTTCTGCCATAATCCCTCCCCAGGGATTAACGATCATGGAATGCCCCCAGGCATGGTAAGACGATGACAAGTTACGGGCCGGAGAAGCTGCTGCCACATAGACTTGATTATCTATTGCCCGGGTTCTCATCATCAGTTCCCAGAAGGCCGGACCAGAGGTCATATTAAAAGCCCCGGGAATAATTAACAGAGTTGCCCCTTCCAAAGCAGCTGCTCTGCTCCATTCCGGAAAACGGACATCATAGCATATCATTACACTGAAACGCAAACCATGGTAGTCTATTATGGTAAGTTCATCACCAGGGGTAATAACATCTGACTCCTTAAAGTTTATTGCTCCGGGTATATCCACATCAAACAAATGAACTTTACGGTGCTTGCCCAATAGCTCGCCATTATCCCCAAATATATAACTGGTATTGTATAGCTGTCCGGAGGGTGCAAGTTCAATAATGGAACCTCCTACCAAACATATTTTATGGTAGGCTGCCAGTCGTGCCAGCATTTCTGTTGAGGGGCCTGGAAATTCCTCAGCATAATCTCTGAACAGATCAGCTTGATAGGGGGCCTGAAATACTTCCGGTAAAACAACTAAATTTGCTCCCTGTTTAACCGCCTGTTCAATTATATTTTCTGCTTTGAGTAAATTAATAGCTTTATCGTTGTCCATCTGCATTTGACAAATGCCTATGGTAATAGGTTGTGGCATGCTATTTCTCCTGTTGAGTATTTGCTTAGATGTTTGTATTATACCTTAATTTCCTGCTTTAATTAATGTGGTGATTTGAGATGGTCCGGGAATTTCCCCTGACCCTGTAGCGGAAACCTCCAGTTTCCTCTGCCACTTCAAGTTCCCCTAACCCCGTAGCGGAAACCTTTAGTTTCCGCTACCACTCTGACAGATAAGTAAAAAGTATGAAAAATGATGACATTGTTATAAAATAGACTCATGATGAAAGAAACAAAGTTATTTCAATTAGTATCAAGAGAAAATAAACATGAGGATTCAATCGTTCTGGTGAACGGACCCCATGGACCAATAAAGATCGGGCAGGGGTATTGTACCATTATTGCCGGCCCTTGTGCAGTAGAAAGCTGGGAAGATTATCTGGAGGTTGCCTTATTTTTAAAACAATCCGGTGCCCATATCTTACGGGGCGGGCTGTTTAAACCAAGAACCTCACCGTATTCTTTCCGGGGATTAGGCAAAGAAGGTCTTGAAATAATGGCCGAAGCGCGCCGAATTACAGGGATGCCTGTAATTAGCGAAATTATGGATTTGCGTGACCTGGATAGCTTATATCAACAGGTGGATATTCTGCAGGTAGGCAGCCGCAATATGCAAAACTATGTGTTGCTGGAGCAACTGGGTAAAATAGATAAGCCTATTTTTTTAAAGCGTGGTTTATCGGCTACGATTGAAGAATGGCTGCTGGCAGCAGAATATATAGTTAGTGGCGGTAATTCTCAGGTGATTCTTTGTGAGCGCGGGATAAGGACCTTTGAGCCTTATACACGCAATACTGTTGATATCGGGGCAGTGCCGCTCATAAAAATATTATCCCATCTTCCGGTAATTGTAGATCCCAGTCATGCTACCGGTAAATGGGACATGGTTATTCCGGTTGCCAAAGCAGCAATAGCTGCGGGAGCAGATGGGGTAATGGTTGAAGTTCACCAGGAACCGGAACGGGCTTTATCTGATGGAAAGCAATCGCTTAACTTTAAAAACTTTAAGGGTCTTTATTCACAGCTGAGTGCTCTGGCCCAGTTGGAAAATAAGATAATTTCAGCGGAGAAATAAAATTTAATTACAGCTAAATAATTGAGTTTTGTAATGTGGGGGAGGGGGTTAAAAAGCCCCTCCCCTTTTGTTGTGAAAATTAACATTAAATAGCAGTTTTAAGATGCACCCTGGTTTAATATAATGGCAAAAGCAATTGAGAGGGGAACTATTATGGAGGCTACACTTTTACAGGACATAGTGGTAATTTTCTCCCTGGCAGTAGTAGTTTTGTACCTGTGTCATAGCATTAAAGTACCTTCAATAGTTGGATTTCTGTTAACCGGTATAATAGCCGGACCTCATGGGCTGGCCCTGGTCAAATCCATTGAACAGGTTCAGCTAATTGCCGAATTCGGGGTTATACTGCTGCTATTCAGTATTGGTCTGGAGTTTTCATTTAAAAGTCTGATGAAAATGAAAACTACTGTTTTAGTAGGCGGAAGCTTGCAGGTGGGTTTTACTATTTTGCTTGGAGCCATGCTGGCATACCTGTTTGGTTTATCAATTAACCAGGCGGTTTTTATTGGTTTTCTGGTTTCACTAAGCAGCACCGCTATTGTACTTAAACAAATGGGTGAACGGGCTGAACTGGATAGTCCTCATGGCAAAATAAATCTCGGAATACTTATCTTTCAGGATATAATCGTGGTAGTAATGATGCTGCTGGTGCCTTTGCTAGGTGGAGCAGAGGGTATGAGTGAACCGGTATGGTTTATTCTGGCTAAAGCAGCGGGAGTTATTTTCCTCATAATCATATTATCCATTTATGTAATACCTCCCCTGCTTTATCAGGTTACGCGCACCGGCAGCCGTGAACTTTTTATGCTCTCAATAATCGTTATCTGTTTTGCTGTAGCTGAGTTAACTAATAGTGCAGGTTTATCGCTGGCTTTAGGGGCTTTTATGGCGGGGTTGATCATTGCTGATTCTGAATACAGTCATCAAGCCCTGGCAAACATTATTCCCTTCTTGGATACCTTTACTAGTCTGTTCTTTGTTTCCATAGGTATGCTGCTTAACCTTTCAGCTATATCGGGACATTTGGGCACCATATTGCTTATAACTGCCGCAGTGTTATTAACGAAAGCAATCATAGCTTCTCTGGCTACTCTCGTACTGGGTTATCCATTACGTACTGCCATACTGGTAGGTTTCAGCCTGTCACAGGTGGGGGAATTTTCATTTATTCTTTCTCAGACAGGCATACAGCACGGATTGATCAGTCAGGGGTTATATCAGGGATTCTTATCCGCATCTATATTAACCATGATGCTGACCCCATTTATAATTGCTTTTGCCCCGCAGGCAGTAAAATATATTACCCAACTACCTATTCCGCAAAGACTGCTCACCGGGACTCATCCGGAAGTCCTCGATAAAGAAATTGACGATTATCATGATCATCTGATAATAATTGGCTATGGACTAAATGGCCGAAATCTATCCAGAGCTGCTAATTATGCCAAAGTCCCTTATATTGCCCTGGATTTAAATTCTGAAACTGTACGTGTGGAACAGGCCAATGGTGAACCCGTTTATTATGGGGATGCTACGCAGGAAGTAGTGCTGGAAAAAGCAGGTGTTGAGAAGGCCAGGGTTATGGTAATTGCCATTTCAGATCCGGCTGCTACCCGTAGAATAATTACTACCGCCAGGAGAATGAGTCCGGGAATTCATATTATCGTTAGAACCAGATTTATTTCTAATGTTGATGACCTGCACAACCTGGGAGCCAATGAGGTAATTCCGGAAGAATATGAAACTTCCATAGAAATATTTGCCCGTGTACTAAATAGATACCTGGTACCAGTTGATGAAATAGAGAGTTTTATTAATATGGTTCGCAGTGAGGATTATGAAATGTTTAGAAGCATTTCCCGTTTAGAAGCTCAGGATGATTTTTACTTACAGTCTATCAATCTCTGGACCATCCGGGTAGGAGAAACCTTTTTATATAGGGATGCCAAAATATCTGAAGTTGATTTTCGTAACCGTTATGGCATTAGTGTAATTGCCATTCGTCGTAATGATGGATTAATATCTAACCCGGGTGCGGATGATATTATCAGCATGGGAGACTTATTAATTGTAATCGGGGAACCGGAACAGATTAATCAGCTGTTTAAACCGGTCGCATCATAGTTTCTTTCAGTTTTGGTTATAAATCATGACTTATTCCTAACACGTTCTCAACTGGAATAACAAAAGCAATCCCTTTTCCCGGCTTGGCCAAATCTACATCAGCAACTATCTTATCGAGCGTTTCTTTACATTTATCTTCTTTAACCAGTATTAGAACAATCTCTTTTTCCGGTTCGATGGTAATCCCGAAAATTTTTGCTTGTTCATGAATGCCGGATCCCCGCCCATATAAGACTGTACCC
>DAIMDR010000171.1:0-4618 GCA_036725705.1 Syntrophomonadaceae bacterium | reverse complement strand
TGCCTCGTATTTTTGCAGCTATACTAGTGGGCGCAGCTTTATCTGCAGCGGGAGCGGCCTATCAAGGAATGTTTAAAAACCCCTTAGTATCTCCGGATATTCTAGGTGCTTCCGCTGGTGCTGGTTTTGGGGCAGCCTTAGGAATATTTTTCTCTTTTAGTATGTTTGGAATACAATTAATGGCTTTTGTAGGGGGGTTATTAGCAGTTGGCTTGACCTATGCGATTAGTATACGAATTCGGCACGATCCTATGCTAGCTCTAGTGTTGGCAGGTATTATGATTGGTTCATTATTTTCCGCTACCATCTCGTGCATCAAATATATTGCTGATCCTTATGATAAGCTCCCCGCCATAACTTTTTGGCTTATGGGCAGCTTGGCTTCAATTAGTCAACGTGATGTATATATGGTATTAGCTCCCATATTACTAGGGGGAATTTTGCTTTATCTATTGCGGTGGCGTCTTAATGTTATGGCTATGGGAGAGGAAGAGGCGCGGGTACTAGGCATTAATACTACCTTAATGAAAACGATAGTTATTGTCTGCTGTACTCTAATGACGGCAGCGGCAGTTTCGATAAGCGGCATGATTGGATGGGTAGGTTTGGTAATACCCCACTTAGCTCGAATGATTGTCGGCCCTAATTACCAGGTATTGCTACCAGCCTCTATTTTACTAGGTGGGGCCTATCTGTTATTAGTTGATAATCTAGCCCGCTTGTTAGCTTCTATGGAGCTTCCGCTAGGAATTTTGACGGCTCTTATCGGGGTACCATTCTTTCTATATTTGCTATTAAACAGTAAATGGGGATGGAAATAAGCTAGGGAGGTATGGAGATGGAATTAGAGCTTAGGAATTTAAGCTGCGGGTATGGGCAATACCGCATAATTGATAATATTTCCTTTACGATTAATGCGCGGGAAGTGATTGGCCTCTTGGGTGCTAATGGTTGTGGGAAAACCACCCTTATAAAAACTATTCTGGGCTTGTTACCTGTTCACGGAGGGGAGGTGTTATTAGATGGTAAGAACATAAAGAACTGGTCCTCCGCTCAGATTGCCAGGGTGGTAGGTTATATTCCCCAGATGCATACCCCACCTTTTCCTTTTCAAGTATTGGATGTTGTACTAATGGGAAGGACGGCTCATATTAAGCCTTTTGCGTCACCAGCCCCAAAAGATATCAAGATTGCCGAAGGGGTTTTAGAAATGCTGGGTATTTCATATCTGCGAAATCGTATTTATACCGAAATCAGTGGCGGAGAGAGGCAGCTAGTTCTGATTGCTCGAGCTCTAGCCCAGGAACCCAGGGTTTTGATCATGGACGAGCCCACTGCTAGTCTGGATTTTGGTAATCAGATCAAAGTTTTAAGTCAAGTTAACCAATTGGCCAGATTAGATATTGCGGTCTTAATGTCCTGCCATTTTCCGGAACACGCGTTTATCTACTCTAACCGGGTGGTGCTCTTAAATGAAGGAAAAATTCTACATAGTGGAATCCCTGATGAGTCAATAACTTCAGAAAGATTAAAAATCCTTTATGGGGTAGAAGTTGATATTGTAACAGTGAAAAATCGCATGAATCAGAATTTGCAAGTTTGTATACCTTCTAGGGGTCTGGTCGAACCGGATGAAAACTTAGTAGAAAGTGAAAAAGAATACGCTCTAGCCTGAAAAATACTCGGAGATTATTAAGAGAGGAGGTTATAACTTGTTTTCTAAACTACTAGATACCGCACTAAACGAAGGCATAAATAAAAAACTAGCCCTGCAAATACTAGAGGAATCATATTTACCACAAAATGCACTAAAATTATTTGCTGCAGCTAGCAGTGTCCGCGATAAAAATCTGGGTAAAGAATTATACTTTACGGCTGGTATAGGAGGAGTACTACCATGCAAAATTGTTCCTCGTTGTCGCTATTGTTTCTATGCGGTGGCTGAGCCTTTTCCCTTATCGGCTATGTTAGCATGTGTAAAGAAAATTGAGGAATTAGGAATAAAACAGCTTCATTTAGGCGGTGGATCGTGTTTAGATGGCTATGATGAAGAAATCTTAACTATGGTACGAGCTATTCAGGATAGTTCAGAGGTACTTATCGAAGTAAATTTCGGTCCCTCATTATCTATTGAAACCATAAAGTCATTGAAAGCATTGCAGGTCTTAAGTATTACTAGTTCACTGGAGACTACTAATGAGGAGCTTTTCAGACAGACTAAGCCGGGAGATAGTTTGGAAAAGCGTAAAGAAATACTGGAAACCTGTGAAGAAGAGGGTATTCCTATCCGTAGCATGATGATGGTTGGCTTAGGAGAAAACTATGCTGACCGTATTGAGCATCTTTTTTACATGAGACAGTTCAATAATCTCTATCATTTAAGATTTTCAAGGTTTAAGCCCTTTCCGCATACAGTTATGCGTAATAGACCTCCTTCATCTCCTTGGGAACTAGCACGTACTATTGCGGTAGCCCGTTTGATAATGCCTAAAGTAAATTTAGGCTTAGCCGTGGGCAACCAGCTTGATGATATACCTCTATGGTATGCGGCTGGAGGAGGTAGTCAGGTTTTGGGAATTATGGTAACCCAGAAAAACAAAAACAACTCGCTGGAGGGGGAAGTACATGAAATTAATGGTGCATTTATACACAACCAAATGCCTATTATTAGTCACTATTTAAATGGTATGGGGGTAAGCATTAGTTTATAAAATCCAAAGAAATTTATATTTATCAAAAGGGGAGGAATAACGGTGGAAAAATCAAGAAAAATCATAAGCTTACTTGTAATGATGGTACTTATGTTGAGCTTAGCGGGTTGCGGCCAACAGCCGCAGGCAAACACAGATGAACCTGAATTACATACTATTACCGATATGGCAGATAGAGAAGTTGTTGTTCCGAAAGAAATTAACAAGGTATTCTGCGTAAGTCCCGTAGGTACTATTTTTGTATATACTTTAAATCCTGATTTATTAGTAGGTTGGAATTATGAATTAAACTCAGTCGAAGAGAAATACATTTTACCTCAATATCATAGCTTACCGAATTTAGGAGGATGGTATGCCAAGGCTACCTGTAATGTTGAAGAACTCCTTAAGATTAATCCGGATGTGATATTGAGTGTAGGCTATTTGGAAATAGAACAGATTAATGAAATCCAACAACAAACCGGTATTCCGGTAGTAATGATTGATGGGGATAATTTTACCAGCTTAGATAAAGCCTATGAGTTTGCGGGGAAATTGTTAAATTTGGAAGATAAGGCCAATGAGTTGAGTGCATATTGCCGGGAGACAGTAAATGATATCAACGCTAAAGCAGCAACTATTCCTGAAGATCAAAAAGTAGGAGTTTATTATGCTGAAGGTGCTAGTGGCTTGGAAACAGACCCCAGGGGATCACGTCATGTAGAAGCACTTGATATTGTGGGCGGACTAAATGTTGCAGAAGTTGAAATGAAAGGCGGTATGGGCATGACCCCCGTATCCTTAGAGCAAATTCTTGCTTGGAATCCTGAAGTTATTTTAAGTTGGAATGAGACTCAGGGCGGCTATTATAGTAAAATATCAACCGATCCTAAATGGGAGAGTATTGCTGCGATAAAAAATGAAAAGGTCTATGCGGTGCCCAGTGGTCCATTTAACTGGTTTGACCGGCCTCCATCAGTTAATAGAATAATCGGACTTAAGTGGTTAGGTAACCTTCTTTATCCCGAAACATATCAGTATGACATGGCTGTAGAGGCCAAAGAGTTTTATAAAAAATTCTACCATTATGATCTTACTGAGGAAGAATTAAGCTCTTTATTAAAGGATGCCGGTGGTTATTAATAAACCAGGCAAGCAACCAAACTAAACCTTCTGCACATCTAGCCCAGATTATTTGGGCTAAATGTGCGCCGGTGACTAAGGAATCAATAGAGAGGGGTTGAAAACAAATTGAGTGATAACGAGGGATTAGACAACAAAACTACCTCCTTAAAAAACTCTTTTGAAGAAGATCTGCAAAGAGCCCATGTTTTTCATGGTCATATATGTACCGGTATTATATTTGGAACTAAAATTGCCCGAATAGGTCTAAGCCGTTTAGGCATCGCAGATCCCCATGAAAACCGAGATTTTATCGTTTTTGTAGAGGCTGATCGTTGCTTAGCTGATGCAGTTTCCTCAGTTACGGGATGCTCTCTCGGAAGAAGACGCTTAAAGTGGGTAGATTATGGTAAGATGGCGGCTACTTTTGTGGACATGAACAGCCAAAAAGGAGTCAGAATAGTCACTGCCGCTAGCCAACAGCCACCCGACGACATAGATTTGGTAACGTTCTGGAGTTCCATCCCGGATGAAGACTTGTTCAGAATCGAAGAAGTATCTGTAATGCTTAAGCCGGAAGATCTTCCCGGCATACCTTCCCGCAAAGTTACCTGTGTTGATTGTGGTGAATCAGTTATGGATGGCCGGGATTTGTTGGTGGAAGGAAAAGTGCTGTGCAAAGCATGTGCCAACGGAACCTATTATATAAAGAGTTAAAGAAAGCGGTGATTGGAAATGTGGGATATTTATAATGATTTAATAGATTCTATTCCGGATAACTTGACCGTACAAGATTGTATGTTGGG
>DAIMDR010000170.1:0-4619 GCA_036725705.1 Syntrophomonadaceae bacterium | reverse complement strand
ACTTTTTGAACCTGCACAGCTTTTTTAACGGCAACCATACGGTCGAGCTAAGGGGTTATGTACAGTGAAATATTATGTTCAGTGAAGAGAAGGATTTATGTAATACCTGGAATATTGGAGTTTTTAACTAAACATAATATTTGTACCCAATATGTTAATTATCTAAATTTGTCAGTTACACTAAGATTATGTGGAAGAGATTAACTCTACATAATATTTAGTTGGAGGTAATTATCATGTTGGAAAACTATTTTGACGACCCCCGTACTAATTATCGATTATCAAACTGCGGAGTATTTAGCGGAAAAATTAAAGAATTCGCTGAATATCTCCATGATCAAGAATTTTCCAGAAACGTAGTGCGGGAATATCTTCGCGCCGCGGCGCATCTGAGCCGCTTTGCCTTATGGGAAGGTATTAATGAATTATCACAATTAGATGAATCCTTTGCCTGTCGGTTTGTAAACGAGCACCTTCCTAAATGTTCATGTGAGCGGTTAAACAAGGGCAAATATAAATCAACCATCTACGGCATATGGCAAGTACTGCAATTCTTAAGCCGCAAAGGAATTATTCCCTCCCCTGCTGAACTGGTTAAGGACAGTCTTGTACCGAAGTCGCAGAAATCGTTGCAACTGCTAAAACCAAGGATTCCCCTTGCTCCAAAGCAATCTATATCAGGTAAGCCAAGTCCGCCACGTACTGATATCGCAAGCCAAGCATTAATTATGGACAGTTTGCCTGAAAGTATGGGCGGTATAATCTTGCAATACGATGAATATCTGGACAGTTTATTCGGACTTTGCAAGAAAACCCGTGACATCCACAGACTGAAGGCGATACTATTCCTTAAATGGGTATATGAGAAACACGGTTTTAATTTTCAGCTTTCTTCTTTATGCGCACAAGATATCTTGGAGTTTCAGAAAATGTGCAATGAATATGGCTATTCCAACGATTATCGCAAGACTATAACGTCTTGTCTACGTGGATTTCTGCGCTTTCTACGCTGGCAGCGAATTTTGGAAGATGATTTAACACCCGCTGTTTACAAAGTAAAGGAATGGAAAATGGCTACCGTACCGAAATATATCCCGTATGAAACTGCCATGCAGCTACTTTCCGCTCCAGATAGGGAAACAGCTAAAGGAAAACGCGATTATCTGATACTTTTATTGATGCTTCAGCTTGGCCTTAGGGCGAACGAAATTATTCAAATCAAGCTTCAGGATATTTCTTTGGAAAAAGGTGAGCTGCTCATACGTCATACGAAGACCCATAGAGGACGAAGTCTACCTCTTACAAATGAAATTGCTGATGCTATTGTTGATTATCTGCGAGTAAGACCCAATAGACCTCAACCGGTGCTGATCCTCAGGGCTGTGATTCCATACAATCCACTAACAAATTCATCCGCACTCGGAAGTATGGTACGCCGATATATGGAGGAGCTCGGTATCAACGCACCATCATACGGAACTCATTTGCTAAGGCACTCGCTGGCTACTCATTTAGTGAATAATGGCGCATCATTTAAAGATACGGCAGATATTCTCGGTCATACCACCATTGAAACCACAGGTATCTACGCAAAGGTTCAGATAGAACGCCTGAAAGACATCGCCTTGCCGTTCCCATGCTGGAAGGAGGTGTGCATCGTATGAAAAAGGCTCCTGATTTTGCAAGTATTTTATGTGATGAGTTATCCGAGTATACAAAATTCATGACTGACAATGGACGCTCCTTTAGAGTAGAAATAACGATTTTGAAAGAATTTGATCGTTTTTTGCAATCCATCCAATCAAAAGACATTAATGCTGACGTTGTGGATTGTTTCGTCTACGGCAAGCATGATCTGAGCAATAGTCAATATGATAAACGGCACCGCATTATACGTGGCTTTCTGGATTATCGTTATATCAAAGGAACGGGTAAAAGTATTCCGGCGCCACCAAGGGCGCGCAGTCAAGGACGGCGCATTCCATATTTATACACACAGGCTGATATTGAGAAGATGCTGTCTTTAGCTGCCAAATTGAATCCTCAAGATTCCTTAAGGCCACATAGTTTTCAGGCAATTATCGGGCTTCTTTATTGTACAGGACTACGTATTAGCGAAGCATTGAAGCTTGATGTTGCTGATGTAGACTTGGAAAACGGTGTCTTGTTTATCCAAAATACAAAATTCAAAAAATCGCGATATGTTCCTATACATTCAACAGCCAACGAGGTTTTAAAACGATATTCAAAATTAAGGGAACAATACTTTCCAAATCCTAAAAGCGAGGCATTCTTTCTGAATATTCGCAGTGACAGAATAACATATTCGACGTTCAATACTGCTTTCCTCCAACTGGTGAGAGACACGGGAATCCGCACAGAAGGACGCAACTCTAGAACACACGACCTACGACATTCTTTCGCGGTTAACTGTATGCTTAAATGGTATGAAGAAAACTCTGATTTTCATGACCAGCTTCCCGCTCTTTCGACGTATATGGGGCATGCGCATTTTGAGGATACTACTTACTATCTCAATGCCAGTGCCGAGCTTATGGCAAAAGGCTCCAAATCTTTCCAGTTTGGGGGGTGGCAGTAATGCGTAATGTCAAACAAGCCAGTTTAGGAGAACTATTGGAAAGTTTTTTTAATAAAAGGTTGATTCCACTGCAAAAACCCCAAAAATATTGTAAAACAGCAGGATAAACCACTGTGAATATCGAAGTAATAGTTAGATATTTAAAGCAAACAAAAGATAAACTAACTTTAGGGTGGTTTTGCAGTATGTTCCGTAAAAACGATAGTCACTATCAAGATGAACTTTTTAGCCATTACCAGTCCATGAGACCAAGTGTAGCCAAACTACTAAACAAAACCTGGGCACCAGTTTTCTATGAACATGTTTTTTGTAAAATCAACGAAGATCTGTTTGCCCCCATGTATTGTCTTGATACCGGCAGACCCAATGTTCCAGTTAATATACTGATGTCATTAGAGATTATCAAAAACATGTTTGGTTATACTGATCAAGAATTAATCGAGCAGTTCTACTTTAACTTCCAGGTCAATTATGCCCTAGGTATAAGAAACCTGGGTGAGGTTTACCTGGCTGAACGTACCCTTTACGAATTCAGAGAAAGAGTTTATAGGCACATATTAGAGTATCCCGAGCAAGATGAAGTGATTTTCCAACAGTTTGAAATCCTAACCAAGAATTTTATCGAACAAGCCGGGATAAAAACCGATGACCAGCGTATGGATTCTACCTTGATTTCTCCCAATATCAAGAAAGCCGGTAGACTCTCGTTAGCCCTGGATGTATTGGTTCAAGCGGTAAGAGGCATTGCTTCTAACATGCTTTCCGATAATCTCAAACAAGTGTTAAGAGATAGCTTCAGAACTGATTTACTATACAGAACTAGAAATCAGGAACTGGAAAGCAGGTTCCAGAAAGTCCTTAACCTCATGCAAGAGGTAGATAACTTGGCAAATAAGGATCGTAACCTTGCTTCAAAACGAGAAATGGTTCTGCTTAAGCGTTTTCTAGGCGAACAGGCTGCCTTCGATGAATCTAAGGGAATATGGCTCGCCAAGCCCAGTAGTGAAATTGAAAGCGGTTCCCTGCAATCAGCTTATGATAGTGACGCTACCTTCCGTAACAAAGCGGGTAAGAACCATAGCGGCTACGTTTTAAACGTGAGCGAAACCAGTAGCAAAGAAAACCCGATTCAGGTGATTACCGACTTTTCAGTACAACCCAATAACATCAGCGATGTAGAGATGGCTAAGGAGCGCATACCCATCATCAAACAAAGGACGGATGTAAAGGACATCTACTTAGATGGAGGTTACTACGGCCAAGAGGTCATAGAAATGGCAGATGAGCTAGAGGTTAACCTACACTATACAGATATGACCGGACGTAAGGCTCCATCAGATAAACTTTCCACAACCAGTTTTAAGTTTGATGATGATATGAAAATAATCAGTTGTCCCCAGGGCAAGATCCCATTTAGAAGCGATTTCAATCCCGGTTCCAAGACTAGCAGTTGCCACTTCAAACACGAGGATTGCCAAGGATGCCCGAATTTTGATATATGTCCAGTAAAGACCCAGAAGAAAGACCGGATATTACGGGTTAGTTTAAAAACCATCCAGGCTGACCGGGTTAGAGATCAAATACACAATATTGCGGTCAGACGTGAAAACACCAGTTATCGTGCTGGAATCGAAGCAACCAACTCCGCTCTAAAAAGAGGGGAAGATCTGAATAACCTTTACACACGTGGCGTGCTAAAAACTTACTTGGTCACTGCTTACAAAATTATAGCCCGAAATATTAAGCAGTTTTCCCGGATGGCTCTGGGCAAGCTAAGGAAGCCGAAAAGGCCAAAAGCAGGGATATTATGCCCAAATTTAGGTTAACGAACACAAAACCATAGTAATGGAGGTCTAAATTAGCGATCTTCAGTTGAAAAAGAACTTTTTGAGCTATCTGCTCAAGACAATTTTTACTATTGAAAACCCCCATAGGGGTTAAACAACCTGTTTTTGCAGTGGAATCATTTATAAGAATAGAAAAAAAGCAGGAACTACCGTCCTGCCCGTAAAATCCTGTA
>DAIMDR010000169.1:0-4629 GCA_036725705.1 Syntrophomonadaceae bacterium | reverse complement strand
TTATATGATTGATATCATCTCCCAAACGAATACAAAACCCTCCGTCATCTTCGCGCTCTATATGAGATGCCAGTATGTTTAAGATATTACGGCGAAACATTTCTGCTTGCCCAAAATACCATTTACCATCTTTTCTAATGCATATTTCTTTTAAATCCATAACACTCACCCCCAGGACTTGTTACCTTATTTTATCTGCTCTTGCCATTTGGAGCAACCATTTACCCCCATCCTATTGCTACATACCATCTGCATTTTTAAGGGCAATAGAATTAGAGTATATTTTTTCTATTTCTTCATCGGTTATTTCCTTTCCTCCAGTAACTAATCCAGCCAATCTCAAACCATGTTTTTCTCCCAGTTTTCTTAAATAGGCCACCGTGTCCAGAGGTAATTTGGCTCCTATACTGTAATCCTGGTAATCCCCCTCCAATGCCAGCAATGCGGTCTCAGACAGGCAGGCCAGACTGACTCCGTCGCGGTAACCCAGATTGGGTCCGAAGGCAATATCGTCCGGATATTGAACCAGACCGCCTTCCAATACCAGTACATCATCCCGTTGCTGATAGACTTCCGGAGCAACATCGGCTGGGCGCGCTACATCACAAACCACACTGCCCGGTGAGAGATGATGTTTATAAACCAGATATTCCGGAGCATTACTGGCAGCTACAATCAATTCACAGCGAGGCAAGCTATAATCGCTATCCAGGCTGGTTTCCAGCGGAAAAGCTATATTCAGACTGGTGCAGATATCCTTCACCAATTGAGCTGACAAATCATCACTGGAATTATATCTGCTTAATAGCTGTTGGTTATTTTCAGTATTATTATTCTCCAATAGCCGGATGGTCTTATGCAGCCAGCCGGCTAACCCGCTGATTTTTCCCTTCTGCATGCGCATACGGGCATAGGTAAATAAATCATCACTTAAAGAATGTAATCGGTTCCTGCTGCTTACCACATGCTGGGGATTACCCAACAAGGTTATGCCACTAACCTGTTCAGACAGGATTAATGCACAGGCTCTGCCTATTGACCCGGTGGCACCTACCACGGCCCCTCTGGCAGCTTCCAAATTAATGCACATTTTTTTGGCACCCTCAAATAGAGCTTCCATAGCCATGAGCGTAGTAAAGCTGTTGCCGCTGGTTATAGCCACATCTTTACCGGTAACCGATCTGCCTCCACGGGTTACCACTGAAGTCAAAGCACCCAAACCGACTATTTTGGCCCCCAGCTCCTTCCCCATATCGACTGCTTTGCGAATCATATCAACCACTTGCTCCCGGGGCAACGACATTATTTCCCTGGCTCCATATGGCACCCCGATTAACCAACCTTCAGCTACTTTGCCTGCTGCCGATTTAAGGGCTGGCATATGGCATACAACTCCAGGATCACTGGTCAGGCTTTGCCACTCCAGAAACTGATACAGCTGTTGTTGGTTAAAACGACTGAAAGAGGGGTTGTTGGCGACTATATCTTCCGGTGCCGGATAATGAATTATAAATGCAAATTTTTCTGTAGATTCTTCTCCGGTTTCCAGACGGGAGGGTTTTATTTTTCGGCTGGCAGGGCGCCAGTCAATGATGTTTTCCGGCTTGGAATTATCACCTATGAGAAAGGCATATAATAAAGCATAATCTTTCATTTTTAATATTTCACATATAGAATAAAGGGCTTTCATAACATAATCAATTTCTTCTTCCGTAATGGTAAGCGGTGGCTCCAGCCTAAGAGTCATGGGATTGTTTAAAAATGGCGCCAGGCGAATATTAAAAACATTAAGCAAATACCCGGCTAATAAACCGGTAAACCCACCCTGATCAACCAGATAAGTCATATCAAAAGAACCGCAATCATCCATATCGTGAAATTCTATTCCTATCATCAAGCCCAGTCCTCTAACCTCTTTAATAACTTCCGGATATTTCCCGGCCATAAGCTGAACCTGACTTAATAAATATTCGCCTTTGGCTTTTACCCGTTTAATCAATTCACCATCATTCTGAAGCAATTGATCCAATACCGCATTACCCACTGCACAGGTTAAATTATTGTTGGCAAAAGTGGAGCTGTGCAGCGAACCAAAATCATCATTGTAAAAACGCGGTGAACTAAGACATACCCCCAGTGGAAGCATGCCCCCACCCAGAGCCTTGGCCAGCAACATTACATCCGGTTCAACCCCTTCAGGTTCACAGGCAAACATATACCCGGTTCGTCCCAGACCAGTTTGTATTTCGTCAGCAATAAATGCTACTCCGTATTCATTGCATAATTTCTGAACCGCCTTCAGATAACCGGGATAGGCAGGAATCATACCTCCTTCACCCTGAACCGGTTCAACGATAAAAGCAGCTACATCATTATTGCCAGCTAATACTTCTGCCAAAGCATCCACATCATTAAAAGGAACATAAGTAAACCCGGGTGCAGGTGCTCCAAAAGGAGTTTGATATACTTCCCTGCCGGTAGCCGATAACGCTCCTAAAGTTTTCCCGTGAAAGCTTTTATAGGTAGAAATAATAGTCCGCTTGCCGGTAGCAGACCGGGCCAGTTTAATGGCAGCTTCCACTGCCTCAGCACCACTTTGACAAAAAGTTGCATAACAAATATCTCCGGGAGTTAAATCTGCCAGGCGATTGGCCAGTCGCAAGGGTTCATGCGGCAAAGACGGTTGAACCAAGCTGGGAATCTGTTCATATTTAACCCGTTCCAGGGCCTCCCATACAAAATCAGGGTTATATCCAAAAGGAACTGCGCCATACTGGGCAATAAAGTCCAGGTATTTATTCCCCTGATCATCATACAGGCAGTTTCCTTTTCCGCGCACAAAAGTTTTATCAAGTTTAAAAGTCTTTAACACCTTAGCCAAAGTTGGATTTAACAGGTCAGTGCGATTAGATAACATATAAACCTCCCAGTTTTTTGTGCACAACTTTGTGCATATATACAGGCTATATATATTTTATAGTTAATAAGGTAATTGTCAAACTCGAAAGAAAGTTTTTAACCATGAAACTACTATCAATTATTCTCAAGGTTGACAAATCTATAAAACCGAGTACTATAATAAGTAAAAATTAGCACTCAATGAATGAGAGTGCTAACAATATGCGTCATCTACTTATTACTACGCGGGGCGTAGTTTTTCTGAAAGGAGAGAGTGTTTTGGCCAAAAAACAATTTAAAGCCGAATCAAAACGTCTGTTGGATTTGATGATTAATTCCATTTATACCAACCGTGAAATATTCCTGCGCGAACTCATTTCCAATGCCAGCGATGCTATCGACAAAATCTATTATCGGACACTTATGGATGAGAATCTCACCTTCGATAAAGGCAGCTACTATATAAAAATAGCAGTTGACCAGGAAAACAGAATCCTGACCATTTCGGATACTGGTATTGGTATGAGCAAAGAGGAATTGGATGATAATCTGGGGGTTATTGCCCGCAGCGACTCTTTTAATTTCAAGCAGGAGAATGAAATAAAAGATGGCTATGATATCATTGGCCAGTTTGGAGTAGGTTTTTATTCCGCCTTTATGGTTGCTGATAAGATTACGGTCATCAGCAAAGCCTTAAGCAGTGATGAAGCATATCGCTGGGAATCAGACGGCATTGACGGGTATACTATTTTACCTTGTGAGAAGGATTCAGTAGGTACGGATATTATCCTGAGAATCAAAGAGAACACCGAGGAAGAGGATTTTGATGAATATCTGCAGGAATATCGCCTGAGAGGCATTATAAAAAAATACTCCGATTTTATTCGCTATCCTATTAAAATGGATGTGAATCGCCGCAGGCTGAAGGAAGGCAGCGAGGATGAATATGAAGAATATACTGAAGAACAAACTATTAACAGCATGGTACCCATCTGGAAAAAGAATAAAAACGAACTGACAGATGAGGATTATGATAATTTCTATTTTGAAAAACGTTATGGTTTTGATAAGCCGGTTAAACATATTCATATTAGTACCGATGGTCTGATCAGTTATAATGCCATCCTGTTTATCCCTGAAAAAATGCCCTTCGATTTTTATACTCAGGAATATGAAAAGGGTCTGGAGCTTTATTCCAATGGGGTCCTGATTATGAACAAGTGTGGCGATTTACTGCCCGATTACTTTGGTTTTGTAAAAGGTATGGCGGACTCGGAAGATTTAACCCTGAATATTTCCCGGGAGGTATTGCAACATGATCGTCAGTTAAGAATAATTGCCAATAATATTAAGAACCGAATCAAAAACGAACTGGCTCAGCTTTTACAAAACGATCGGGAAAAATATGAAGCCTTTTACGAGTCCTTTGGCCGTCGGTTAAAATTTGGCGTATATGAAAACTTCGGTGCTGACAAGGATTTCCTGCAGGATTTACTGCTATTTTACTCTTCACGGGAAAAGAAACTGGTTACATTGGACGAATATATTTCCCGTATGCCCGAAGAACAAAATTTTATTTACTATGCCGCAGGCGAATCGGTAGAAAAACTTGAAAAACTGCCTCAGACTGAACTGGTAGCAGATAAAGGCTATGAAATATTATATTTCACCGATGATGTTGATGAGTTTGCTATAAAAATAATGATGAGCTATAAAAATACTGAGTTTAAG
>DAIMDR010000168.1:0-4632 GCA_036725705.1 Syntrophomonadaceae bacterium | reverse complement strand
AAACATGAAATAGAGGAAACCGCCGCTCAAATTGAGGATTGGTAAAAGGTGTGGGTCAACCACACTTTTTTTTGTTTTCTGGTTATATTACCGAAAATTGATAAATATACTTATACTGTTATAACGCTATCGGAGGGTATCCGTAAATTAATAAAACTGATACCTTAAAAGTCTAAATCCAAGGGAGGGAAAATGACAAGTGGAAGGAAATAACATCTTACAGGATATTGCCGAAAGAACAGGCGGTGATATTTATCTGGGTGTGGTTGGTCCGGTCAGAACTGGCAAATCAACTTTCATAAAACGTTTTATGGATCTGATGATTCTACCTAACATAAAAGATTTGTATGACCGGGAAAGAGCCAAAGACGAACTTCCTCAGAGTGGTGCCGGAAAAACCATAACTACTACCGAACCCAAATTTGTTCCCAATGAAGCAATTGAAATCACTACTACCAACGGTTTATCCTTAAAAGTCAGATTGGTTGATTGTGTAGGATATTCGGTAGAAGGCGCACTGGGCTATGAAGAAGATGATGAACCTCGTATGGTAAAGACTCCCTGGTTTGACTATGAGGTTCCCTTCGAGGAAGCGGCCGAAATAGGTACCCGCAAAGTAATAGCAGATCATTCCACCATAGGAATCGTAATTACTACCGATGGTACAATCAGCGACATCGAAAGAGGCAGTTACGAATTACCGGAAGAACGGGTAGTAGAGGAATTAAAAGAATTAAACAAACCATTTATTCTACTATTGAATTCTACCCGGCCTTATGACCGTGAAACCATGAATCTGGCTGAAGAATTAAGTGACAAATACGGGGTAAGTGTTATCCCCATTGATGTTGCCCAGATGACGGTGGAACAAATTTATGGAGTATTGGAAGAAGTGCTTTATGAATTCCCGGTGCAGGAAATGAACATCAGATTGCCACGCTGGGTTGATGAGCTGGATGAAGATTTTTGGTTAAGAGAAAAACTGGAGACAGCAATTCGGGAAATCCTTCAGGATGTCCGCAAAGTAAGAGATATTGATAAGGCCATTGAACGATTATCCGAGGTTGAAAATATCAGTTATGTGAGTCTGGAAGAAATGAATCTGGGTGCTGGTACAGCCATAATAGAGGCAACAGTACCTGAAGCCCTCTACTATCAGTCTTTAAGTGATGTCAGTGGCTTTGCCGTCGAAGGAACTCATGACATTATGCGTCTGATGAAAGATTTGTCCATTGCCAAACGGGAATATGACAAAGTAGCGGCAGCTCTGGATGAGGTTCGTGACTCCGGATATGGAGTAGTAACTCCCAGATTGGAAGAAATGCTGCTGGAGGAACCGGAACTAATCCGGCAGGGGAGTCGTTTTGGAGTACGGTTGCGGGCCAAAGCTCCATCACTGCATATTATCAGGGCTGATATTACCACTGAAATAGCACCCATTATCGGCACTGAAAAACAATGTGAGGAACTGGTACGCTATATGCTGGATGAATTTGAGGATGATCCTGCGAAAATCTGGGATTCCAATATATTTGGAAAATCCCTGCATGATCTGGTCAGAGAGGGAATCCAGAATAAACTTCACCGTATGCCGGAAAATGCCCAGGTTAAATTACAGGATACCCTGCAGCGTATCGTAAATGAAGGCAGCGGAGGACTAATCTGCATACTGATATAAATATATAAAAATTTAGCTTATTAGAGAAGCCGGCCATGACCGGCTTCTTTAGTGTGTAAATCATTATAATTTAGGATGGCTGCATATTGCAGAAAATCACGCAATATGTCACTCTGAGCGATAGCGAAGAGTCTAAAGCCTTTTGCGCTCCCATATCCTCTGTAGAGTTAATCATACTGATTGTATCAACTTGGGTCAGCGCCAGTCAGGAAGAGTCCCTTTACAGGAATGCCGATGTGTGTGGGTTAAATGATACATGTTCAAAAAGTGCCCGGTTATCACCGCAGCTTGGACTGCAGATTGTTCAAAATAAGCAGTAGTGATATAATTACCGTATTCTTATAATATCGCACCAAGTCTTATTTTTCTGACAAAATAAGCTAAAATCAGGGGGAACTGCATTATGATAAAAATCGGATTATTAGGTTGTGGAACAGTTGGTTCCGGAGTAGTGAAATTATTGAGCAAAAATGCTGAGTTGATTAGCCGACGCAGCGGTGATGACATTGTGATTAAAAAAGTTCTGGAAAAGGATCCGGGGAAATGCCTGGAAATGGGTCTTGCGCCGGAAATTATTACTCAAAACTGGTCAGATATACGCGATGATGCGGAAATAGATATTGTAGTAGAACTAATTGGTGGTATTGAACCAGCCTTTCAGTTTGTAACCGAGGCTATGAAACAGGGTAAACATGTGGTAAGTGCCAACAAGGACTTAATTGCGGTTAGAGGTCGGGAGTTATTTGATACCGCCAGTGAAAACGGAGTGGATTTTTATTTTGAGGCCAGTGTAGCCGGAGGTATACCGATTGTTTATCCAATGAAACAATCTCTGGCTGGAAATGAAATTAATGAAGTAATTGGCATCCTGAACGGCACTACCAATTACGTTCTCACCAGGATGAGCCGGGAACAAAGTGATTTCAGCGAAGTGCTGGCTGAGGCTCAGCAGCTGGGATATGCTGAAGCTGATCCGACATCTGATATAGAGGGATTGGATGCGGCTCGAAAAATTGCCATCCTGTCTTCCATAGCTTTCAACAGCCGTGTTACTCTGGATGATGTTTATGTAGAGGGGATTACCTCCATTACGGCTGAAGATATAAAATATGCTGCTGAATTGGGTTATGTTATTAAGCTGCTGGCCATAGCCAAGCAGGATGACCAGGGGCAGCTTCAGATTCGTGTTCACCCGGCCTTTCTTCCTGACAATCATCCACTGGCAGCAGTCAATGATGTATTTAATGCGGTGTTTGTAAATGGTGATGCTGTAGGTGAAATCATGCATTATGGACGCGGTGCCGGACAAATGCCTACTGCCAGTGCGGTTGCTGGTGATATCATCGAAATCACCCGTAATATAAAAAATAATAATATTGCCCGGATTGGCTGTACCTGTTACGAAGAAAAAACTGTTCTCGATATTAATCAATTAAATGCCGAGTACTATATTCGTATGACGGTAAAAGATCGTCCCGGGGTTCTGGCAGCTATTGCCGGGGTTTTTGGCAATTATAATGTCAGTCTGGCAACAGTATTGCAAAAAGGCCGCGGAGAAAATGATGCCGAACTGGTAATGATTACTCATAATGTGAAAGAGAAAGATTTGCGCGACTCTTTAAAAGTGTTGGAAGGCATGAACATAGTTGCAGAAATAAACAATGTAATCCGTATGGAAGGTACCAATAGAACGGAGTAACATATGGGCAAGCAAAATATAACCGTAACTGTAAAAGTGCCTGCTACCAGTGCCAATCTGGGACCGGGATTTGATACCCTGGGGATTGCTTTAAATACTTATCTGGAAGTGAAATTAAAACTATGCGAAAAAGATAAGATAATTTACCATGGCGAAGGGCAGGAAACCATTAGCCTGAATATCAAAGATAATTATGTATATAAGGCAATTCGTCTGCTGTTTGAGAAGGCCGGAGAAAAAAGTGGTGTGTATCTTGAAATTAACAATAACATTCCAGTAGGCAAAGGCCTGGGCAGTAGTGCTGCTGCTATAGCAGCCGGATTATTTGCTGCCAATGAACTTATCGATAACAACTTTTCGGCTCAAGAATTGGTAAACCTGGCAGTTAAACTGGAAGGCCATGCCGACAATATTATACCGGCAGTTTACGGCGGTCTTACTACTGCCATGATCTATGAAGGCCAGGTATATTATCAGAAAATCTCCCTGCCGGAAGACTTGCAGATAATAGTAGTTGTGCCTGATTTTAATCTTCCCACTGAAAAATCCAGATCGGTATTGCCAGCTCAGCTGAGTCTGACTGATACGGTCAATAACCTTCAGCGAGCCTGCTTTTTGCTGGCCAGCATTTTTAACGGTGATTTTTCACATGTAAATAAAGCCATGGACGACATGATATATCAGCCTTTGCGTAAGCAGTTCATCCCCGGCTTTGATGAAGTACTGGCAGCCGCAAAATCCAATGGCGCCCTGGGAGCAGCATTAAGCGGCGCAGGACCTTCAATTATTGCCTTTGCCGGCGGGTATCCCAATCATATCGGAGAAGCCATGAAGGAGTCATTTTTGAAACATGAGATTAGCAGTTGGATTTATTATCTACATCCTGATCAAAAAGGTATACAAATGCAAACGGAATCAATGTGATAAAATATTAAACGATTATGAGGTTAAATATAACAGGGAGTGAGAATTTTGGGCTTGATAGTAGCCAAGTTTGGCGGAAGCTCGGTGGCTTCGATGGACCGAGTCAAGGCAATTGCGGATCGGGTAAAAAGTATGCGGGAAAATGGCAATGATGTAGTGGTAGTGGTATCAGCCATGGGGGATACCACTGATGATTTAATCGAATTGGCTTTGGAAACCGGACAGGAACGGAATTACCGGGAAATGGATATGCTGCTGGCTACTGGTGAACAGCAATCGGCAGCATTATTGGCCCTCTGTTTAAACAATATCGGTTGTCTGGCCTTATCTT
>DAIMDR010000167.1:0-4645 GCA_036725705.1 Syntrophomonadaceae bacterium | reverse complement strand
AAACAATCAATTTATTTTTTCAAGTATGCCTTTTATCGAAGAGCATTATAATAAGGATTGGCAACAGAAAATTTATGAAGCAATGATTAAACAGTTTGTGAATGGTGCATCTTTTTGTGAAATACAAATAGAAAAAGGTCATAAGCAGATAATCGAAAATAATGTATCTGCAATTATGCGTCTGGACGCTGTAACTAAAAAGGACGAGAACACATATAAACAAAGCTATATACGATATAAACCTTCCCTAGTAAGTTTTAAACCACTTCTACACAAACGAGCTAGTAGTTATTTAGAAGAAGTCAGAAAAGATAAAAATGACAGAGAGAAAATCGAAAAGAAAACCCTAACTGATCTTCTTAGTACTATTTGCACCGAATCCGCGTCAAAAGATACTTTATCTAATTACAGGTCTTACTACTACAGACTCCTTAGAGAAAGAGATAATGATTACGACCCAAGAATGATTGGCGAAATCATTCAACTAATAGATCAATGCTACAACCTACATTATGCAGAGCAGATTCCTGACCCTGAAGAAGCGCTCATTAGTGTTCCGGATATATATCCAAATTTAGCTGACTTTACTAGCAGACACAAAAACCTAACATCGAATAATATCAAAATAATAGCTGATGCTGGTAGTCCAGCAGATTTCCTTTCATGGCCTTTGCTCATAGAGGTCATTAGCGAAGTAGATGAAATTATTCAAAATAAGGGTTACACAAGAGAGGAAGCAATACGTGAGTGCATTAAGAATCCCTGGATTCGTTTCACAAAAGACGGTCTTGCATATTTGGCAATAACAGTAGGACTTACCGCGGCATCCTTTTTTATTCCGCCAATAGCTATGAAAGTTACGGAATTTGGCACTGGTATATTTTTAAACATCATATCTGATGAGGTTAATAATCATTTACATAAGCCTTCATCGCTATCAGAGATTAAAAGGGACATAAAGGCAAGCAACAAAAAAAGGCGGTTGCTCGAATACGCTCTAGGCAATGAAAGCGAAACGGTGAAAAAATGATTGAAAAAATAATTAAAATAGTAAAATCTGAGGGAAAGAATATCATGACTGTCCGCTTGGACACAGAAGATATATCAGTAAAATCTTCGAGACGGGATTTTGTTACTGCTTATGATTTATCTGTACAAGAGTCTCTTATTGGCAAACTGGACGAAATCTTGCCGGGTACCGGCTTCTTATGCGAGGAATCAGATTTTTGTCGCAAAAGTAACAATGGATTCTATTTCATTATAGATCCTATTGATGGTACCGCTAACTTCATCAGAGGCATTAATTATAATTGTATCTCGGTTGCCCTAAAGTTTTATGAAAGCATAATATTAGGAATCGTTTATAACCCTCACACAGACGAGCTTTTTATGGCAGAAAAAGGAAAGGGGGCTTATTTAAATGGGGAAAATATTATGACCAGCAACCTTTCTCTTTGTGATGGTTTAGTAATATTCGGTACTTCAATTTATAACGACACTGTAACTCACGATACTTTTAGTTTGGCAGAAATTCTATATAAATCTTGTTTAGATATTCGACGTTTTGGTTCTGCCGCTCTTGATATATGTATGGTGGCATGTGGTAAAGCAGAGCTTTTTTACGAGTTATCGCTTTCAGTATGGGACTATGCAGCGGCTTCTTTAATACTTAACGAGGCAGGTGGCCGAATAACTACAATTAATGGCAACGATTTAAACTTTTCTCATGGTTCATCCGTTTTAGCTGGTGGAGTAGTAGCATATAACGACTTTCAGAAAATTAATCCTTTTACTAAGTAAGGTTATGTATTTACAATCTGGATGTTTAGCAATAATAAAAACCCCCTACTGTGCACGCCTTTTTATATAAACGTAGCAACCGTTATGAAATATAAATCAATTTACCGATAGGGGATGCTTTAGCCGTATTTAAAATAAGGAGCTGTTTACTATGATCATTCGCAACGATTTTGGGGAAATTGTTCAGCTGCTTGTTAATATAGAGGTCGAAGGCCGGACTGTTTATAATATGGCTCTATATTATGCAGATGGCCTTTTGATCGATACCGGGCCTTTGAGTCAACGTCAGGAATTAAAACCCTTCCTGGATAACCTGGAAGTAGATTTAGTAGTAAATACCCATCATCATGAAGATCATATTGGCAATAATCCTCTTTTTGAAGAACAAGGTATCCCGATATTGGCACATACGGCCGCAGTTCCGCTGATTAATGATACTTCACTATGGACGCCGCAATTATTGTATTATCAATGCTTTTTATTTGACCCGCCGCCCTCATCAAAGTGTCAGCCTGCAGGTGATTACATAGATGGACGCAAATATCGGTTCCATGTCATTCACACACCCGGGCATTCCATGGATCATATCTCTCTTTTTGAGGAACAAAATGGATGGCTTTTTACCGGTGATCTGTTCC
Source organism: Syntrophomonadaceae bacterium (assembly GCA_036725705.1). Taxonomy (GTDB): domain Bacteria; phylum Bacillota; class Syntrophomonadia; order Syntrophomonadales; family Syntrophomonadaceae; genus JAAYBS01. The sequence continues at coordinate 2,207 of DAIMDR010000167.1, read as the reverse complement.
GCTCGGTGAAGGTTACACATCTCAGAAAAAATGAAGACTATGATGTTACCATGGCTTCCCTGGAAAATTTAATGAACTATGATTTTAATACTATATTCTGCTCTGGCGGGAAAATATATGAAGCCGGCAGGGATAAGCTGCATGAAAAAATCGAATGGAGCAAAAACCTGCAGGCAACTGCATTGCAATTAAGTAAAGCAGGTTTGGATGATAACACTATTCGTGACCAGTTGCTCGGAGCGGAAAACTTAATGGGACAGTTCACCGAAGGTGATTATACCAAACTGAATATGATCAAAGCAGTACTAAATAGTGGATTTACAGCCGGGGAAAAAGAAGACTAACAAAGATGATTAGTATAAACCAGGCTTTTACCCTTGGTCCAGGTAAAGAAACAGCGGGGGCTTCAAACCCCCGATTTACCCTCAACATATAGTGGCCGTAACAGATCCTGCCTGGAATTGGATAGGTTATCTTATGTGCTTAGATATCGAAGGAATAGAAAAACAGCATCCCAGGGGTTTAGACTAAGACCTTTTCCCCTGGAGCAGACACGCAAAGCCGTCAACAAATCGGATATATGCTGTATTGATTGAGCATATGCATAGTGAAGAATAAGGGCAGTATCCCCCTATTAGAGATACTGCCCTTTAATTTTAGCAAGAAGCCACTTTTTCAGGCAATCTTTCTAATTTAGTAATTACAGTAACATCTAGTGCATCAAGAACCCTCTGTGCCTTTTCCACTGAGATTCCATGATACTCATTTTTTTCGTCCTTGGATATCTGCGCTAGTGAGACATTAAGTCTATTTGCCAACTCACTTTGAGAAATCCCTAATGCAATTCGTAATCCTATTAAGTACCGTCCTAATCCAACAAAATTTTCTAATGCTCCAAAATCAAACCGTTTAATCCTTTCATAATACTCCACTTCCTCCTTAAGTTGTTCATGAAATGCCATACTGGGCTCCATTGCCCTGTGTACTTCTTCTGCCGAAAGTCCCATTTCCTGTAAAGCTACTTTTTGTTTTGCCATAAATTCTAAATCGTCATTTAGTCTTTCAACCATTACCTTGTATTCGCTTTCGGTCCTAATCATTGAAACTACCCCCTTTCTTTCATGATTTAACTATCTTGATAATCCCCTTTGGTTCAAAAGTATGTCGTTCAATTCTAAACGCTGCAGGGAACTGAAGTTGGTTACCAAACCGGTCAACTATACCTGATGGTTGATTGAAATGTGGGTACAACTCAACTCGGTATTTGTGCCACATAGGAAGCTGTCTTTTAGTATAACCTTTATAAGGTCGTCTACTATTGGGATCCCATGTCCAAACTTTGTCAGGTTCCAAAAGGTTAAGTTTCCTTTGTAAACTGCCATTTGCTAATTCCTTTACATCGCATACGAAATAACCGTCAATGTCATTGGGGTGTAATTTGCGTTGCACAAAAGACCCGTTTATATAAATATTATTGATTCCGACAGCAAAGAGCTGTTTAACCATAATTTCCAGGTTATCTACAAGTTTTTCCCGCCAAGCTGTATCCCATTGCGGTTCATCATCCGGACCTAAAACAACAATAGAGTTTCTTATTTCATCAAAGGTCATTTCATAATCACCGGGATTTAACAAACCTTTATCATTAAACGAAAGAATCAATTTTATCCCCCCCAATATTGTAAGACGCCACCTTAACCTGTATGTTAATGTTAACATACAGGTTAACATTTTGTAAATCATATAATACTTAAGCTATATCGCTTTCCCGATTATCCTAAATTCCCCAAATTGCCCTAAACACAATTGTATTCCAGCCTTATTTTTGACAAAACCTATGCCTAATGGTTGAGGCTTTCAGCGTTAATCATTAGCACTTTCCAGTAATTATTTCCATCTATTATTTAATAATACTGAACATTTGGACGTTAACGCCCTATCTTTTATGATAACTAATACTGTTGGCCAAAATGTTATTAAGTTAAAATGTATGAATGGATTTAAAAGAAACACTGTTCCAGGTTAGTTGTTAGGAAGAATTTAGATATAATTTTGTAATAATGGTGGGCATTTTTATGGGCAGCGCATTTTCTGAATTTTCTGCTCTTGCTCACAAAAAATACAGGGGCTATAAACCCCCGCTAGTACTTTACTCTTATGGTGGGCGCGGAGGGTTTCGAACCCACGACTTCTACCGTGTGAAGGTA
>DAIMDR010000166.1:0-4708 GCA_036725705.1 Syntrophomonadaceae bacterium | reverse complement strand
TGTTCTGTCAATGGGAGACAAAGAAGCTCATACAATGGGAGTTAATGTAAAACGAAGTAAATCACTTATTATTAGCGGTGCAACTTTGGCCACGGCGGGGGCTGTTTGTTTATCAGGCGTTATTGGCTGGGTGGGGCTTGTTATCCCGCATATTGGCCGCATGCTGGCCGGAAATGATAACCGTAAATTGCTGCCTTTTTCCATGTCAATCGGAGCAGCTTTTATGACGATTATTGATACCCTGAGCAGGATAATTGTTGAATCGGAAATACCTCTGGGTATTCTGACTTCTCTCATTGGAGCCCCCTTCTTTATATTCCTGCTGAAAAAAACCAGGGGCGGTGGTTGGCAGTAATGAAACTGATTGAAATACATAATGCTGGTTTTGCTTACGGAGAAAACGAGATATTTCGCAAAATTGATTTATCACTGGAACAGGGTACGTTGTGGTGCCTGATGGGGCCTAATGGCTGCGGAAAAAGCACTCTTCTGGATTGTATTATCGGGGTTTTACATTTGCGTGAGGGGAAGATTCTGGTTGATGGACGCGATGTTTTATCCTATAAACCACAGTTGCTGGCACAAAAAATTGCTTATGTACCACAGGTGCATGACCGTTCATTTCCCTACACAGTAAAACAGATTGTATTAATGGGAAGGACTGCCTCTGCAGGACTGTTTGGCAGCCCCGGTAAAGATGCAGAAGACCTGGTGACAAATGCGCTTCGTACAGTAGGCATAGCGCATTTGTCAGCACGGTCTTATACCCAGATCAGCGGAGGAGAAATGCAGCTGGTAATGCTGGCGCGTGCGCTGGTACAACAAACACCTATTATTATTATGGATGAGCCTACGGCCCATCTCGATTTTAGAAATGAAATGGTTTTCATGGAAACGGTTGTTAATATGATTAAGGAACACAATATTGCGGTTTTAATGGCCACACATTCACCGAATCAGCCCTTTTATTTTGAAAATAAGGGCCTTGATGTAAACGTTGCCGCCATAAAAGATGGTGGTATTTATTGCCATGGTGTTCCGAGTCAGGTGCTTACTGAAACAAGCATTAATGAAATTTATCAAATCAAATCCAAACGATTAACCCATGAAGATTCCCATAATGGTCAATTATACCAGATAGTGCCTATAAAAACCTGTGAAAGGTAAGGTAATGTATATGCGATTATTAAGAAAACCAATAAGCTATGGCTTGCTTCTATGCATTTTTTTACTTGGGATTCCATGGGTCTTGTCTGGTTGTTCCAATTCAGTTTCGCATCATGATGCAGAATTTGCAAAGCAATCCACTGAGAAAATAGCAAAACAATCTGATTTGGCTTTAAAAGGCACTTTAATCATTGATTGTGCCGGCCGAAAAGTTGAGATACCCGCAAATCCTGCCCGTATTGCTGCTTTGGATTCTTTTGCCGGGGAGGCCCTGGTGATGATTGGAGCGGGAGATAAAATGGTTGCGGCACCCAACGGAGTAAAAATTGATCGTTTATTGGAACAGATATATCCTGGTTTGGCAAACGTAGGAGTACCGATGTCAAATGCAACCATTAATGCCGAATCGCTTATGGAACTAAAGCCGGATTTAATTATTTTAAAGGATGCAATGTACACTAATGAAGGTGAATGTAACAAGATTGAAAAACTGGGAATACCTTATCTGGTTGTTGGTTATAAAAATATGGAGGATCAGATTTATGCCATTAAAATGATTGGAGATGCGGTGGGTGGCAGGGCTAAAGAAAAGGCCTATGCTATTAATGATTATTACCGGGATATCATTAAAATGGCACAGAATATTAGTAAAAATATACCCGAAGATAAACGATATCGTGTTTATCATTCCATAAATGAGATAGTTAGAACAGATGGATTGGATACATTGGGTTATGACTGGGTTAGCTGTGTAGGAGCTGTTAATGTATCTGCCCAGGGAAATTTGAACTTTGTAGAAAATGATTATTTTGCCAGCATGGAGCAGATTTTCGTCTGGGACCCGGATATTGTGATTTGTAATGAAGCAAGTACAGTTAGTTATCTTTTGGAAGACCCTAAATGGGCTGGGCTCAGGGCTGTTTATCAACACCACGTCTACAATATACCTGTCGGTGCTACCAGGTGGGGTCAAAGGGGTAGTCTGGAAACATTTTTTGCAATTCTCTGGCTGGGGACCACGATCTATCCTGAATATTATCAGGGTATTGATCTTAAAAAAGAGGTTTGTTCGTTCTATAAAGATTATTTAGGAATAGAATTGGACGATGCAACTTATCAGCTGATACTCAAAGGTGATGGGATCAGGGGAAAAAGCCTGAATGCCGGAAAGTAATGCCCATAATACCGGGTTCCATACATCTTATCAAGGAGGGTGAATTCTGGATGAAAATATATATTGCCATTGACGATACCGATAATCTCGAAATCGGTGCAACCGGCCAAACTGCTAATGATTTAATAAAGATGATTGAAAATAATCAATGGGGTAACTGTCAGGCCGTAACGCGTCATCAACTACTTCTACATCCGGACATACCTTACACTTCACATAATAGCTCCATGTGTTTTATTGCTGAGATTAAACCGGAGTATTTAAATGATTTGATTGCAGAAGCCGGTAATCTGCTGCAAAGGGAGAGTGCTCCCGGCTCGGACCCTGGATTATGTATCGTAATAGAAGAACAGGTTCTGGTCCGGGGACAAATGCATATACTGGTTGAGTTTGGCTATAAAGTCAAAGAAAAGGTGATAACAAAGCAAGAAGCCTATGACCTGGCCAGACAAATAGATGTTCACCTGTCTGAACATGGCGGTAATGGCCTGGGAGTCATAGGAGCTCTGGCAGCTGTTGGTCTACGTATGACCAATAATGATGGGCGGTTCCAGGGGCGCTTGAAGCTCGAAGCCCCGGAAGGTCTTATCAGTGTTGCCGGGATCAAGAGCAACAGCCAGGTGGAACGGGTACAGAGCCTGGATGGATATTTGCTTCAAGATGACGAACAAGTACGTCTGGGAGAAAAACTGAAAACCGTATTGTTGGAGGGAAAGCGCACACTTCTGGTGTACAGTGAGGGAAACGACAAATCTGAATGGAAAACTTGTACGAATACTCAATTGAAAGATTATTAAGGGTGGTATTAATAGATTTGTGGATTAAAAATGACTTGGGTATAATTGAGTTCAAAGGGGGAAAAGAAGACTGGAAGCGCGCAGCTGAAATAGCTGATAAATGCCTGGATTTCCTAATGGATAATGAAGACGAACTGGTAGCCGATGAGGAAAGAAGCTGCTACAATTGTCGCTATAGACGATGGACCAGCAGTTCCTTTACATGTCTGCGGCATTCTGTCGGGTGCTTGCCCTTATTTAAGAAGTAATAAATGAATATGTCATGAGCCATAAAAAAGAGGCCCCGTGGTTTCCTAACACGATATTTGTGTCTTGAAAAATCCACAAGGCCTTTTCCTTATTTATAAATGGGGAGGTTTAAAAACCTTTATCTAATTTCCCCCCATCTCTTGGTAAATCATGTGTTGTCCTAAGAAAAAATAATGTTATATGGGAGCATGATTTTGCTGTTGCTTGTTTTTCAGAAAGTATCAGGTAAGGTGGGGAGGATCACCGAATTACTCCCCTTCGAGAGGTTTGATCTCTATAAAACCTTTGCATGAATTTCCATACTATAGAAGAAACCAGGAAAAGCTGAAGAAAAAGTATAGTAGAAATCATCTAAGCAATCGATAACCCATTTTGTTTATCGGCGCTGTCGATTTTTACATCGCTGGCGGTGAAGGTTATAATCTTGTCGGTGCCCAAAAGCTTTTTGTTACCGCCCTGAAGGCTTTCCGAGATGGATAGGATATAAGCCGTATTATGTTGTAAGTTCTGCCTGGGATGAATTATGATTTCAAATTTTTTCTCAGAACGGTCGTTCGGGTCAGCCATGATAACATCTATCTCAACGGGTTGTTTCTTACTGGTTTCCAGAGAAAAACACTGCATATTGTGCGCCCTCACCGATTCCGTAATAACGTTATTGGAAAAAGTCAGTATAATATCCGTATTAATTGGAACGTCTTCGTCACCGGATGCAATATTACTATTGTCCAGTGTTAATGAAAGATAAGGGCTGTACAGTTTTTTGTTAAAGGGCGTGATGTTAATGATTTCGTACGTTGAAAACGTGATCGTGTGGTTTTCCTTCAGATACTTGTAGTTATTGGATTGTAAGAGCTTGGATATGTTTAACTTGTACACCCTGCCGTTAGCCAGCTGAGTCTGAGGTCTAATAATAAAGGTTCTGTCTGCTTTTCGCCCCATTATTTTTTGTTGTCCGGGAATGACATCAACAGGCACCTCTTTCATTTCATCGTCCAACAGATGGAAGCACGCCATATTTCTTTTGGTGCCGTCAGGGATTCTGTGTTCCATGACGGCAGAAACATTAGCGGAAAAGACCAACTCCATTTCAAAACCATCCGTATCAGAATTATCAAGGTTAATAACCTGCAAGTTTAATGGATTTTCGCCAGTTGTGTATCCATTGGAAAGCGATGCGATAAACAAATCAAGTGCGTCTACCTGTTCGACCGGGAGCTTTCGTATGTTACTGATTATTCTGCTGATCTTGGGAGATTCAGGTTCATTCAACAGCTCTGCGCCCAGCAACTCGCCTATGCTTATTCCCAGCCCGCGTGAT
>DAIMDR010000165.1:0-4739 GCA_036725705.1 Syntrophomonadaceae bacterium | reverse complement strand
CTTTTCCAGTATATTTTTTCTATGGCCGGGTGAATTCATCAGCGTTTCATGGGCAGATATAGCATTGTAATTCAGAGCAATATTTTCGCCCGCCATTCTATAGTCGATACCGGCTGTTTCAATGCGCTCAAATGGTGTTTTACCATCAGGATTGTCATGGGCAAAATAATCACGGTGCTGCATATCCTGACTATGTTTACGGGCAACATTGGCTATATCGGCATCCCAGGTTAGAATAGGCAACCCTCTTTTTACCCTTTCGACATTTACCAAATCCAGAGTCTGTTTTTCCAGGCTATCCCGTAAAGCAATACTGCTATTAATCCTGTAGCCTTCTATGGCTTCCTCAATTCGACTATCTATCAATAAAAATGAGTTTACTTTATAATTATTCTGTTCATCATACATAGCAGTGAAATATACTTGTTTGACTAAAAATACATCGCGTTCCTCCGGATTGGAAACCATATACAGGGTGTTACCCTTCTTTATTTCTTTGATTGGTTTGCCCAGTGCAGTTTTGACTTGGCTGCGGGTTGCTCCTAAGATAAGCCCCAGGTCGGATTCCCATATTGGTGCATTGCTGTACATACCTGCTACTTTGTGATTCTGTATTCCAACCAGTAAATAATCCCGGTAATTGCTGTTGTATACCCACCAGTTAAAACCATATGCCGAGGGAGTAATCCGCAAAGGGGAGCCTAAAATACTTAAGACGCGGGATTCCTGGTCTCTCATGGCTATCCCTCTGGCACTGCATAGTGATTGCCAGCTATTATCCGGTTCGGTATTAATATATACGGTGCGTGACAGGCCATCCCAGGTTACTTCTGCTTCCAATGCTTCTGAAATAAAGCGTAATGGTACCATAGTGCAGTCTTTATAAATAATGGGGGCAGTGTCCATTATATAGCGATTGCCGTTGATGTAAGCATTCCGCTGATTTATACGCATAGTAATCAACAAATCATCCCGAGTTATTTGTACAGTTTGAGTTTGCCCCTGCCATTTAACTACAGCATCCAACTCTTCAAAAACCCCTCTAACTGGAGCCAGCGTACGATTTTCAACTATTATTGGTGAAACAGCCGTATGGAGTAATTGACCGTTAATAACAATCAAGGGGGAAGTTGCTCCCAAAGCTGACATGGGAAACAGAGTGATAATATAGAAAAAAGTAAGCAGAAAAATACTTGATTTTTTAATCATTTAACTTCCGCCTTTCAATTCTTAATAAAATAATTATACCGGATATAGAGGTGTAATCAGATAAATCTTTGAATACAAATAATATTATGAAATAAAGACTAATTTTATTAAAACTGATAGGTAACCCTGAAAGAGGAAAAATCCGGAAGTTGTCGAATTATTTAAGGCGGGTATTATAATAATGGTCGGGGCGACAGGATTTGAACCTGCGGCCTTCTGATCCCAAATCAGACGCGCTACCAAGCTGCGCCACGCCCCGAACCTCTATATAATACCATCTGCAATGAATTGGTGTCAATGTAATCAAGGATATAAAGCCAGTCTCATAATTGATGAATAGTATATGAAAGTGGAGGGCGATTTCAAGTTGGATCAGATTATATTAAAGCCTATTGGACAAATCAGATCATCAATAACTGATAGCAGTGAAATGCCGCGGGGAGGAAAGGCAGCGGTTATCGAGATATTTCCACCTTATACCGGGGCATTGTTAAAGCTGGAGGAAAATTCTCATATATGGGTTTTATCCTGGTTTCATAAGGCCAGTCGTGATCTGCTGGTTGGTTCTCCGCTAAACCGGAATCCTGAGAAGCCCGAATTTGGAGTGTTTGCAATGCGAAGCCCCAGTCGCCCCAATCCAGTAGCTCTTACCCTTACCCGGTTACTGGAAATAGATAATAACCGTTTGTATGTTGAGCGTTTTGATGCTATTGACGGGACGCCTGTAATTGATATAAAGCCTTATTTTGAGAATGATATTATTTTTTCTCCCCGTACTTCCTATGTACCGGCCGGGGATGGAGAACAGCTGCAGACATTATTTATGCGTCAGGCCCTGAGCCATCATCAGGAGTTATGCCCGGAATTACAGGTCGGAGTGCGTATGGCCATGTTGGCCAGTAATACATTTGGACATTTGAATACTCCTGATTTATTTGTTCATGTAATAGGACCACTTTGTTTGGCTGATACCATCCAGGGCCTTAGTCGTGCCCGCTTGGCAAATCCCCCCCGTTTTTCTTTTTATGCGGATACGGATAGCATGGAGTCGCACTGGATTCAGGGAGAACGTCATCTTAGTATTGCGCTTAGAGCGGATGTAAATATGGAGCGAATTATGGATTGTGATGAAGATGAACTGTTTGTAATAGAAACCTGGAAAAGTCAGTAGATAGATACTGATTATTAATCAGGGATCAACATTACCCCGGGCAATGTCCAATTCTCTTTGAATTGCTTGCCAGGTTGCCGGGCCAACGATACCATCAACTAATAATCCATTTGCCTGCTGAAAGTTAATTACTGCCTGCTCAGTTATTGGGCCATAGAATCCATCTATTTTGCTGTGGTAATAACCCAGTTCTTTCAGAGCGGTTTGTACATAGCGTACATCTGAACCTGAATCTCCCATCCTTAGAATACGACCGGTATAGCTTTTACCAATAATAGTAACCGGAGTCCACAGAGGAGTCATATCATACAGTTTAATTACATCCTTGTTATACAGACGTATACATCCATGACTAACTGCCTTTCCAATTGATTTGGGATTATTGGTGCCATGAATGCCATATCCTCCCCAGGGAACGCTCAGACGCATCCATCTCGCACCGAAGGGTCCGCCGGGGTTGACAGTTTTTTGGACAATTACCCAATTGCCTGTAGGAGTGGGGGTTTGAGGTTTCCCAACTGCAACCGGATAAGATACGGACAGGGTTGGCGATTTATAATAAAGTCGGCGTTGATCTACATCAATAGTAATAGAAATATTAGCCAGGGCGTGTTGGTCAGGTCCTTCAGATGTTGGAGGCAGAGTGTTCAGTAAAGACCAGGTATCAGGGCCCACTATGCCGTTAGCTATTAATGCTTTATCCTGTTGAAATTTGGTTACCGCAGCAGCAGTCTGCGTGCCGAATATCCCATCCAGCGGTCCGGGATGGTAGCTTTGCTCATGCAATTTCTTTTGTAATTCCAGAACATCAGGACCAAACACACGCTTTTTTTCCAGACGCAAAAACCGACTGTTATAAAACATCTGAGGCCCTCCTTTCTTCTTTAAAATAGCATATGAAAAGTAATCTGAAGGAGCACTGGAAATTATATCCGACGGCCACAAGGGCAATAAAAACAAAAAATAACAAATATTGGAAGGATTATTTACCCCGCTGGCGAATTCTTCTTTTAACAAGAGAGCATAAGCGGGGGGTTACTATGAAAGATAAAAATGCAATTATTGAGAGTATGATGGTTGAGGCAGTTAGTAAATTCGAAGGTCGGGATATTACCGGAGCGCTGGGGGTCTTGCTGGAATTATATAAGCTTGATCCAGTTAACCCCAGGTTATGGGGACTTTATTCGATGTGTTACTATCGACTGGGTGAGTTTGAACGGGCTCAGAAATGTTTGCAGGAGGCAGAACATTATAATGATAAGGGCGATTTAATCAGAGAGCTTAACGAGGGTCTGTCTGATCCGGCATTTAAATTATGGGTTAATCGCTATAAGGAAGCCTTAAAATTAGTGGAACAAAAGAATTATGAACAGGCTGGTTTATGGTTACATGATTTGCTGGCTGAGCATGATGAATTTGTGTCGGTTTATCAGGTATTGGGCCTATGTTATTTGGCCATGGATAATAAAGAGCAGGCAAAACGAGTATGGGAAAAAGGTCTGAGTTGGGATACTACTAATCCTTCTTTGTCTAAATATCTGGAGTTTACTGATTATCAGGGTGAGCATCAACATGAGGAAAATTCGGATGAGTTTTTGGTTAAACCGGTAGTAAAAAATAACCGTTCCCCATATCGGGCTTTAGTTTTTCCTGCTGTTTTGGTACTATTGGTAACCGGGTCAGGATATTTACTTCAGACAGGAATTTCAACAGCTCAGAAATATAGCCATACGCATCAAAGAAATACTCCTGCTTTAATTAAAGTACATAAAAATCTTGATTATGAAGTAGCTGCCGTTAGTTCCAAGCATATAATGATAGAAGAAGATTCCAGTATTGAAACTAAAACAGCCTCTGATAAACATTATGAGGAAGAACAGGAAAAGCGATATTTTGAAAATGGATACAATGCTTATTTGGAATCAAATCTATCTGAGGCAATATTTAATTTAACAAATGTAGCAAAAATGAATAGCGGCAATTATATTAACCGGGAGGCACTATATTATTTAGCCATGTGCCACTATTTACAACAAGATTATCTTTTGGCAGAAAAATATTTCCACCAGTGCCTCAATCTGTTTCCGCAAAGTAATTATCATGATGATTGTTTGTTCTATTTAGCTTGTTGCTATCATTGTATTGATCAAAATGAAGCGGCTAAAAATATGATTTCTGAATTGAAGAGTTGTGCGCCTGATAGTGGATATTTGACATCACCTATAATAAACCGAATTTATTCAGGGCAAAGATTTTCCGTATAACAATAATTTCCAGTGTTTTCGCAAATGGCTATGGATGGGAGTTGACACTTGTTGCTCATTGATTTGCGTAAACTTAGTTCCCTTTGTACTAATTT
>DAIMDR010000164.1:0-4743 GCA_036725705.1 Syntrophomonadaceae bacterium | reverse complement strand
AACCAAACCCTGGCAAAAATGATTGCCCGGGATGGTGAAGGCGCTACCCGCCTGATTGAAGTTCGGGTAAAAAATGCGGCTAATCAGAAGAATGCCCGGTTGATAGCCCGTTCCATAACCGGGTCCAACCTGACCAAAGCAGCTGTATTTGGTGAAGATGCCAACTGGGGACGGATACTTGCTGCGGCTGGTTATTCCGGGGCAACTTTTGATCCTCACCAGGTAGATATATATCTGGGGGCCGAAAAAATGGCTGAAAACGGCATGGGATTAGTATTTGACGAAGAACGGGCCCGCCAGGAACTGAAAAAGGAAACCGTGGTGATAACGGTAGATTTAAAATCCGGCAGTGAAGAGGCGGTTGCCTGGGGTTGTGACCTTTCCTATGACTATGTGAGAATAAATGCTGCTTATCGGACCTGATAATCAAAAGGGCGAACAGGCAGAGGAGGAATAAAAATGTTTGAATCAGCGATGGAAAAAGCAGCCATATTAGTTGAAGCCTTGCCGTATATTAAAGACTTCTATGGTAAACGGGTAGTAATCAAATACGGTGGAGCCGCCATGACCGATTGCGACCTGAAACAAAAGGTAATGCAGGACATCGTACTTATGCGTTATGTAGGCATGCAGCCCATAGTAGTCCATGGCGGCGGACCGGCCATAAACAGTATGCTGAATCGTTTAGGAATAGAAAGTAAATTTATAAATGGATTGCGCGCCACCAGCCAGGATGCCATGGAAATAGTGGAAATGGTGCTGGGGGGTAAAATAAATGGAGAAATAGTATCCGGAATAAATGCCAGCGGAGGAAATGCCATAGGCATTACCGGTAAAGACGGTTGCTTAATTGAGGCCCGTCCTATGGACCCGGATGGAATAATGGGATATGTCGGGGAAATAGTCAACATTAATCCGCAAATTATTGAAACCATTATCGAAAACGGCTATATACCGGTAGTTGCTCCCATAGGCATTGATCAGGAGCAGGCTGCCTACAATATCAATGCTGATCTGGTAGCTGCTGCCATAGCCGTAAAAATGAATGCTGACAAACTGGTATTATTGACCGATGTACCCGGTTTGCTGAAAAACCCTCAGGACAGCAACACCCTAATCTCCGAACTGAAAGTCAGTGAGGTGGAGGGTTATATACAACAGGGGGTAATTGCCGGCGGCATGGTCCCCAAAGTACGGTGCTGTGTGGAAGCGGTTATCGGGGGAGTGGGCAGAACGCATATTATTGACGGACGGGTACCTCATTCCATTTTGCTGGAGATATTTACGCGTGAAGGAATTGGCACCATGGTGGTCAACGGATAGGAGGAAAATGATATGACTAATAAGGAATGGATAGATAAAGGTCAAAACTCGGTAATGAAAACTTATGGCCGTTTTCCGATTACCTTTGTTAAAGGCAAAGGCAGCCGGCTATGGGATGCTGACGGTAAAGAATATCTGGATTTCGTAGGTGGTATAGCCACCTGTTTACTGGGTCACAGTCCGGATATACTTAATCAGGTTCTGGCTGAGCAGGCAGATAAATTATGGCATGTATCCAACCTGTACTGGAATCCAGCCCAGATAGAACTGGCGGAAAAGCTAACCGGCAGCTGCGGTCTGGATAAAGCCTTCTTTTGCAACAGTGGTGCGGAAGCCAATGAAGCTGCTATCAAACTGGCCCGTAAATATCATTATCGGAAAAATGCAGCTCATCGTCAGGAGATAATTGCTTTTGAACACTCCTTCCATGGTCGTACCCTGGGCGCGTTAACTGCAACCGGACAGGCAAAATATCATGAAGGTTTTGCTCCATTGGTACCGGGATTCAAATATGCCCGTTTCAACGATCTGGATTCGGTAAAATCTCTGCTTAACGAACAGACAGCAGCAGTAATCATAGAACCGGTTCAGGGAGAAGGCGGAATCAAACCTGCTGAGGCAGAATTCCTGAGCGGCTTAAAAGAGTTATGTGAGCAGCAGGGCATACTGCTGATATTTGATGAAGTTCAATGTGGAATGGGACGCCTGGGCAGTCTTACTGCCGGTCAGTATTATGGAGTAACACCGCATATATTAACGCTGGCCAAAGGTCTGGGCGGAGGATTCCCGATTGGGGCCATGCTGGCTACGGAAGAAGCTGCCAGCGGTTTTGCTCCCGGTGACCATGCTTCAACCTTTGGCGGTAACCCGCTGGCGGCTGCAGTAGCCTGCCGGGTAATGGAGACTATAACTGCACCGGAATTTCTGCCGTCCGTACAGAAAAAAGGTCAACTTTTGAAGCAAGCTCTGCAGAGAATTGCTGACCCGCGTATCGTAGAGGTCCGCGGAGAAGGGCTGCTGTTAGGGGCAGAATTTGATGTAGAAGTCCGGGGACTGATCGAGATAGCAATCGAAAAGGGATTGCTGCTGGTAGGTGCCGGACCACGGATAGTTCGCTTTGTACCGGCTCTGACTGTAAACGAAAATGATATTAATCAGGCCATAAATATATTTAATAATGCACTCCGGGAATGGACGGAGTAATTTTAAGAGGGAGTGGGAAAATGCAGGCAATATCAAAAGAGCTTAAAGGTCGGGACTTTATAAGCATTCATGATTATACCACTGAAGAAATAGAACTAATACTGGAAACGGGTGCACAGCTGAAAAAAGAGAATAAAAGCGGTATAGCCCATCATCATCTGGCCGGTAAGACTCTGGGTATGATATTTCAAAAAGCTTCTACCCGTACGCGGGTAGCCTTTGAAGTAGGCATGTATCAATTGGGCGGTCACGCGCTGTTTTTAAGTCCCCGCGATATTCAATTGGGCCGCGGCGAATCGGTTAAAGATACTGCCCAGGTACTGGCGCGAATGCTGGATGGCATAATGATTCGCACCTTTGAGCATGAGGAAGTTCTGGAACTGGCCAAATGGGCGGACATTCCAATTATAAATGGTCTCACTGACCTACTGCATCCTACGCAGATAATCGGGGATATGATGACTATTAAAGAACATAAAGGTACCCTCAAGGGTTTAAAATGTGTATTTGTCGGTGATGGAAACAATGTCGCCCATTCCCTTCTATTTGGCGGAGCCAAAGTAGGTATGGACATTATTATCGCCTGTCCGCCTGGTTTTGAGCCCGACACTGACATTCTCAATCTGGCCCGGCAGGATGCAGAGCAGACCGGAGCCACACTATCAGTAATGACCGACCCGCAGGAAGCCGTCCGTGATGCGGATATCATTTATACGGATGTATGGGCCAGTATGGGTCAGGAAGATCAGGCCGAAGAAAAAGAAGCCCAATTTCTGCGCTACCAGGTAAATCGGCAGCTCATGAACCTGGCCAGAAAGGATGCCATAGTATTGCATTGTCTGCCGGCCAAACGCGGCAAGGAAATAACTGATGAAATAATGGACGGACCGCAATCAGTGGTATTTGATGAAGCCGAAAATCGTTTGCATGCTCATAAAGCTATAATGGCTCTGGTTATGTAACATTGTCGAATATTGTTATAACTTTATAAAAAAATAGTATAAAAGAAAATGACGAAAACCGGGCAACCTTAGGGTAGCCTGGTTTTTGCATCTTTTGATATAATTAATCCCTATATTACAAAAAACGATGATTGGGTCGCAAATTTTATCGAATAATCAGTCAAATCAAGAAATCAGGCGTAAATAAAATTTGCTTTTATATTAACCGGTGAAATATAATGATCATACTGAATATAGTGGTATGAATAATAATGGGCTACTATATATTGTGTTAGCAAATAAAGGAGGATACCGGATGGACATCACAAAAATCAAAAAACGGGACGGCAGAGTTGTCCCCTTCGAAAAAGAGAAAATAACCAAAGCAATCTGGAAAGCTGCACAAGCTGTTGGAGGCCGTGATTATGAAACGGCAGTAGAACTTACTGACAAAGTAGTAGAGATAGCTCAATATATTGATGATGAAGATATTGCTACTGTTGAAGGTATACAGGATCTGGTGGAAAGAGTCCTGGTTAAAAACGGTCATTATAAAACCGCCAAAGCATATATCCTTTATCGTAAACAGCATGAAGATTTGCGTGAAGCCAGTCAGCTGTTTTTTAATAATAAAATTATTGGTGACTATCTGGAGAAAAATGACTGGAGAGTCAAGGAAAATTCCAACATGACTTATTCGCTGCAGGGCATGAACTTTCATATTGCTTCTCTGGTAGTATCACAATACTGGCTAAACCAGATATATCCTCCGGAAATAAAGCAAGCTCATACTGAAGGCGATTTTCATATTCATGACCTGGGCATACTGGGTGTATATTGTGTGGGCTGGGATATCAGAGACTTGCTGCTGGAAGGATTTCGGGGCGTAAGAGGAAAAGTTGCCAGCGGCCCGGCCAAACACTTTCGTTCCATATTAGGCCAGATAGTAAACTTCTTCTTCACGCTGCAGGGTGAAGCGGCTGGTGCCCAGGCATTCTCCAACTTTGATACTCTGCTGGCTCCCTTTATCCGCTACGATAACCTGGACTACCGCCAGGTAAAACAGGGATTGCAGGAGTTTGTTTTCAATATGAACGTTCCTACCCGGGTAGGTTTTCAGACCCCTTTTACCAATATCACCCTGGACCTTAAAGTGCCGGAATTCATGAAAGATGAACCGGTAATTATAGGCGGCAAATACATGGATACTACCTATGGGGAGTTTCAGGCGGAAATGGATATGTTTAATCAGGCCTTTGCTGAGGTAATGATGGAA
>DAIMDR010000163.1:0-4766 GCA_036725705.1 Syntrophomonadaceae bacterium | reverse complement strand
AATCCTTTACCAATCCCTCATAAGGTATCGGATCACTGGTAAAAGCCTGACCGGCATATCCATCTATTTCAGCCTGAATCAGGACTTCCTTGCCCTGAAGCAGAGGAAAATCCCGCCTTTCCGGTTCTCCAATAGCTTCCTGGGATGTTAGCGCACGACTATTTACTATTACCTGCAGAAGGTCAGACTCCCCATGCTCCTCCAATAATGTTGTCAATGTCTGGTAAGCATCATTAAATTTCATTTAATTGCACCTTCTTTTCATAATGTTTCAGGCATGGGGACGGTTCGAGGCCGCCGTGGCTCCTCAGGATGACATTTATGGTACTTTTTCAGCAGTCTCGAACCGTCCTCATGCCTGCTTCAAAAACAATTTACACTTCTTCATTATACTTTAAAAACAATGAGGATTTTACATAATACAATAAATCCCTCAATACTTTCGCTCTGAGAACATTAATAATATAAATTAATTCCCTTTAATAAAGAAGAATATTAAAATAAACTAATATCGGAAAAAAGAATCCCGCCTACAATGTAAGCGGGGAAGAAAAAGATTGGGATTAGAGATTTGGATGTCCGAATTTAAACAATACCATTTTCCTGCAAGGACATATGGTAATTCAGACCTTTAGTAAAGCCATAAAGCGTCCTTCAGTTGGGAGGCAAAATTGTTTCTCATTATACCAAATAAACTGCATGACTTAGTGATTAACCCTAGCTCTGCAAATCAGGAGGAATTAATTATTACTCCTTAAAAAACAAAACGAACGGTGCCTGAAAAAAGCACACCGTTCGATAAATCCACGGGTATAGTGAGCTCCTTTCCAAACGGGAGGCGCAACCGTTTCCCGTTGCACCCATCGGTTTGCTAATCATAGCACCTTGTCCTTAGATTCACAAACTCGGAGTCTTTATAAAATCTTATCATTAGCTGGTCGAATCGTCAACCGGTAATTAAACTTAATTGTTCAACAGGCAAAAGAACTGCTACCGTGCCTGTTAGCTATTATCTATCCAGCGGTATCAATTCAATTATTTTGCTGCGTCCCCAGGAATCCACGGCGATCTTTACTTTAAGCCCCTGCATATTAATCCTCTCATAATTGCGGGCAGTACCTTCCGGGGTATAGTAACTCTCAATACCATAATGAACCCATATATGCGGGACCTCCGTCTTTTTACCTTCAGACCAATACCTAATCCAGTCTACTCTTGCGGTCATATATAGGTTGTTCCCCATATCTTTACGCTGTTTGCTGATTTTGACTGCCTGCCATTCATCCCCCTGCTTTTCCAATTGTACAAACACCTTGCTCCCGTGGACATAATGCTCTGCTGCTTTGTTTGTATCATTCAGATCGGGATGTTGTACCTTATCCAGAGGAATATGGGCTGCTTTATAGTTCAACGAAACATATTCTCCGCTGAACAGGCTATATGGATCAATAGGCTCAGTTTCCAGAATGACTTCCCGTCCGCACCATAATATGGACTGATTGACCAGAATCATTCCCACTAAAAACAAAGCTTGCATCAGGACAACTAAATAGAATGTTTTTTTATTCATTTTCTTCCCTCCAGGCAGAAACTATTTTGTTTCGCTGCTGGTTAAGCCACCAGCCCATTAACAACAATATAATTCCTCCTATCATAAAGAACAGGCTGCGGTCCATATAGCGGGAAGCATAATCAAAATAACCACGCAAAACCGTTACATAAAAGAATGCCAAACCCAGGTTTAACATTATCGGATTTTGTTGTCCGGCACCCCCGAATATGATTGCTATAATAGCGGTAAACAACACGAAATATATTAATAAATGCGGTACAGATATGGTTAAATAAATAATATACATAAGATTAATCAGCCCCACGGCGGCGATTTCCAGGCGTATATGACGATAGGCTGGTAACAATAGTAACATAATAAATCCGACCAGCATCGCACCCAGGAATACTATTGTCGGCGTAAGCACATAAAATAAATCCTCATTTGTAACAATAAGCATGGTGGTCAGTGCCATAATCATCCCCATAGCCATATACAACATGCTGTACGAGTCTTCGCCCTGTCTGCCCCGCAGATAAAAAGCCGAACCCAGGAATGTGATGATCAGCGGTATCATATGTTCATAGTTGGAACCGACACTAATCAACAGCAGTATTATCAGCCAGAGCTGACAAAGGAAAACTGCAATGGCACTATGCACCCGATAAGCCAGCGGAAAAGCCAGCAGAAACATAATCAGCAAATGTAACCAGGGTATCAGCGGATGTGTTTCACTACCGTCACTAATAGTCCATGCCAGCAACAATAAAATTGAGAGGATAGTCACTGATCTCTCCCCGGTAACCCATGCCATCAGCAGAACGCCGAGGGCCCAGAATAGAATTCCATTTGGATAGTAGGCATTAATGTGATAAATCTGGGCAATTAAAAAAATCGCTGCTCCGAACAATATTCCCCCCAGTAGCAACAAACTATTGCCTAACCAGAGCTGATCTTTTTCGTATCTATATTTATAGGCAAAATAGTGGCAAGTAAATAATACCGACAAAATCAATATCAATTTGGCAGTCACCGGGATAAGCGGCCAGTTGGCGGCAAAAAACAGAATAATGCCAACTCCTAGAAGGATAGCACCCAGCATAGGCAATATGTTAACCGTACGAAATTCTCTATCCGGATAACGACTGGATAACAACTGTGCCTGTTCGGAACTTATTAACCCTTCACTTTGCCATAATTCAATCTCTTTCCTGACCCAGGAATTCTGGCTGATGTTAATCCCCCCTGCTGTCAATTTATTTCAAAATATTCAGATATTATAATATTCTGTATGACAAATAAGTTTTCCTCTTTTATATAAATATACCTTTGTGGGTGTACTACAGGCATGGAGGGTCCCAAACAGTAAAAGCGACAGGAAAGCAGCGTTTCCTGTCGCTTTGTACTAAACCTCAAAATATATATCGTGATTTGATATAGTTGTTATTCTGCCAGAGCCTTGATGGCCTGATATCCCTTCATAATGCCCATTTTTGTTCAGCCAGGGTCCAAACCTTACCGGTTTTTTTATTTGTTAACTGAACATGCCTGATACACCAAAAACCGATACATCCGGCGGTAGAAGAATAAACCTTAACCAAATGAAACCAGTCGGTATAAGTAGTATCTTTCAGCACTGTAAACCATAATACTGAAAGTATGGCCGGTAAAACAACAAAACTGAAAAAGCCGATCCATTTCCATCTGCGGGTAATTTCATTTAAGCCAAACAGGGCTACAAATACCAGTACCCAAACACCCCAGACACTTAACGCTGATACCCCTTCAGAGAATACAAACATAATATAACCTCCCTGATTAATTAGATTTTCTCTACCCAACACCTTCGCGCGAATTTATTAACTGTATAATAAAACCTGTATTTTACAAAAAGATTAAGTTTATTTAACAAAATTGTGATAATGGTTATAATATCCGGATAGACTAAATCTTAACCATTATTCTCATAGAGAGGTATTATTTGCATGTGCAGGGAATACTCTAAGAACAAAATAATACCCATAAAATAAGGAGGGTCCGCCGGTGGGAATTAAAATCGTGAGTGATAATTGCTGTGATTTACCGAAAAACCTGCTGGAAGAGTATGGTATTAACCTGGCCCATTTAACCGTAAGCTTTGAGGACCAGGTTTACAGTCCCGAAGAAATAAACAACGGCGAGTTTTACAGTCTCATGAAATCTTCTCCGGTTCTGCCTCATACCAGTCAACCATCTGTTGAAGATATAACCCGGGTTTATAAGAGGGCTCTGGAAGACGGTTCAGAAGTTATAGCTATTCATATGTCGTCCGGGCTTTCCGGAACTTATCAGGGAGGCCTTTTGGCTCAAAAGAATCTGAATAATCCCCGCCTGCATGTCTTTGATTCACTTAAAGCCTCTGTAGGAATGGGGTTGCTGGTAATAGCAGCCGCCCGTCTGGCCGAACAGGGAAACGATGTAAAGAGTATTATGCAAAGACTGGAAGAAATGCAAACTCGTATGCAATGCATATTTGTGGTTGGAAGTCTGGAATGTTTAATCAAAGGTGGCCGCATTTCCAGAACCAAAGGATTAATGGCTGATGTACTGGATATTAAGCCGGTACTTCATATGGATGAGGGGGGCTTTATTAAGCCTTATGACAAAGCGCGGGGGTTGAAGGGTGCTCAGCACAAACTGATTAAAATTATGGAGAAAAACGGAGCTGCCCTGGCAAATCAAACTGTGGGAATATGCCATAGTTTGGTTCCTGATATTGCCGATTATTTAAGTAATACCATAAAAGACAAATTTGGGGTCAAAGAGGTTATTGTTGGTGAAATAGGCCCGGTAATTGGATCTCATGTAGGTGCAGGAACCTTTTCCGTATTCTTTGAGAAATAGTGCCATAAAAAGTTATTCCTGGTCTGCCTGCTTTTTCAATGAAAAATAAAAGCGTACTCCCCGGCCGGTATTCTCTAATCCGTAATCACTATGGTGCAAATTAAAAATATTCTGTGCAATAGTCAGACCCAAACCGGTTCCGCCGTATTCTTTGCTGCGGGATTTTTCCTGCCGGTAAAATGGCAGCCAGATTTTTTTCAGGTCTGCTTCCCTGACAGGACTTCCTTCATTCTCAATGCTACAAAATTGTCCTGCTCACTCACCAATACCTCACAGTCAGATTGCTAATAATAGCGTATCCTTATTAAAAAATTCGCTATTCCGCCTGGTA
>DAIMDR010000162.1:0-4770 GCA_036725705.1 Syntrophomonadaceae bacterium | reverse complement strand
AATGTAAGGAATATTCAGGGCTTCCGCAACCTGCAGGATTCGCTTCTCACCATTATTGGATAAAATACAGGCCTTCAGACCCTCAGCTTTTATTCGTTCAAACCATTGATGTACTTCCCCGGTAATCTCGTTACTGTTCCATTCGGTAATCGTATTATCCAAATCCAGTATAAAAGCCTTTATATTCTGTTCTTTCAGCTCGTGAAGCGGTACATCCTGTAATGATTGGACATAAATGTCCGGATATAGTTTACTGAACATGCCTGACCTCAATTCTTAAATTTTGCCTCCGGCATCTACTCCACATTCCTCCCGCAATACCCGGGCGGCATTCTCCGGTGAAACTGGATTAATATGGTATCCGCTTCCCAATTCCATCCCGTTTACTACAATAAGGCGGGGCATTATCTGCATATACCAGTGATAACCTGGCTGGTAATCCACATTTACCGGGGCAGTGTTAAATACTATGTTATATGATGAGTCTTGCAGGCAGGTAACCAGCTTGGGGAAAAAACGGCTGCTCAGCGCAGTTAAATCCATCAGCTCTTCTTCATTAAGATCACCAAAATGTTCCGCATGCCGACGGGGAATTATCCAGGTTTCATAAGAGAATCTGGAGGCATAAGGACATATTAACAGGAAATATTGAGTGGAGCCAACTATACGCACATTATGCTGTTCTTCTTCCGCCAGCATACGACACATTATACATTCTCCCTGCTCTTTATAAAAGTGGGGAAATATCTGCTGATAATCCGGAACCATAGGCAAACCGATAATCTGACTGTGGCTGTGTCCCAGCGAAGCACCGGCAAACAATCCCCGGTTTTTGTAGACTAGAATATATTTTAGGCGTTCCTCGTTTCTTATGCTGTTATACCGGGTTATCAGCATGCGATAAACCTGTTCCATCTGTTCAAAAGTAAACTGGTGAAATTCCAGGCCATGCTGTGGAGTCTCTACCACCACCTCGTGATGTCCCAAGCCATTGGAACAGGAAAACAATCCATTGATTTCCTGATTAAATTCCCCTTCCAGGTTAAAAGCCGAGTACTTGTTAGGAATTGCCCGAACCTGCCATCCAGGCGTATTTATTTCCGTACCTGGAGTCCGGAAAGCATCCAGTTCACTGGGAGTAAAATGTTCCTGACCTTCGCAAAACGGGCAAAAATTACTATTTATGGCGTGGTTGGTATTATTGCGGTTGATCGGAAAATCCTGCGGTTTTAAAACGACATCGGTGGCAATAACTACCCAGTTTTTGCGGAATACATCAAATCTTAATTCTGACATCTCAAATACCTCCTTGAGGGGAAACTGCCGACGGTTTTCATCCCCTATACACAAGTGATGTTACTATATTTATGATAATCTATATGATCATATTTCCCTTTCATATCTTCTATCCCTTCTATTATATCCGTATTTATTAAGTAAAAGTATTAAAAAAGCTACCTTCCTGTTGACTTTAGTATTTAATTATCATATTATTATCTATGTCAATTCGATAAATAAAAGCTGAAAACCGGAGTAGTAAACAAATCAGTACAGAGAGTCACGCGCTGGTGGAAGGTGACCGAACTTTGTTGAACTCGCCGGGAAGCTCTGCAGGTGATTTAAAATAGCCTGTAGCGGATAGTCCGTTATGCTAAAAGAGTGGACAAGAGATGTGGGGCTATGGCGCAGTTGGGAGCGCGCTTGAATGGCATTCAAGAGGTCGTGGGTTCGAATCCCACTAGCTCCACCAATATCATATTGTCAATCAGGGTGGTACCGCGGGAATGACTCTCGTCCCTTTCAGGGATTGAGGGTTTTATTATTTTATCCTTATTTCAGGAGGCTTAAACATGAACTCTAAGTATGATTTTCAGGCTGTTGAAAAGAAATGGCAGAAATATTGGGAAGAACAAAAGATTTTTCATGTCACTGAGAATCCAAAGCGGCCAAAGTATTATGCATTGGAGATGTTTCCTTATCCCTCCGGTAATCTGCATATGGGTCATGTGCGCAACTATGCAATCGGTGATGTGGTAGCCCGTTTCAAAGCCATGAATGGATTTAATGTTTTACACCCGATGGGTTGGGATGCATTCGGACTTCCGGCCGAAAATGCCGCCATTAAAAATGCTATTCCCCCTGCCCGCTGGACCAGCAGTAATATAGTAAATATGCGCGAACAGCTTAAAACCCTTGGTATAAGCTACGATTGGGATCGTGAATTATCCACCGCCAGTCTGGAATATTATAAGTTTACGCAGTGGATGTTCTTAAAACTTTATGAAAATAACCTGGCTTACAAGAAAAAAGCTGCCGTAAACTGGTGTCCATCCTGCCAGACAGTTCTGGCTAATGAGCAGGTAGTAGAAGGCAGTTGTGAACGCTGTGATGCGGTCGTAGATAAAAAGCAACTCGAACAATGGTTTTTCAAAATAACTGATTATGCCCAGCGTTTGCTGGATGACCTGGAAATGCTTCCCGGATGGCCGGACAAAGTCAAGATTATGCAGCGTAATTGGATTGGACGCAGTCAGGGTTGTCAGTTCTCCATGGATATTGAAGGCTGTGATGAAAAGATTACCGTTTTCACTACCCGCCCGGATACGGTTTTTGGAGTTACCTATATGGTTCTGGCTCCTGAACATCCGCTGGTGAGTGTGGTATCTGCCGGTAAACCTCAGGAACAGCAGGTGCAGGAATTTGTAAAACGCATGCAATACTTGAGTGATATGGCCCGAACCGCCAGTGATGTAGAAAAAGAAGGGGTTTTCACCGGAGCTTATGCTATTAATCCCATGAATGGTGAACATGTACCTATCTGGATAGCCAATTATGTGCT
This sequence comes from Syntrophomonadaceae bacterium, assembly GCA_036725705.1. GTDB lineage: Bacteria > Bacillota > Syntrophomonadia > Syntrophomonadales > Syntrophomonadaceae > JAAYBS01. Next base: position 1,931 of record DAIMDR010000162.1, on the reverse strand, counting down.
TATGGATTACGGCACCGGAGCAATTATGGCAGTGCCTGCCCATGACCAGCGGGATTTTGATTTTGCCCGTCAGTACAATATACCTATCCGGGTAGTTATAAAAGGCGAAGACTCACCATTAAATGCTGATGAACTTATCGAGGCCTATCCCGGTGATGGCATCATGGTTAATTCCGGTGCCTTTGACAACTACTCTGTGGATGATGGCAAAAATGCAATAATTGAATACATGCAGGAAAATAACATTGGATTTGGAACAGTTAATTTCCGTTTACGCGATTGGCTGATTTCACGCCAGCGTTACTGGGGCGCACCCATTCCGATAATATATTGTGATAAATGTGGAACGGTTCCGGTTCCGGAATCTGATTTGCCGGTAATTCTGCCCGAAGATGTTGAGTTTCGACCCTCGGGTGAGTCTCCGCTGAACTATGTGGAATCCTTTTTTAAAACTGATTGTCCGGTTTGTGGCGGTCCGGCTAAACGGGAAACTGATACCATGGATACTTTTGTCTGTTCATCCTGGTATTTTGACCGCTTTTGCAGTCCCCGTGAATCCTCACTGCCTTTCACTCGCGAGGCAGCTGATTACTGGATGCCGGTAGATCAATATATCGGCGGAGTTGAACATGCAATTTTACATCTGATGTATGCCCGCTTCTTCACCAAGTTCCTGCATGATATAAATATGCTGGAGGCACAGGAGCCCTTTACCAACCTGCTTACCCAGGGAATGGTTTTAAAGGACGGGGCAAAAATGTCAAAATCCAAAGGCAATGTAGTCAGTCCCGAAGATATTATTCGTACTTACGGTGCTGATACGGCCCGGTTATTCATCCTGTTTGCTTCTCCTCCGGAGCGTGATCTGGAGTGGAGTGATCAGGGGGTTGAGGGGGCTTACCGTTTTTTAAATCGTATCTGGCGTCTGGTGGATGAACATACCGCTTTAATTCAGGAGGTTTCATTACCGGAAGATTTCTCGCAGCTGGATGATAATGCGCGTAAAATGCGATTTAAAACCCATGCCACCATTAAAAAGGTCAGTGAAGATATTAACGAACGCTTTAATTTTAACACTGCCATTAGTGCTATTATGGAATTAACCAATATGCTTAACTGGTATAAAGATGTTGAGGAAATTGATTTGCCCGTTTTTAAAGAAGCGATTAATTCCCTACTTGTTTTGTTAAACCCCTTTTCACCTCATATCGCCGAGGAGCTCTGGCAAAGATGCGGTAATGGGAACAGCCTTCAAACTGTAGCCTGGCCTAAATATGACCCCCAGGCTTTGATACAGGATGAAATAGAAATTGTGGTTCAGATCAGCGGCAAGGTCAAGGAACGAATTATGGTCCCGGTAGATAGCAGTGAAGCAGAATTGCGTGAAATCGCTCTGAATAATACCCGTATTAAAGAGTTGACAAATGGGAAAAAGATCGTGAAAATAATAGTGGTTCCTAACAAACTTGTTAATATTGTAGCCAATTAATTTGATACCAGAGATATTGGTATATACACCCCCGGGGGTGGGCAAACCATCAGTCAAAACCTGATTGCATTACGATGATCGTGCCCATCCCCTCCCCCCCTATTAATAGCAACATTACAAACTACAACCAACTAAAGACCGGGCCCAAGCGGCATTAATCATAACCCCCTCACCCAGGTATGCAGGTGATATGGGATTAAGTAGAACCTGACTCTCATGACTATTTCTGACTCGGCCTGACTTTATATAATTAAGTTATCTCAGGGGGTTATGGTTAAGGCAAGCGCAGGGGGATAAAGGCGATTCCGGTCAACTTGTAAAACACAATAGGCAGAGATTTATTAGGATGGAACCAGTCTTACAAAATTAAACCAGCTAAAGACCGGACCCAAGCGGCATTAATCATAACCCCCTCACCCAGGTATGCAGGTGATATGGGATT
>DAIMDR010000161.1:0-4771 GCA_036725705.1 Syntrophomonadaceae bacterium | reverse complement strand
ATACCATATTGTAGTTTCAAAGAACTTGATTTTTGCTATTATGCAAAAGTCTCAAATTAGCTACTGACATTGTTGCTTTTGCCAAAAGGAATGAGGAAAGCCATCATCAGTAATGATGATTTTGCCATTTTTCAATAAACTGAGCATAATGCCGGGTACTGGTTGTAGGTATGCATTCCATGCCCATAATCCAAGCAAATTAAAAGCGACAAAATGAAGGATGTCATTATGCAAGTTGGAAACCAATTCTGCGACTTAGGATCACGAAAGCGGCAAGGTTATCCAATTGCCAGTTAGGCTAATAATGTGTGAAGCGATCGTGTTTGCTTTAATGTATTCAACACATTATTGCCTATAAATGTTTTGAGGTGTTTATATGAAATCTGTTTTACTTGGTAATGGCATCAATATTCAATTTGGCGGCAAGGCATATTCTAATGATTTTATCATGAAACGAATCATATTCAACGCCAAGGCAAATAAATATGATCCATTGTTTAATGGTATGATTTCTGGCAATGAAATTGAGAACATTTTTAGAGCCTTCATAGATATTGCAAACAAAGCTCTTAATGGTGACTATAATGGAACTGGTAATTCCGATGACCAAGTAGCTATCACGGATTTTAAGGATAGATATAAAGCCCCTATCACGAAATACTATGAGATCATGCTTGAGGATTGGTTTTTGCTAATTCGGTTGTTTTTTATTACGAATTCTGACATTAAAGACAAGTGGCAGCCAGCGAAGCAGGGATTTGAGCGGATGATCCTTGATGCAATCTATAACGAAGGTAGACTTTCCAGCATCCATCAAAATATGAATAAGAACGTGAAGCGTTTTTTTGCTGGATTTGATCATATTTTCTCCCTCAATTATGATTGTAACCTTGAGGCGTTGACGGCCAGGGGCGTGCTTCATCTACACGGTGATTATTCTGTCCCCGCAGACAGTGAAAATCCGGGCACTGTCGAAGGGTATATACGCCAACAGGCAAGGCAATTGGTTGCCATTGAGGAATTTGGGCATTGTTTCTGCAACGCGTTGCTGGATTATAGCGGCGAACTTAAATTTAAACGAGCGTCAGACATCAAAAAATGTGCTACCGAAATGGAGCGCTGGCTTGAGCTATCAAGGGGCGACGCAGCGGAATATAAAAAGCAAACAGCACTTCTACGGGAGCAGGACGAATATGCCTTCCAGTTCGTCAGCATGTACGTCCAGAACCCTGCCCTTAAAGTAGGTACGGATTATCACTTTGAAGCGCTCTCAAAATTGGAAGGTGAGTTGTATATCATCGGGCTTTCTCCAAACAATGACAGCCACATATTCAGGTGCATAAATGAAAGCAACTTGGAGAAGGTGTGGTTTTATTATTTTTCCGAATCAGATAAAGCCATCCCTATCACCAAGCCCTACGAACTAACGAACGTTGAAGATTTGTGGAAATCGTTAGACGCCGATAAGAAAAAATACAATTGCTCCTATCCTATACCTAATAACCCCGAGGTAGATAAGTTCATTGAGGCGTTCAATGCGCTATCGTTTGATTCAATTCCTAAGGGAAAAATCGTCAACGAAATAAACTCCATTCCCCAGTTTGAAGCGGCCCAGCTGTGCTCAATCGTAAAAAAAGAGATGGAAGAGCAAAAAAACCGTGGAAACCCAAAAAGTGAAGATGAGCTGGTTCGGGGCTTTGGGGAGATCAGTCGTATCGGGTTACGTGAAGGGGTTTTGCCTTCAGCCCTGTTTATGTTGTACATAATGAATTATAAGAATTAGTGAGCGCGGAACCAAGACCCTTAGTATAACACAAACCTAATGCGCAAGAATCAATGCCAAGATATAATAATCCATATCCTGGGGGAGGGGAAAATGGCTTTTTTTGATGTGATCAAGCAGTCCATTATGGGCAGGCCGGTCAACTTAACGGAGCCTACTTTTATTAGAGATGAATGTGACGCGCTAGTGCAGATTGAAAAAATGGAGGAGCTAAAAAAGATTGCTCCGCCTAAGATAGCCCAGCAAATTGAGCAGGATATCAAAATGCTTTCTTATGGCATTAGCGGTGAGAATATGGTGGCGAATGAACTGAAGCACAGCTATATGCTATTCTGATTTTGCGTGACTTGTATCTGGAGTATAAAGGGCTGACTGCTCAGATTGATTACGTGGTCATAGATACCAAATTCATTCTTATTATTGAGTGCAAGAAAATGACCGGTGATATTCAGGTGAATAATAATGGTGACTTCATCCGCCTTTTCAAAAACGTCGCCGGTAAGGTATATAAGAAAGAGGGCATTTACAGTCCAATTGTTCAGAATGAGCGCCATGTGGAATTAATAAAGCGCATATTGATTGATGAAATGAAGAGCATGACCGAAAAGAAGTGCAAGAATTTTCTGCGTTCCATCATAGTTTTTGCCAATCCTAAGACTATCGTAAATATGAAGTATGCCAAAGCAGACACTAAGAAATCAATTATTCGCTGCGACCAATTGATTGCCCATATGAAAGATTTGCATGCTATGAATAAAGACGGCACTTGGTTTGCTGAGGACGGTATGTACCGAGTCGCCGAAATATTGATGTCATATCATAAAGAAAATGTAGTCGATTACACGCAAAAATACGGCCTTACTTCCCAGGTAAACCAGCCCCACAAGGTTGAGGAAGAGCAGGCGCCACCGACCTCAACTTCATCGGTGCCAATTGAAGAAACACCTATTTACAAAGAATTGCGTGAGTATAGGCTTACAAAAAGCCGGGAAGAAAAAATTAAAGCATATTACATATATAACAATGCGCAGCTGGAACAGATTATCGCCGAAATGCCGGAAACATATGGGAAATTGATGCAAATCAAAGGTTTTGGGGATAAGAATTGCAGCAAATATGGAAATGCCATTATTGACATTGTCAAGAAATATAAATAGGAAAAAAGGCCAAACATGGCGGCCACACTTCGTTGATATTTCTCTGGATTACTGCCAATAGTTACTTTAATGGGATTCGGTTAATGTAGCGAATGACTGTTTCGCTCAAGCACAAGAGAACCGTCCCTTTGTGTCTTAACTGATCGAGTAAGGGCTTCCAAGGTCACGAGTGTGATTTGGAAGCCCTTTTGCTGTAGAAATTTATTAGATATTAGAACCCGGTGCGAAGGTATTTAGGCATTATGATCGGTTTGTCCGGTTTGATCTGATATCTTTCGGGAATAACTGGTCCTTGATCGGTGATTTTGTTACCCGCTATAAATGCGCTGTCTGGTAGAACCCTGCGCACCTCTATAAGATCTTCGCCATACCAGTAGGCAAAGCTGTCGATTATTCCTATGGCAGTTGGGCGGTCGCTACAGGTATTAATGATACATGGTTTGCCATTTACTTCACCCATGTATATGGCTACATGACCGATATGGGTTCTAGCTGGAGCATCAGTGTTCCAGAAGGTGAGTATATCACCAGGCTTCAGCTTTTCTGTGCCGACCAGGGTGTATTTCGATGTTCCGGGTATTTTTTGTGAATAAACCCCGCTGAGCTTAACTCCAACCTGGTTATAGTTTTTGGCGGCTGAGGTAATGGAATAACCGAAATCTTTGTAAACCAATGACACGAAGTTGGAGCAGTCTATGTATCCGGTAGCAGGATACTTGGTATGTCCATACTTCATAAAACCATATTCCATGTACCATATGGCGCGGCCTACCAAAGTCTCGGCAGGGCTCCCCTTAAAGTTGGCACGGAAAGAATCAACTATTGGTTTTTCATGGGCATTATACTGCTTAATACTGGCTGAAGTGGGTACCTTGGCAGATGCTGCTATGGTTGACGGCAAGATCCCTGTCATAGCAGCATTCAGTACTGCCTTGGTTTTCGGACCAACCAGGCCATCTACTTTTAGTCCCTGGGATTTTTGAAAATCCATGACAGCATCATTGGTTTTGGCCCCAAACCATCCATCAATACTGCGGGTGTAATAGCCCAATTGGGCGAGATCTTTCTGCAGCTGACTGACGGCTGAACCCCGGCTGTCCAAGGTTAGATCTTGTGTTTCATAACGATTGCTATGAGCCTGTAAGGCAGTATTCAGTGCTGTCTTGGTTTTCGGACCAACCAGGCCATCTACTTTTAGTCCCTGGGATTTTTGAAAATCCCTTACAGCATCATTGGTTTTGGTTCCAAACCACCCATCGATACTACTTGTGTAATAGCCTAATTCGGCAAGATCTTTTTGCAGCTGACTGACGGCTGAACCCCGACTGCCCAGGGTTAGATCTTGTGAACCATAGTCACTGGCATAAGCCGGTAAAGGTATAACAGCGATCACAAGTAAGGCTGATATACCCCAAAGAAGAAAATTGCTGCGACGTAATGCTAACATAAGTTCGATCATCCTTTCCAAAGTTAGGAATTTTGAGATATATATAACAATTCGGCAGCAAAACATTTCAACCTTTTGGTAAATATGGGTAATTGAATTGCCCCTGGTTGCATTATGCCTGGGCAGATTTGCGAAAAAAGGACACGAGGAATATTATTTCAAGCTCTACTGGAAAGATAAAGCCCTAAAAATCGAAAAAGCTTAATAACATGGGCTTTTTTTATTACATAATGCTTTTTTAAGCGTTCAATACCATCTGAATATACCTGCTGTGCTATTATTGAACAAGCTATATAACACAGGGGGACGGTTCGAAACCACTGAAAAAATACCAAAAATTCCGTTAGAGTATGTGTAAATATACTAGTGACCGTTGGCAAAACT
>DAIMDR010000160.1:0-4783 GCA_036725705.1 Syntrophomonadaceae bacterium | reverse complement strand
ATGGAACATATTCAATTTCCCCAAATATTCCATCCCGATAAGCCATGGATAGCGGATAATAATAGATTAACTCTCCACGTATTTCTTTTTTATCTAACCTAAAAGGAGTGGCTGTGAATAATGCATGTTTTGCTGAAATCATATTTATAAGTATTTCTTCCCAAGTTTTTGCCGGAGAATGATGTGCTTCATCAACTAAAATCAAATCGAATAATTCTTTAGCTTTCTCATCCTGAGAAAGCACTAATGCACATTGTGGGGTAGAGACTACTACATCAGCTTCAGTTATTCTATTATAATGCTGTTCATCATCATATTTATTTTTCAGTTCAAAAACATTGGGCTTCGAAATGGTATCCTGGAATACTTTCGCTTTGCACAGAGTTTTCAATTGGCTGAAATCCTCAGTTACTTGACTTCTAACTAGCACACTGGGGGTAATGACTAAAACTTTTTTAGATTCCAATACATATGGCGTCATCATTAAAACGGAGGTCTTTCCAGAACCAGTCGGCATAACTATAATCGCAGCTTTGTTTTTTCTCAATGTAAAGAACGAGTTGATTGCATGTATAGCGCCTATTTGCGTATTTCGCAAACCGACTTTGCCATTTTTTTGTTTTGGATATTTAATAGCTGCGTAATGCTTAGAGAAATAGCTGATCAATTGATAACTCCTCCCCTACACACCATTCACCTAGCCATGCTCAACAAATATTCTCCATCCTTATCCCTTGGTAGGCTTCAGCATGTCCAATCCTTATTCAACACTTACTCCGCATCCCCGTTATCCGCCCACATTTCGCACTGTGAGATCACTATATTAACCGCTTCTTCTTGACCTTCTGGCGGATACTTATACTTTTTCAGCAGTCGCTTTACCATTGACCGCATGTTGGCTCTGGCTTGCTCTTTTTTCTGCCAGTCAACCGTTCTGCTTTTGGAAAGCATTTCAGTAAGTTCCTTGGTTATCTGTACCAGTGCCTCATTTGAATAGAACTCCTTAATAGCAGCCGGTTTTAAGAGTGCATCATAAAATGCCTTTTCCTCTACAGTCAGTCCCATTTCCTCGCCGGCTTTATGATCTTTGGCTATCTCGGCAGCCATTTTGAGCAGCTCATCAATAACCTCGGCATTGGTTAGTTGGCCGTTGCGGTAGGCATTCATTAGGCGTCCCATTTTCTCTGAGAATAGTTCAGATTTCACTAAATTTGTACGTCTATATATCGTTATCTGCTCCTGAATTAGTTTTTTGAGTAATTCAGCTGCCAGGTTCTTTTGCTGCATCTTGGCGATGTCTTCCAAGAAGGATGCATCAAAGAGTGAAAACTCGGTATTAACATCGGAAAACAGGTTGATAACGCCATCACTCTTGATGCTCTGCTTAAGCAGTTCGTTGATGCGCTCATTGATTTCCTTTAATGATAATTTCTTACCGGTGACGATCCTGGTCAAAGCGGTTCGTACCGCTTCAAAGAAAGCCGCTTCAAATCGCTGGGTTTTGTTAAGCAAGCTTCGGCATAGTGAGGCTGATTGTTTCAGATATAAAGCTTCTTTGATAAACAACTCTTTCTTGGACTCGTCACCGATCACAAAGTTAATGCCATCCACAATGGTCTTGGCCCGATCCAGGTCGCTGCCGTCCACAAACCTGGAGAGGTCAAAGGTATGGAACAAGTCTTTACAGACGTTTAATTTCTCTATAAACATAGGAAGCGCCGACTTTGATATATCGGTATCACCGAAATTCTTCCGATCGCGCATGGTGAAGTCCTTCATCGCCTGCTTAAGCGCTGAGGCGATACCTACATAGTCAACCACCAATCCGCCCTCTTTATCCCCAAACACCCGATTAACCCGGGGAATGGCCTGCATCAAATTGTGCCCGGCCATCGGTTTATAGATATACATGGTCGCCAGAGAAGGTACATCAAAGCCGGTGAGCCACATATCCACCACGATGGCAATTTTCATGGGATCACTATCGTCTTTGAATTTCCGGGCTAGCTCAGAACGATAAGCTTTATTACCAACAATCTCTTTCCATTCCTCGGGGTCATTGTTGGACCCGGTCATAACCACCTTGATCTTTTCCGTCCACTCGGGACGAAGCCGCAAAATCTCATCATATATCTTCATCGCAATAGGGCGCGAATACGCCACAATCATGGCCTTGCCGGTCAGGAGATCCTGCCGATCCTCATAATGGGCAACAATATCACTGCACAGTGAATTGATCGTCGCCTCCGCTCCCAATATGGCATCCATTTTTGAGAGCTCTTTTTTACTCTTTTCAACCACATAGGCTTCAGCTTGCTCGGCAACCCGGTCATATTCAGCATCAATATCTTTCAAAATATCTTCGTTTAGACCGAGATTGATTACTCTGCTTTCATAATACACCGGGCGGGTAGCGCCATCTTCGACCGCCTGGGTCATATCATATACATCTATATAGTCCCCGAAGACCTCCCGGGTGGAGCGGTCGGTAAGTGATATTGGTGTACCGGTAAAACCAATAAATGTAGCATTGGGCAGGCTATCGCGCACCAAACGGGCAAAGCCCAAGGTAATCTTACCGGTCTTGGGATCTATCTTTTCATCGAGGGCATACTGACTTCTATGCGCCTCATCCGCTATTAAGATAATATTTCTGCGGTTTGAAAGCGGCTCAGTAGATTCCTCAAACTTTTGCATAGTCGTAAATATAATACCGTTCGCTACTCTTCCGGCCAGCTTTTTTGTGAGGTCATCTCGGTTTTCAGCCTGCTCCGGTTCCTGGCGAAGAAACTCTTTACACTTGGAAAACTGGGCATACAACTGATCATCCAGATCATTACGGTCGGTCAACACCACCACGGTTGGGCTCTGTAATGCCTCCTGCAAGAGTTTCGTATAAAACACCATCGAAAGAGACTTGCCGCTGCCCTGAGTATGCCAAAAAATGCCCCCTTTACCGTCGGTTTCGGTGGCATTTTTCGTGCGTTCTATGGCTTTTTTTACGGCAAAATATTGATGATACCCCGCCAGTATTTTATTGTCCTCGGAAAAGAGAATGAAATTCTTGATGATATCCAGCAAGCGAACTTTTTCAAACATCCCCTTGAATAGCACATCAAAGGTGGCATACCTGGTCTCCTCGTAATCGCCATCGCTGGTTTTCCATTCCATGAAGCGATCTTCGCCGGCCGTAATCGTCCCCACCTTGGAAGTTACCAGGTCACTCATAATACAAAAGGCATTATAGGTAAACAGGCTGGGAATGTCATGCATATAATTGCGCAGCTGGCGGTAGGCATCTGATACATCCGTCTCCTCCCGCGAGCAGGATTTAAGTTCCATTACCACCAGGGGAAGTCCGTTAATAAACACCACCACATCAGGGCGTTTCTCTTCATTCTCAACTACCGTCCATTGGTTTATAACGTAGTAATTGTTGCGGTCCGGATGCTCAAAGTCAATTAGGTTGACCCGGTCATATTTAGGTTCGCCTTTATAAAGAATGCTAACCTCAATCCCGTTTTGCAGATAGTCGATAAATACACGATTCTTTTGTAGTAAATTAACACTGTCAAAATTTTTGAGTTTATAAATGGCTTCATTTATAGCATCCATCGATAGCTTCGGGTTGATATCGCAAAGCGAGGAGAGTAGAAGTTCTTCATAAAGAGGCGAGCGGGAATCACGTAATATATTGGGGCCATATACATAATCGTAGCCCAGATCATCACGCATTAATTCAATAATTGCGTTTTCAAAATCCTGCTCAGTAAAAGGCATCAAACCACCTCCTCAATAGGCACTCGGATTTCACCGGACATGAGCTTGGGGAGGAGGGTATTTCTAATATATTCGATAGTATCGTCTTCTCTTGCATTTTCACACATTGTCTTTATGAAAGTACTTAAAGTTTCTGAAAATCCGATTAACAGCTCATCTGGTGGTATAATTATTTGTTCCTTGGTTAATATTCCAGCTAGGTCAAGATTTTTGATGCCTGTTGTTCCATTTTCATATTGAAAAAAGATGTCCTGCTTATATTTGTGTTTCCAATACATATATACAAAATATGAATATACTGGTTTAGTAAATCTAATCGCCCGGCAGAAATTTGTGCATAACATCGGCACATCGTACGCACTAATTAGTTCGTCAGATATTAACGCACATCTGCCAGTAGACTGTGTAGGGCTCCCTCCTGAAATTTCTACTATCATTTCATTAACGCTAAGTGCTTTGTTTTCTAGGTTTCTAGTGTTTATGAACCTGAAAGGAGCTTTCCCCTTGTTTCCTTTTGCTATATCAGGAATATCTGCGCCTCGAATACAAACAACTTTTTGTGTATAACTTCCTTGTGCAGTTTCTTTTCCCCAATCACCGCTGATAGTTTTATCTACTAATTCGTTAAAGGCACCTACTCTCCACCCCTTGGGTATCTCCCCTAGCTCGCTGTCTAACATTTCACCACCGCTGGATTTATAGGGCTCTCCATCCTCATTGGGAAAATCAAAATCCACAAACCAGTGCTTAAAAATGGCATGGGCCATTTCGTCTAATACCTGATTGGTACGATTGTTTAACTCAATCATATCGTCAAGGCAGGATAGAGTTGCTGCTATGGCTTGTTGTTCGTTAAGGGGAGGTATAACTATTTCAAAATTTTTGAGTGCTGTAAAATTAAACACCGGTTGAACAGAAGAAGCTGAAAACTGTTGAATTGTTTTCTTAATATGAGACTTTTGCATATTAGTTAGCCCAAGAAATACCGGGCTTTTTAAGGGGC
>DAIMDR010000159.1:0-4822 GCA_036725705.1 Syntrophomonadaceae bacterium | reverse complement strand
TCTTTCAATTACTCCGCCAACGTAATAGGGCAGACCACAATTGGCAAAGGATATGTATTCTCCCTTTTCCAGAATAATAATTTCCGCCTCTTCATCCAGTCTGCGCAGACGGGCGGCGGTACTGGCACCTGCAGCCACTCCACCTACAATAAGTATTTTTTTACTCATATTCCAGGCCTGGTACAACAGTATCTTCGATAAACTATTATAAACCAGGCATTCACCCACCTTTCAAAACATTTCAGGTTAATAAGATTATTAATCTGATTATAGCATAGACAGCAACGATACAGGCAGACACAGGGTGACGGTTCGAGACTGCTGAAAAAGTCCTTTTTTACATGTCATTCTGAGCGCTAGCGAAGAATCTCGTTGGCTTAATCCCAATATTACGGACTTTAAAAGAGATCCTTCGTCGCCTGTAGCTCCTCAGGATGACATTTATGGTACTTTTTCAGTGATCTCTGACGGTTCTGCTATCCTTTCCCCGAGATTTCATTGATAAATAAGGTAAGCTTTATTATACTGAAAAGATAGTAGAGAGGGGCAACCCTTAAGAAGGAGTGTAATAATAATGCTGGAAATCAGTACGGAAAGAACAACAGCACCAAAAGCCAAGCCCGATCAGAATAATCTGGTGTTTGGTGTGAACTTTACGGACCATATGTTTATGATGGATTATACTGAGGGCCGCGGCTGGCATGACCCCAGAATAATTCCTTATAAGCCTTTAATGATGGAGCCTTCCTCCATGGTATTACACTATGGACAGGCTATATTTGAAGGATTAAAGGCCTATAAAGCCCGCGATGGAAGAATTCTGTTATTCAGACCTCATCAGAACATGGCGCGCACCAATGTTTCCAATGAAAGATTGTGCATCCCACCGATTCATGTGGATGATATGGTTGAAGCTATTAAAGCAACTGTAAAAATGGATCGGGACTGGATACCGGAGGCAGAAGGAACCTCCCTGTACATAAGGCCGTTTATTATAGCTACTGACCCTTATCTGGGAGTTCGTCCTTCCCATACTTATAAATTCATGATTATTCTATGTCCGGTTGGAGCTTATTATCCGGAGGGCATTGATCCGGTTAAAATCTATGTTGAAAATAAATATGTACGGGCAGTCAAAGGCGGTATTGGTTTTGCCAAAACACCGGGAAATTATGCTGCCAGTATCAAGGCACAGATGGAAGCTCATGATAAGGGATATACTCAGGTTTTATGGCTGGACGGAGTAGAGCGTAAGTACATTGAAGAAGTTGGCACCATGAATGTGTTTTTCAAAATTGATGGAGAAGTTATTACACCGGCTCTGGAAGGTAGTATTCTGGCTGGAATTACCCGCGATTCAACAATCGAGTTATTAAAAGATTGGGGAATACCTGTAACCGAGAGAAGGCTGGGTATCGAAGAAGTCTACAAGGCTCATGATCAGGGTAAGCTGGAAGAAGCTTTTGGAACTGGTACCGCAGCAGTTATATCACCGATCGGTGAACTGAATTGGAATAATCGGATTATTAGTATCAACAATGGCCGGACCGGAGAGTTATCACATAGAATTTATGATACTATTACCGGTATCCAGAGCGGGGAACTGGAAGATAAATTTGGCTGGACAATTGAAGTAGAATAGGCGTTAACCGTAAAATTGGGAATAATTTTTACGGTTATGCCATACTTGACATACGGTTAAAATTCCAGAATGGTAATAATAAGCTTATTTATTTTAAATATATTGAAAGTATTGGTGATAAAAAATATGTTCAGGCTGTCGGTGCGTAACCTGATGCCGGGAATGAAACTGGGCAAGTCAATTACGGATGAGCGTGCCCGGGTATTGTTAGCCTCCGGCCAGGAATTAACTGAGTATTATATTCAGCGTATAAATGAACTGGGCATAGACCATGTTTATATTGACGATGGTATGGATATAGACCCTATTATCGGACTGGTATCGGATGAACGCATATCCCGGGCTACTCAGGGCCTGAAAGATTCCTACGAACAATCACTTAAAACCGGAAAATTGCAGGTGGGGAAATTACGCCCACAGCTGGACCACATTATTAATGAACTGCGTACAAACCATAAGGCTATGATTGGTATGTGCGGATTAAAGAACTTTGATAATTATACCTATCAACACAGTGTTCAGGTTAGTGTTATCACAATATTAATAGCAATTAAACTGGGATATGATAACAAAAAATTAATGGAAATTGGCTTGGGGGCCATGTTGCACGATATTGGTAAAATCAGTTCTCCGTATGAAATAGTAAATAAACCAGGCAGACTTACCGAAGAGGAAATGTCCGAGATTAAGAAACACACCTGGGATGGATTTAATTTAATTCGCCGTTCTGAACAGATTCCACTTCTGTCTGCCCATATTGCTCTGCAGCATCATGAAAGAGTTGACGGCAGTGGTTACCCCCGGGTTTTAAATAAACCTGAAATTCACGAATATGCCATGATTACTGCAGTAGCCGATGTATTTGATGCCCTGGTTTCAGATCGGCCTTACCGGCCGGCATTCAGCAATAGTGAGGCGTTGGAGATACTTGAACAGGAAAAGCACGATGGTCATCTGGCACCTGAATTTGTTGATTTATTAAAAGAGCAGGTTACTCTTTATCCGCCGTCCACTGTGTTAAAGCTTAGCAGTGGGGACATTGCCGTGGTTATACATGATAATCACGGGCAGCCTCGCCAACCGGCAGTTAAACTGTTATTTAATGAGAACCGGGAATTTCTGGCCGGTCAATTACTTGATTTATCCATGTCGCCGAATATTACTGTAGAAAGGGTTTTTAATCTTAACGATTCAGAGGAAATCATAAGCAATTATTTGAATTATAGTATCACTTAGTAATATTTTCATTCCTGGTTGTGGTCTGCGGCTATGAAGGGTTCTACTGTAAAAACCTTTAACAGCAAAACAAGGAAAATATTTGGTGAGTAAAGAATATAATGGCATAACATGTAACCCTGCCGGTTGGCAGCAACGAATTGGGGAAATAAAAAAAAGGAGGGTCTATTTTGACAGGTAAAAAAGGTTTATTAGCATTATTGGTAGTATTAATGTTAGCTTTGGGAATGTTAATCGGTTGTGGAGAAGAAAAGACTGCTGCACCAGGTGATAAGGTTGAAAAAAGCACGCCGGTTGCCAGTAGTGAAAACGACCTGGCTAAATTATTTGCCAAAGCAGAAAAGGTTCCCGGAATGTATTATGAACTGGTTATGACCAGTCCGGAAATGGATGCACAAATGACCGGTAAATTCTGGGTTAAGGGTGATAAAATCAGAACTGAATTTGAGTCACCAGATGGTGCCGGTACCATGGTTAATATTATGGACAATAAAGAAGCCTTCATGTTGATGGAATCACAGGGAATAGCTACACGCATGGATTTATCCCAGTTTAATGAAGCAGATAATACTCCTGAGGATGCTATGAAGGATTTAGCTGAGGAAGATGCCAAATTGATCGGCAAAGAAACCATTGATGGTAAGAAGTGCCTGATTTATGAAAGCAAAACGGCAGAAGAAAGTTATAAGGCCTGGATATGGGAAGAATACGGAGTTCCGGTAAAAGTTGAAACTGCTACTGCTGACGGAAAGACAGTTATTGAATTCAAGAATATTGCTATTAAAGATATTCCTGATAATATGTTCGAATTGCCGGCAGGAGTACAGGTTATGGATTTCGATATGTCCCAAATCCCGCAAATGCCATAAATAAACAATATCAGGTGAAGATAGAGAGAAGGGGTTGTCCCGACAGGGATAGTCTCTTCTTTTCTATATAGCTGCAGCCTGGGTCATCAACTGTAATACTTGAGCTTCCAATTGCAGCAAATGTGGCGAAAAAATACTGCGCTGTCCATCAATATCTATTTTAATATCATGACCAATTTGGCCGGTTGAGGAGTCCAGAATAACTGCCCGGTCAGCCATATATAAACCTTCTTTTAAATCATGGGTTACGGAGATTATAGTAAATCGATTATTTTGCCATTGTTTTATTAAATCATCCAGAATACTCATTTTTACCGGCGGGTCAAGGGAAGAAAAGGCTTCGTCCAACAGCAGCAAAGCTGGTTTTATTATTAATGCCCGGGCCAGATTAACTCTTTGTTTCATACCTCCGCTCAACTGAGCGGGGTAGTAGTTTTCAAATCCTTTTAATTGCAGCTGTTCCAACAATCTGTCCGCTTCACCCTGCCGATTTACAAACAGCAGGTTTTCCCGAACGGTACGCCACGGTATAAGGCGTGGCTCCTGAAAAACAAAGCCAATACGCTGTGCAGCTACTTTCAAATGGCCTGATGCAGGGTAGTCCAGTCCGGCAATTATTCGTAATAAAGTAGTTTTGCCCGCGCCGGAAGCTCCCAGTAAAATCAGACGCTCCCCGGCATCAACTTCAAGATTGAGCCCTGACAATACCGGCAGGTTTTCAAATGACTTGGTTAAGTCGCGGGCTACAACGCACTTAGCCATCGTTTTGATACCCTCCCCATTGATGATTTTAGCATTCGTTCGGTTGTAATTCCCAGGATTACAGCCAGTAAAGTTACTGCATATAACTTTATGGAATTAACTTCATAGCGGGCAGATAAAATCATTACTCCCAGGCCACTGTTACCGGCCAGATATTCGGCTACCAGAATTACTTTCCAGGCTTGCCCGATGGTTACATCAATGATGGCAATAATAAAAGGCAGCAGGCTGCCCAGATAAATATCCTTAATAATAGACAATCGATCTACCTTATAAAGTCGGGCCATTTCCAACAGCTCCAGGTCAAGATTCT
>DAIMDR010000158.1:0-4828 GCA_036725705.1 Syntrophomonadaceae bacterium | reverse complement strand
CGGGAGATATTCGCCCGTTATCAGGACGCGTTGGGGGATTTACCGGGAGTCGGGTTTATGGCGGAGGCCACTTATGGGAATTGCAACCGCTGGCTGACGATTATGACTCTGGATCGGAATTATACCCTGATTAACCCCATGCAGGTTATAAACGCTCTGGCAGCTGAGAATATTGAATCCCGTCCAGTATGGAAACCTATGCACATGCAGCCGCTGTTTGCCGATAATATGTATTTCACCCACGAAGAAGAGGGAAGTGTGTCAGACCGGCTTTTTTCCCGTGGTGTCTGCCTGCCGTCAGGGTCCAGTTTGACGGAGGAGGAGCAGCAGCGGGTGATAGAGGTAGTAAGGAATACGGTTTCAGGTGCTTAAGGATTAAAGGGTAAATATTCCAGTGTATTGGTCTCGCAACATTCGCTTAGGACCAATTTTTTTTATTAAAAACACCATTATGAAAAATCTGGGTTTATTGTTCTTTTTATACACAGGCTGTTTTTTGTGGGGTATAATTATAATATCTTATGTTATGGTAATAATGTTTGATGTTCCATTATAAAGAATCCAGAATACCTATGAAAGGGTGGGAGCGGAATGTCTAGGAATGGAAGTGTTGACAATCTATTGGAGTTTCGCGCCATACGTAAACACCTCATTAAACTGGATAAACAGGATGAACAGTATTATTATCAACAGGCACTGCAAAAGGCAAAAGATGTAGCAGCTATGTTAAAGGGGCGTTACGGTGTTAAACAGGTTTATCTCTATGGTTCTCTGGCCTGGGGGGGATTCGACCAGCATTCAGATATTGATCTTTACTTGGTAGGTTTTCAGGGGAACTACTGGAGGGCATGTAGTGAAGCGGATGATATTGCTACTCCGATAGAGGTAAGTTTGGCCTGTGAGGAAGAGTGTATAGAATCATTAAAAAATAAGGTTTTAGAAAACGGGGTGTTGCTATGATTGACAGGGTTGAGTATCTTACCCTGAAGGCACGGGTGAATGAGGAACTTGAAAATATTAAACGTTTAGAAACAGGACTACGGAAGCTAAAGCTATTTCCAGGAATTAAGGCGGAGTCATTAAACGGTTTACCACTGGAGGATGAGGTATCATGCAGGGTTATTGGTTCATATCTGCATGATTATTATTGCGGTTTGGAAAAGGTGTTTATCCACGTAGCCAGGAGCTTTGGAGAAACCTTGCCTGCTGGAACACAATGGCACAAGGAATTATTGGATAAAATGAGTTTAAATATTCCTGGTGTTCGTATAGCTCTAATCGCTAAACAAACTGCTGCTAAAGTCGATGAATTAAGAGGATTCAGACATGTTTTTCGTAATGCCTATGGATTCAGCATCAACCCGGTCAGGGAACAAGCCTTGCTGGCAAATTTACCGGTAATCGCCAAGTCCGTAAAAAAGGACATTCAGGATTTTTTTCAGCAAATGGATCAAATCATTCTGCAATAAAACTGGCAAACTTTTATTTATTAGGCCGGTGAAGGTAAATTAAGCCCGGGGATATCCTCCCGGGGGGCTATTCGGCAGTATTGGAGCCGGTTGTGATGATTAAAGGGTAAATATGGAGTCTAATGGTTTGAATATGAAATATAAGAGATTCATACTTTGGTTGTTGGTAATCCTATGGATGGGGATTATCTTTTTTCTATCCGCACAGACATCAGCTGAGTCATCCGGACTTAGCGGTCAGACTATCCGTACGCTGATACCAATATTTATGCCGGAGTTTATTGATATGTCGCAGACACAGCAGAATGAAATAGTGGCAAATTTACAGAATATAGTCAGGAAGATAGCCCACATTTTAATATATTTAATACTGGGCATATTGTGCATGTGCGCTCTGAGCACATATGATTCGAGGTTGAAAGTGAAGATTTTTGCCGCCCTGATTATTTGTGCCGTTTATGCTGCAACCGATGAATTGCATCAACTATTTGTTGATGGCCGAGGAGGTCAGCTTTCAGACATTTTCATTGATTTTTGCGGTGCACTTTTAGGGGTGCTGCTGGTAGTGGGTGTGCAATGGATGAGGGGGCGAAAGAGGAAAGCAGGGGAAATTATGCCCTTAAAAAAAAAGAATACTAACGTATGAAATTATTACCGATAATTAATTTTGACTTGTGTGGCTTAATTTCTAGTCAGCAAGCAGCCTGATTTTCTATTCGCGTAGATCTACTCGCAAGGGTTTCTTTTATCAATTCATAATTCTAAGGAGAGATATGGAAAGAAATAATCGTTCAGCATAATGGGGGAACAGGCGCAGAAAATTAAATAGTAGAGTTATCGCTTTGAATCGTTATACAACGATAAAGAAATTATCGCTTCAAAAACGCCTTCCCTTCCCTGCTCCTTATGACAATTTTAATCACCTGTTATTTATAAACCTCCACGAATCAGCGCACATCTCATGCAGGTCTCGGGTGGCCTGCCAGTTTAGTTTATTTTCTGCTTTGGCGGGATCGGCATAACATTCCGCAATATCTCCCGGGCGCCGGGGGGTTATTCGATAGTTTACCTTTTGCCCGGTAGCCTTTTCAAAGGTTTTTATGACCTCCAGAACACTGTAACCGTTGCCGGTTCCCAGGTTATAGGCTTCCACTCCATTGGTTTCCGTGATTTTTTCCAGGGCTTTAATGTGTCCCAGGCTGAGGTCTACTACATGGATATAGTCCCTTACACCAGTACCGTCTCTGGTGGGATAGTCATTGCCGAATACGCTCAGGATTTCCAGCTTGCCGTCAGCTACTTTGGTTATATAGGGCATGAGGTTGTTGGGGATGCCATTGGGGTCTTCACCGATGAGGCCGCTTTTATGGGCGCCGATGGGGTTAAAGTATCGTAACAGGATAATGCTCCATTCCGGGTCGCTGATGTACAGGTCGCGCAATATATTTTCAATTATCAGTTTGCTTGCTCCATAAGGATTGGTTGCGGATAACGGAAAGTCTTCGCTTATGGGTACAGTGGCAGGATTGCCGTAAACGGTGGCGGATGAACTGAAAACAATTCGCTTAACCTTGTGTTTTGCCATGGTCTCGAAAAGATTTACGCTGCCGCTGACGTTATTATGATAGTAGAGCAGAGGTTTTTCTACGGATTCCCCAACTGCCTTCAGACCGGCAAAGTGAACTACCGCATCAATCCGGTTTTCTGTAAAAATCTGTTCCAAAGCATTTCGGTTCAGAAGGTCTGCTTCGTAAAATTTGAAATCTTTATTGGTTATTTGTTTGATTTTTTGCAGGGTTTCGGGTTTGGAGTTTATAAAGTTATCAAACACGATAATCTCATAACCTGCAGCTAAAAGTTCCACACAGGTATGACTGCCGATGTATCCTGCCCCGCCGGTAACTAATATAGCCATGTTCCCCTCCTGATGGGTTTCTACTACATCATATGGTAGTTGTAGCCTGGCCAGGTGTCAAGGCATGACAAGAGCATCGGGCAGGATATTTTAATGTTTAAAGGAATTATATATAATTGAGTGCAGGTTCCCGCGGTGAGAGGAGATTTACAGGATGTCGAAAGATGTAATTAATAAACCTGATGCCCCTTATGGTTTAATCTGGCTTGCGGTTTTTATTTATGCTGCCCTGGTGGCTGTTTTTGTACAATTAATTGCTTTGCCCTATATTGTGCCGGGATGGAATGCCGGGCATGGGTTGCTGGTTGGTGGAGACTCTATTTGGTTTCATGAGTTGGCAGTTGAAATGAGTGAGAGTATCCGTATGAATGGTTGGCAGGAATGGATTTTCCGACCTCAGGGGCAAGCCCCGGCAGGTATTGCAGCAGCCATTTATGCTTTAACGATACCGGAACCATGGACGATTATTCCTCTGAATGCAGTTTTACATGCCAGCGCTGCGGTGATGATTATGCTGATCGTACAGCGGTTTAAAGTCCGCTGGCAGTTTGCTGCGATTGCTGCTCTGCCTTTTGTCTTCTATCCTTCAGCTATGACCTGGTTTACGCAGATTCATAAGGATGGCTTTTTTATCCTCGGTTCATTGATATTTCTGTATGGGTGGATTCTATTGGCGGAGGAAGTCATCAATACCCGCAACCTGAAAAATCTTGTAAAACCTTATTTATTTGTCCTGATCGGGGCAGCGCTGGTGTGGGTGGTACGCCCTTATGGAGTGCAAATGATGCAGGGATTATCGGTTTTTATGGCCGGAGGGTTGATCTTGTTTGGACTTATACAGATTAAGAAGCTGCCGGGCAGTTTAGTCAGGCGATTGATTATAACTCCCCTCCTGCTGTTGATATTAATTGTATCGATTACTCCTTTTACCAGGGGAGGATATGAGATTGATGCCAATACGGTTTCCAAACCCCAAATCACATCTACAGTCAAACAAAGAGATTGGCAGCAGACTTTGCCTCCGCGGGCAGATAACCTGTTTCGTACCCTGGCCAGCTTACGTAACGGACTTATTGAGGGGTATCCGGATGCAGAAAGCAATATTGATACTCATGTACGTTTCCATAGTGCAGCAGATTTTGTATTATATTTTCCACGGGCGGTTGAAATAGCTTTCCTGGCTCCGTTCCCCAATATGTGGATTAATAATGGAAGCGCGGTAAACAGTAGTTTTATACGCAAAATCAGCGGTATTGAGATGCTGGGTATTTATTTTGCCCTTATATGCGCAGCCTTATCTTTTAAGAAATGGCGCAAGATACCAGCCTGGTGGGTTTTAATATTTTTTTGCAGCAGTATGATGGTAATTTATGTTTATATTAATGTAAATATAGGTACGCTGTATCGCATGAGATATGGTTTTATAATGACCATAACAGCTCTG
>DAIMDR010000157.1:0-4832 GCA_036725705.1 Syntrophomonadaceae bacterium | reverse complement strand
TATGTAAAGCCAGGGTCATGAGAATAGCCGAACGAGTCTCATCAGCATCTTTTAATCTAAAAGTAATCCGTCCGTACCACATCATACTTTGAAAATATTGTTTTAAATCATCAGTTTTAGCATAATGACCACGGGGAATATACTGAGTGTAATCCTCTTTTAAACCTTCTATTATGTCTGGTTTGGTTCCCATATTCATTACTGGTGATAATTCAGTGGAATTATGGTTTTTAATCAAACTGATTTCCTTATTTACCTCGGTCTTAACTGCCGCGGGAATTTTGGTATCTGGACTTAACAGTACACTGCCCACAGCAAAAAAGGCCAGATTCCGGCGGGCGGCATTTTCCCATTCAGTAGCCTTTAAATCCTGGTAATCCTTTTCCGCCTGCTTTAAAAGAATAGTATTTAATTTCTTTAATTCCGGTATCAAGGCCTGCTGCTCAAGATTTTGCAACAAATGGGAATAAAAGAGATGATAATTATGAACCACTGCATCGGTAGTAATAAAATTTGGTACACTATCATAACGGTTAATTTCATAAGTCATAAAGAATTCAAGGCCCATCGCGGGAATTACCACGAAACCGTTTTTGACTAATGATTCGCGAGCATTATCCGAAAAATTAAATCTTTCAGCATTAAATACATTGGATAAATCAGGTGCTGCCTGGTAAGGTTTAACTCTGGCAGTATCCTGCACCGATATTTCCTGATAAGGTGCAAACTCTCCAGCTAAAGCAATTGCACCAGAATCAGAATCCTTGCCTCCGGTTGATGACCCGACCTGGCAGCCGGCCATCATTAACATAGTTACAATTAATAAGCCGCACCATATTTGCTGCCCCAATCCCCGAAGTCTCATTAATATTACCCCCATCCGCTAATACTCTTTCAATCTTATACGATTAATCCGCTATATAGCTTGCATGTTCTAATGGCCCATATTCTTTTACAGCCTCTTGTATCCCTCTCGCAGGAAATTTATGGTTAGGATTGAGAATATCAATATTATACATGATATCCATAATTATGGATGATGTAGCGCAATTTAATAATATGCAGTAATGTAGGGAACGACCCCGGTGTCGTTCCGAATGGTGACGGTAATTTATAAAAGGCTTAATTTTCGGAATGTTTATTTGACTAATAATGCGCAGCCTGTTAGTGATATGCAGTAAAAATCATGTTAATTGTTTAAACTCAATGCCTTTACTTGACCTATTATGACTACAATTGTACAATATATTGTACGGAGGTGATTTTTGTGCTAGCTGTAAATTACTCAACTTTGCGAAGTAACTTAAAAAAATATTGCGATGCTACTAATCAAGATCTCGAAACTATAATAGTTACCAGAAAGAGCGGTGGCAATGTAGTGCTAATTTCCGAGAGTGAATACAATAACCTTTTGGAAAACCTTTATGTCAGAAGTAATCCTGAATACTATAATAAGTTATTGAAGTCGATTGAAGAATTGAAATCAGGAAAGACAGTTAATATGGAGCTTGACAATGAATAAAAATTTTACTAATACGGCCTGGCAAGAATACCTGTATTGGCAAAATGAAAATCGGCAAATCTTAGAACGCATTAATGATTTAATTAAAGACATTGAACGCAACGGTAATATGGGCATTGGAAAACCAGAACCGTTAAAGCATGAATTATCCGGTTTTTGGAGCAGAAGAATCAATAATGAACACAGGCTGATTTATTCTATTGAAGGAAACAATATAAACATTATTTCCTGTCTAGGCCACTATTAAGATAACTGTGTAGCAGCTCCTAGTATTATGTTGATTAGTTAATATAATCTTGCATGTATCACTTCGGGTGCGAATTAGATATAGGCTCTGGCTGCATAGGAGGAACCCTCCGGCGAAGGCCCCATGTCACATGTAATGTGTCATGGGAATGCATGGGGACGGGGTTGTCGACAACATTTTAAAATTCATTAACCTCCGGTTATCACAGCATATTTGATTAATAATGTGCAGCCTGTTAATTATGTGCAGTAAGGAATTCTTACAACAAGGTCATCTTGTTTAATAGGCTTTTATCGCTGTAATAATAGCCAGGATGCAAAATATTGCACCTAAAACCCAACCAGTTAATGGAGCAAAGGTAAAAACTGTTTTGGCTGCTTGCCCAAAAATGAGTGATGCACTCATAAGCAAACAAAATATAACGGTCCATTTTTGATATTTACTCAAATGTAAGGCCTCCAAAATCGTTCACGTAACTGCACAGCCGGTATTTTTAACCAAAAACGGGTATGGCGATATGGTTGTTATGAGTTTTGAAGCCTATAAAAAACTTCAATTTGAAAGTGAAATATATTTTAAACTCAAGGAGGCTGAGATACAAGCCAGGCTAACCAACCAGCGATTCTTCTGATCGATGAGCTGCTGCAGTGCCTCTATATCGCTATCCATAAAGGACCTCGTTTTCGGAATGTTCATCACTAATTATCTCTTAACCGTCCCGGAAAATCCATGAAACAAAAAATTGCTGTTATCTCCGGTTTTTGCAGGAATAAAATGGTTGCGACTAGAAATTTAAGTAATATTATACACTATATTCTTAATTCAGGGTTATATAATAGTAAACGGAAGTATTCCATTCAGCTCTTTTGCCAACGGCTACTAAATAATTTACGGAAGGTGTTTGGGTGAGGGAGGATAAGCCGAGTCCGGAATTCGTTTATAAAGCTTTCGCGGAATATTATGATGCTTACGTGGCCGGGTTTGAGGCTGATTTTGAAGTTTACTTGCGCCTGATTAAACCTGGATTAAAAGTGCTGGAAATCGGTTGCGGAACCGGGCGAGTACTGAAGCCATTACTAGAATCCGGAGCCTCGGTTGTAGGTGTGGATATTTCCCATGAAATGCTGGCCCTGGCCCACAATAAGTTAGCAAGTTTTTGTGACAGCGGGGTATTGAGACTACTAAACCATAACTTTGTTTATTCGTCTATCCCCGAAAGATTTGACCGGGTTTTTGTAACTTTTTACACTTTCAATTATCTGTTAAGTTATGAAAATGCCCTTTTGTTCTTGAAGAATATATATAGTTCGCTGAACGATGGAGCTGTTCTGTTGATGGATATGTTCTTTCCGTCCATCTACTATAATCCCACCATTGAGGGGAAGTGGCAGGAAAGATACCTTAACCTGGTAGAAAAACAAATAAGGCTGTCTGATAGGAGGACTATGCGAGGACCGGTGGAGAAAAGGGAGCAAGTATTTGAAGAAGATGGCGGCAGGCAGGAAATCACCACCTTGCGAAGGTTTTATGACAAGAACGAAACAGCCAGGCTGCTTAGGGAAGCCGGGTTCTCATCTGTTAAATTCACCGACGTTTATGATTCAACGTTATTCCATCAGCTCGAACCATTAGAGACTACCGACTGCAGCTTTCTTGTTATGGCCAGGCGGGAGTCGGGGGAAGGAGAGGGTTGACTCTATTCCCCTTCCGAGAACTTGTAAAATGTAATTTAAGTAAGTTGTTCAATAATAATTGATTTTAAGGAGGGAGAGCCTTGTACAAATGGGATGCCGGGGATTATAGCCGTAACTCCAGCAGCCAACAGGAATGGGCGCGGGAGCTGATTGGTAAGCTACAGCTGCGTGGGAATGAACGGGTTCTGGATATTGGTTGCGGGGATGGGAAGGTAAGTGCTGAAATAGCCGCATGGGTTCCGCAGGGTTCTGTCGTAGGTCTTGATATTTCCAGAGAAATGATTGACTATGCACGGCAGAATTTCCCCTCCGATACCCACAGCAACCTGGAATTTGTTTTGGGTGATGCAAGCAACTTGAACTATGTGCAGGAATTTGATGTGGTGTTTTCCAATGCAGCCCCTTGCACTGGATAATTGACCATATACCCGTAATTGAGGGTATTACCCGGAGTCTTAAACCATCAGGAAAGGTTTTGCTGCAAATGGGAGGCAAAGGCAATGCCGCTCTTATACTTGCTTTGGCCAACCATAGATGCGGGAATGGTAAGTGGAGCGTGTATTTTAAAGATTTTAAGACACCGTATGGCTTTTACGGTCCTGAAGAATACACAGGTTGGCTGCAACAGGCAGGGCTTACAGCGCACCGGGTAGAACTAATTCCCAAAGATATGGTGCACAGGAGTAAAGACGATCTGGCTGCCTGGGTAAGAACTACCTGGCTTCCATATACGCAAAGAATACCCGCAGTAATGCAGGATAATTATATTGCAGAAATGGTAGATGAGTATCTTTGTATCTGTCCCCCTGACCAGAATGGATACACCCATATGCAGATGTACAGGTTGGAAGTCGAAGCTACAAAATAATATACCTCCAAAGTAGATACCGGTAAATCCAATATTAAAATGTAAAAAACTATTGACATTTAATTTGCTTAATATATTAAAATATAAATGTAAAAAGTATTTTACAAAGAATGGGGCGGTATTTTTTGGATAGTTTTCGCACAATGGATGAAATGGAAATGAGTATTAACCTGCAAGCGATAAGATTGGCCTGGGTTTATGGTTTACTATTCCTGCTGGTATGGATAGGATATGAATGGATGAACAAGGGCTTATTCAACGGGATAGCGTTTATCCTTATGACATCTCAATTGGTCATATTTTGGATAGTGCAGCTATTTTTGAAATGGAAACTTGGCAAAAATGAAAAATAACATAAGAGAACTAAGAAAAAACCTTGGCTTAAGACAGGAGGATATTGCAACCATTCTTGGCGTTACCAGACAAACCATAAATGCTATCGAAAATGAAAAGTATAACCCAACATTAGAATTGGCCATGAAATTGGCAAAGTTATTAAAT
>DAIMDR010000156.1:0-4861 GCA_036725705.1 Syntrophomonadaceae bacterium | reverse complement strand
TACATTGACATCACCAGCTTCTACATTAAAAGGTTTATTAGGATCGGACTTTACTTCGAAATATCCCTGTCCGTCCAGTTTGACACTTCTTTCAGAACCCTTGAATGCATTAATAAACTTAAGAGATGAGTTACGATTCAGGAAGGCTATACTCTGGTCAGGCAATACTATGGAATCTGCCGAGGCACCTGTTTCAAATACCACCCATCGTCCATAGCCCGGAACATTCCAGTAGACCCATAATCCTGAAGATACTGATATAAGCAACGCCAGTGTTGCAGCAACCCTTAGCAATGATGAGAAGGGAGAACGTGATCTGGAAATATTGAGACCCATCCTACTACGAATGCTACCCCAATCCTGACTGACAACGTCGTCAGTCAGAGCTGCCTGCTCCCAGACGAACTTATACTCCCTGTATAGCTGCCTGAAAGAATTATCGCTTTTCAGCAGCGATTCAACCGTGTCGTTCTCTTCTCCCGTGGTCAATTGGGAGATGTGGCGCACGACCAGATCTTCAAACATATTCCCATTAGAATTCATTACAAACTTCCTTTAAAACAACCGGTAAGATGGAATATTAACGAAAATGGATAACGTTGAAAATATTGGGGCTTACT
The DNA here is from genome assembly GCA_036725705.1 of Syntrophomonadaceae bacterium. Lineage (GTDB taxonomy): Bacteria > Bacillota > Syntrophomonadia > Syntrophomonadales > Syntrophomonadaceae > JAAYBS01. The sequence goes on along the minus strand of DAIMDR010000156.1, from coordinate 4,241 downwards.
TCCGGAGCTTCAGCTGCGATTGTTTCTTCTTTAACAGCTTCAGTTGCTACGGCCTCAGTAGCTTCCATAGCCATATTCTTTTCTTCTTCCGGAGTTCCGGCAAAAAGCTCAGCGATTAATTGAAGTAGAAATTCCATGATACAAGTATTATATAGGTTGTTGTTTCGAACGTCATTTATAAGACAAATGACCAGAAGGGTTCACGTATAAGAAAACGGATTTTATATAAGAAAAAATACTACCATGCAGAAGAAGGCAGGTAGCATGCGGTATTTGGAGAGTTCTTCGCGAAGTATTTTAAGAGCATTGCTTATTTGGGTCTCCACTGTTCTTTTGGAGATACCCAACTTGTCGGCTATTTCCTGATTGGATCTACCTTCAAAGCGGCTCATCCTGAATATCTCCTTGCACCTGTCGGGCATGTTCTCAATAGTGGAGCGGATTAAGTTCTCAAGCTCGTTGTACTCCAGGCTGTTAGCTGGAGCTTGAACAGTCTCGCTGTTTTCCAGCAGTATATCGTGATGCCTGTTTTTCATCTTATCTCGCTTGATATGATTGAGGCATCTGTTTTTTACAGATTGGTAGAGGTGGGCATTGAGACTTGTATGAATGTTGATTTCTTCCCGTTTGTCGTATAGCATTACGAAGACATCCTGAACAATACTCCTTGAAAGGTCAATATCGAGCAGCATCCTGTTGGCAAAAGCTACCAAGGATTTATAATAGGTATCGAACAAAAGCCGGAAGAAATGTTCGTCTCCTCTTTTTAAGCCGTCAATAATTAGAGCCTCTTGTGCAGGTATTGATTTTTGCGACATATTTGATTCGGGACTATTCCTGAAATACTGGATGCCAAACGTGTTTTTACAAAAATATGGTAAATAAGCGGTGTTTTGTAGTAAAATTCATTCTATTTGATAAAAAGCCGGATGAATTGACAGACAATTAAGGTAGAATGATTTTTGTTTTTTTTGTAGTGGTGGATTGTGATAATACGTAAACTTTTATATTTTTGCACCGGATTTGAAAACAGTTCGGGATGTAGCTCAGCCAGGTTAGAGTACGCGTCTGGGGGGCGCGGGGTCGGAAGTTCGAATCTTCTCATCCCGACAAAATGCATTTCAAAGAAAATCAAAAGCCTGTAAATCGCATGATTTACAGGCTTTTATGTTTTTTAGTGATTTAAACAAATTCATTTTTTTTCGAAGTATTTGTGGACTAAACTATGGACTGATTTATTTCATATATTAGTCCGCAAATATAGCTCAAACCCGCGTAAAATAAGGATCTTCCAAAAGTGGTGCTCGATTATTTTGGATTGAATTGAGTGAGTTTTTGTGGACTAAAATGTGGCGTATTCGCGGAAGTGAATAAATACATCGCAAACAATCAAAAAATTAAGGCCATGAAACCTAAAAACACGCTCGGAATCAACTTCTATGTTCGCAAGAACAAAATGAAAGATAACATGGTTCCGATTTACCTAACAATCACTGTCAACGGAAAACGTGTTGAGCTGTCATTAAAGCAGTTCATTGCACCTGATGAATGGAATGCCGTAAAGCAACAGGGTAGGGGAACACGTCCTGAAATACTAAAACTTAATCAATATATACAGCAGGTAAGGGCTCGAATTACTGAGTGCTACAGGGAACTTCAGTTACAAGGTAAAGTACCTACTGCTGCAATGGTACGAAATGAGTTCCTTGGTGTTTCCGAGGAGAGACCAACCCTTCTAAATCTGGTGGAATACCACAACCGAAGCATGCAAGGGGTTTTATCTCCAGGCACACTGAAAAATTACTATACCACTGAAAAGTACCTAAAACTATATCTCAAAAAGAAGCATCGAGTCCAGGACTTTGCTCTGGCAGATTTATCCTTCCTGTTTATCACAGATTTCGAACGTTTCTTACGCACGTATGAACCCTTAGATCATCACAAGCCTCTCGGCAATAATGGCGTAATGAAACACCTCGAAAGACTACGAAAAATGGTCAATATGGGTGCCAAAATGGGGTGGCTTGAGAAGAATCCTTTTACCTACTATCAATTGAAATTTCATAAAACCACCAGAGAATACCTTTCCGCGGAAGAACTCGAAAGGATAGAACAGAAGGCGTTTTCTATTCCCCGTTTGCAGTTTGTCCGCGACCTGTTTGTCTTTAGCTGTTACACTGGTCTGGCCTACATTGATGCAGTGCAGTTAAAGCCCGAGAATATCTCCATTGGAATGGATGGCAAAAATTGGATTTCAATCAGCCGGCAAAAGACCAGGCAGCCTTTCCGAATACCCATTTTGCCAAAGGCACAAGAAGTCCTTAACACATACAAAGGCCATCCGCGTGTCCTTAATGCTGGCCGTGTATTTCCCAATATAACCAATCAAAAATTGAACAGTTATTTAAAAGAGATAGCTGATTTGTGCGGTATTCAAAAGCCCCTCACTTTTCACATTGCCAGGCATACCTTTGCCACAACGGTCACCCTCACCAATGGCGTTCCTTTGGAGACTGTTTCAAAATTGTTGGGCCACAGCTCCATTCAAATGACTCAGGTCTATGCCAAAATCGTGGAACAGAAGGTCAGTCAGGATATGAGTAATTTAAGGAGTACGCTTAGTCAGCTAAAAGAAGGTCAAAATAGAGGCCAGAGTAGGGTAATTTGATTTCAGTAAAATTGATGCATTTTAGACCAGTTAGGTTCGAATCGTATTAAAAAGCATGACGATTCTCATGTGTTTTGGTCTAAAATGCATATCTTAGGTTAATTAAGTTGGTTCAGCACCCTTTATTAACCCTTACTTTTAGTGTCATGCTTACCCCTTTCACCGATTATTGCGATCAATTCTTCGACCATTTGAATGTTATTGTAAAAAAACCTGAATCGCGTTTAAGGAAAGCGGTGTTCGTCATCATTCTTCGGCAATTTTGGCGCCAGCCCGTACGGCATTGTTTTTTTACTGTCAATTTCTATTGCAAAAAACAAAGCCGTACGCCCTTCGGGTGCTTCGCAGGCTGTCACAAAAATCGCGCTCATCATTCTTCCTCACGGCTGCTCCTTTGTCTGCTTTGGCCACTTGTTCCATAGCTCTGTTCGTGCCTCTCTTCGTTATGGCTCAAGCCGCCACGCATCCAACCGCAGCCAGTGTTTGGCTCGCCTGCGGGTCGCAGTCGGCTCGCACTTCGTTCCTTCGCTTCGGTGCAACCCGTTCGTTCCTCACTCATTGCACCTTTCGCCCCACCGCTTGCTCAAGGCTGTTTTTCCTTACCCGCAGTTTCTTCTATCTGCAGGTTGCTTTCTTCGAAGAAAAAAAAAGCAGAAGTTTCGTTTCTGAGGTAAACACCTACATTAACCGCTTCGGGCAAGTTAATCCCACCGTCCTAACGCACGCAAGGTTATATGAATTTTAAAGGAAAAACAGGGCTTTCGTTCTTGTTTGGCAGGTTGTATAAAGTTTTTCCTTTAATAACCTTGCCCTCCCTCGCTGGATTTTGGGGTTGCCTACGCGGTTAAAATAGCTTGTTGCGTAATGATTTGTGTCGCATGCTGCTTAGCAATTGGACTTCTTATAGCGAAATCTTTAGTCAATTTTCTCATCTGAACCCAGTTGGTTTGAAGAAGCTCTTTTTCACTGATACCTTTCCGATGGTTATTAAATTTAAACTAAAGAAGTTATGGCGAATTTCAAACTTGCTATTGAAAAAGTACTCCGTCATGAAGGTGGTTATGTACACGACCTGGTTGACCTGGGAGGGGAAACTTACAAGGGCATTGCCCGGAACATTCATCCCCATTGGGCAGGATGGGTGGATATAGACGATTTTAAACGCTTACCGGGTTTTCCTGGTAACATTGTTAGCGGAAAGGAATTGGAACTTAAGGTGGAGGATTTCTACCGGCATAATTTCTGGGATCCTATCCGGGGAGATCAGATTGGCAATCAGCAGATGGCTGAATCCTTATTTGATTTTTGTGTGAATGCCGGTGTAAGGACTGGTGTGGCCATTGCTCAAGGTGTTTTGGAGGTACCTACCGATGGGGTGGTGGGACCGGTTACCCTAGGCCGTTTGAATGCGATAGATGGGGATTTGTTCCTGGCTGCTTTTGCTTTAGGGAAGATTGCCCGATACATTCACCTGGTGAAGAAGCGGCCGGCTAATAACCGGTTTTTCTTCGGATGGGTGCGCAGGGCTATGGGAGATGTATAATGGATGTTGAATTTAAAAATATAAGACATG
>DAIMDR010000155.1:0-4868 GCA_036725705.1 Syntrophomonadaceae bacterium | reverse complement strand
CTAGCGCTCAGAATGACACGTGAAAAAGGGCTTTTTCAGCAGTCTCGAACCGTCCCCTTGACACCCATTGACACCTTTATAATGTTGGGGGAGGGGAAGAGAATATGCAACAATTATTTAAGCGCATTAAACTATTAACCAACGGAAAGTATAAAATTCCTTATTGCAGCTGTCTGTTTATTGAAGACGAAATTAATTGCCTGATAGATTCCAGCCCACCGGACGAGGAAATGATACATCTTGAAAATCAGCCTGTTGATATAATTATCAACAGTCATGCTCATACCGACCATTGTTCCCGTAACTACTGTTTCCCCTCAGCTCAGGTTTTGCTGCATCCATTTGAACATCAGCGGGTGGTGTCAGGTGAAACTTATCTGCATGATTATGGATTTGACCATTTTCCGGGTAATCCCCTGAAAGATTTTTATCTGGAAGCAGTAAAATTTCATTCCCGGGCAGCAGATGGTGAATTAACCGATGGTCAGGTTATTTCAACCGGTAATATAGAAATACAGGTAATGCATTTACCCGGACATACCAGCGGGCATTGCGGCTTTGTTTTTCCCCGGGAGGGTTTTATATTTACGGCTGATATTCACCCTGATATGAAACCTTTTTATGCCATGATTGACAGTGATATAGATGAATTTATTGTGTCCATAGAAAAGATTCGCCAGCTGAATCCAGATATATTGGTAGCCGGACACGGGAGTACAGTAGTAAAGGATAAAATAGCCCAACGACTGGCAGTTTATCGCGATGAATTATTTCTGCGCGAAGAAAAAATACTGAAATTAATAAAAGCCGGTAAACATACGATTGAAGAAATAGCGGGCGAAGCAATTACTTTTGGCGGCAAATTTCCTGCACCGCGGGAAATTTTCTTTTTGCATGAATGTGTAATGGATTGGAAACACCTGCAGAGATTGGAACGCCTGGGCAGAGTACTTTGCGAGGATAATAAATATTATCCGGTATAGAGCATAGGAAGCAGGGGGGGTGTCAAGGGGACGGTTCTTTTGAGGGGTGTCAAGGGGACGGTTCTTTTGACACCTTTTTTTAATAGGCTGAGAGGTGTCAAAAGAACCGTCCCCTTGACACCCCCCTTGACACCCTATTTACTCATGCCCAGGTTTGGGATAAGGGTCTGCCGGTCAGTTCCATCTGATGCAATGATCAAGTTAGATTTCATATAAAACTACTATAGTAAAGTAACGGTTTATTTTATGCAAATGATAATATCGTAGGTAATATTGTACCAATAATGATAGCATTACAATATTATCTAGTGATATACTGAGAAGGGAAAAAAGGCAAATTCCTATCTATTATCTATAAATTCCTATCTATATCTATTATCTATAGATGTGAAAATTCCAGTTTAATAATCATTTCTGGTATAATATGGTTATATATAAAAAAATGAAAGGACTGATTTCATTTTGAGAAATAAAACTGGAAATGCTTTTTTAATCATCTTAATATTAGTAATTGTGTTTGGCGGCGTGTATTATAAAGCATCGCATACTTTCAATACTGATAAGTGGATTAATCGAAATGGAGACAGCCGACTAAAGATTTATGATAGTCTAATGCAGAAATATGAGCTGGTCGGAATGTCGACCGATGAAGTAATTTCTCTGCTTGGGAAAAGTGATGATGAGTATTTCAAGGAAGACAATAGTTTTGTATATTACATTGGGGTTCCCTTCTTAAATACGGATGCATATCACTTGGTCATAACTTTTGAAGACGATATAGTTACTAGTGTGGAACTTAAATCAGATTAAAAAGGAGTCAATATAATTTCTTCCTCTTAGACTATCAAATACAGCAAAAAATAATGATGTCAGTGCCAAAAAGGACTGTTTTTCCTCAGCTCAATCTTTTGGTAAAATTTTTCAGTATGTTTGATAACAGATTTTCCTTGGCAGATTGATTTTTTAGATCAAATTAGCCCGATCTTAGTACCATAAATATCATTTCCATCCTTTTAACTTGGATTTGGGCACAATAACCCCTTTGCTTTTGACTTTGGTTTTTTGATCTGGTTGGTTAAAACTCTACATATCTGTTTAAAATTATGACCGATTACCTTAAACCCTATTTGTATGGCACATTTGATTTTACCGCGAGGGTGTCAAGGGGACGGTTCTTTTGACACCTCTCAGACTATTAAAAAAGGTGTCAAAAGAACCGTCCCCTTGACACCCCCCCTTGACACCTGATATAATGGTTTGGGTCTTTACTAGTTTAGCCGACTAAATTACAATAATATTGTCGAATTATATATAAGGAGGTCGTGATGAGTTGAAAAGAAAGCTGGCATTAATTTTAGCGTTGTGTCTGGCCCTGGGACTATTTTTGAGCGGATGTGGTTCCAATGCTGATAAGGGGAACAAGAATCAGCAGCCTGCCGGGACGGATACATCCTGGCAGGAGATTCAGGATAAGGGTTATTTTGTAGTTGGTTTGGATGATGCTTTTCCGCCTATGGGATTCCGTGATGAGAAAAACGATATAGTGGGCTTTGATATTGATCTGGCCAAAGAAGCTGCCCAAAGAATGGGTGTAGAGGTGAAATTCCAGCCAATATCCTGGGATGCCAAGGAGGCGGAACTGGATAGCGGCAATATTGATGTAATCTGGAACGGATTAACTATTACTGAAGAAAGAAAAAAACAGATGCTATTTACTGACCCCTATATTCAGGATCGTCAAATAATAGTAGTATTACCTGACTCCGACATAAAGACCAAAGCTGATCTGGCCGGTAAAAAGATTGGTATTCAGGCGGCCAGCAGTGCAGTTGAAGCCGTAGAAGCGGACAAGGCTACTTATGAACTTATCAAAGATAAAATGCTGGAATTTGATACCAATGATCTGGCCCTGCGTGACCTTAAAGGCGGCGGACTGCAGGCCGTAGTTGTTGACGAGGTGGTGGGCCGTTATTATATTGCCAAACATCCCAATGAATATCGGGTTCTGGAAGAAAATTTCGAGGTTGAGGATTTTGGCGTAGGCCTGAGATTAGGTGACAAGACTTTCCATGCTGAGCTGGAAAAGGCTTTAAAGGCTATGAAGGCTGATGGAAAAGCCGCAGAAATTTCCCAAAAATGGTTTGGGGAAGATATTATAAAGAAATAGGCATATCCATTACAGTTTGATAGAATTGATTTGGACAGGCTAACACTGTTTGTAGTTAGTCTGTCTTTATCCGTTACACCTGTATTTAAAAGGGGATTTATATGGATTATGTTTTAACTCTGATGCCATCCATGCTTAAGGGATGGACGGTTACACTGCAAATATTTTTTATAGTTCTGATATTTGCTCTGCCGCTGGGTGTAATAATGGGTATTGCCCGCCTGTCAGCTTTTAAACCGCTGGCCTGGTTTATGGAACTGTATGTATGGTTGTTTCGAGGCACCCCCTTATTGCTGCAGTTGTTATTCTGGTATTTTGGTCTGATGGCAGTAGGCATCCGATTGGAACGCGAAATGGCTGTATATGTGGCCTTTGTATTAAATTATGCAGCTTATCTGGCGGAAATATTTCGTTCCGGTATTCAGTCAATTGACAAGGGTCAATATGAAGCTGCTGATGTTCTGGGTTTAAACCGTAAACAGACTATGAGCAAGATAGTTCTGCCTCAGGTATTCAAACGGGTTATGCCTCCGATTGGCAATGAAGTTATTAATCTGGTCAAAGACACGGCTCTGGTATATATAATTGCCATGAGTGAATTATCACGGGCGGCCAGAATTCACGCGGTACGGGATGAAAATTTAATCCCGTTTGCTATTGCGGCAGTATTTTATCTGCTCATGACTGCTATTGTACAGCAATTTTTTAAATGGCTGGAATCAAAACTGGATTATTATCGTTAGGAGCGACAGAAACTATGGCTATGTTGCAGGCAACCGATATTCATAAGAAGTTTGGCCACCTGAAGGTATTAAAAGGAGTTTCCCTGCAGGTGGAAAAGGGTGAAGTTATCGCTATTATAGGACCGTCCGGTTCTGGGAAAAGTACGCTTTTGCGTTGTTTGAACCGTCTGGAAAAAATTGATCAGGGTTGTATTGAAATTGAAGGTGAGACCATGGTTGATAACGGTCCTAAAGGTTGGGCAGTATATAGTGATGAGAAAGATATTGAACGCATGCGGCGTAAAATGGGTATGGTGTTCCAGAATTTTAATCTTTTTCCGCATAAATCCGTACTGGAAAACCTTATGCTGGCACCGGTGCTGGTAAACGGTATGGATAAAACGGAAGCGGAAAAAATTGCCCGTGAGTTATTGGATAAAGTAGGCCTGTCTTTCAAGGCTGATAATTATCCTTTTGAGCTTTCGGGAGGTCAACAGCAACGGGTGGCTATTGCCCGAGCCCTGACGCTTAATCCGTCCATCATGTGTTTCGATGAGCCTACCTCAGCCCTGGATCCGGAATTAACCGGTGAGGTATTGCATGTTATGCGTGATTTGGCTTTGGAGCATATGACCATGATTGTGGTTACACATGAAATTGGCTTTGCCCGGGAAGTAGCCAATCGGGTAATTTTCATGGATGACGGGTTAATTGTAGAACAGGGAACTGCCGAAGAAGTATTGCTAAATCCAGCTCAGGAGCGTACCAGATCATTTTTGGGAACGGTTCTCATGGCGCGATAGGGCATGAAGCCCAGGTGGTCCTTGAATTTATTTGACGCAGATAAACACAGATTTAAAAAAGATTATCACAGATATTTAATTGAATTATAAGTGTGGAAAAATTAATTATTATAATGCAGAATTGTGTCTATAATCCGCTGAGTTAAAATACATCAGTAATCTTTAAAATAACACCTAACCGGAAGAGAATTTT
>DAIMDR010000154.1:2273-4899 GCA_036725705.1 Syntrophomonadaceae bacterium | reverse complement strand
GGCTTCAGTAAACTTGCGTGGGAGAATTACATAACGCTTAATCTGTTCGTAATCCTCCAATAGTGAATTAACCCGATTCACTTCCGCATCCACTAATTCTTTCAGCAGAGGATGATTAATTACTTCCGGCCCAACTTTGATACAAGTGTGTATACCGTTAATATTAGCATATTCCAGGGATGTCTCATCCACTGCAAATCCCTTTTCCTTTAACAAATAAAGCAGATAATCAAAAGCCGGTACAATCAGAGCACCGATATATTTACGGTCATTACCGACTATTATCACCTGTTCGACAAACAAACTACCGGTAAATTTAGATTCAATTCTAGCCGGTGCAACATTTTTACCGGTATCCAAAACGATAATATACTTCTTACGGTCAACAATTCTCAAAAATTTATCTTCATCGAACTCACCGATATCACCGGTTCTAAACCAGCCATCCGCTGTAAATGCCAGAGCAGTTTCTTCAGGATTCTTATAATACTCACGAATAATTCCAATTCCTCTTACCAGAATTTCTCCATCTTCGTCCAGCCTGGCTTCTACTCCCGGAACCATAGGAGAAAGCCATCCGATCTTGGTAGCATTGGGATAACCATGGCTAATACCGGCAGCGGTTTCAGTTAATCCCCAACCATTAAGCAAAGGAAAATTCATTTTTAAATAACTACGGTGCAAATCAGGTGGTAAAAATGCCCCACCTGAATAGGGGATTTTTAGGCGACCGCCCATCATATTATATAACTGTGCAAAAACCATTTCATTGGCTTTACGAAAATCAGCTGCCAGTTTCTCGTCTAAAAATTGTTCGGGATCAGCAGTTAAGTCTATGGCTCCGTTAGTACCAGTCCTTTTCTGCAGTACTTCTTCACCAATTTTCATAGCCCACTCAAATATTTTTTTGCCATCTTCATTAGAGGTAAAGGCACCTCTGAAGGCATTAAAAATACGATCCCAGAGGCGGGGTACCAGCAACACCCAGGTCGGTTTGATCTCCTGAATATCCTGGAGCAAAGTAGTAGGTTTTTCAGCAAATCCAATGCAGGCTCCTACTGCAATCATGGCTAAATAGGAATTGTTACGCTCCCAAATGTGGGCCAAGGGCAATAATGAAAAGGCTACATCTTCATAAGTAGCCGAATATCCTCCTATGGTCATATGCTTAAGTGATCGGGTCAGGGAACCAATCATATCCTGATGGGTCAGTAGACTGCCTTTCAGCTCTCCGGTAGTACCGGAAGTATATATTACACCGGAAGGATCATCACCAGTTAACGACTGCCAGACTTCTATAACCGCATCAGGATTTTCCGCCAGCAGATTACGGCCTAATAATCTCAGTTCATTCAAATCAATAACCCGATAATCTTTTGGTCCATAATCTCTCTGTAAAACGATTACTTTTTCTAAAGAAGGCATTTTATGCATTACACTTAATGCTCTTTCTGCAATATCAGCGTCACCGGCCATTAAATATTGTGCTTCTGAATGGTTGACAATAAAGATAATTTCTTCCGCTGATAAAGAAGGATAAATAGTCACAGTAATACCGCCCGCTGCTTGAATGGCAAAATCTGCCCATCCCCATGGTGCACTGGTAGCTGCCATAAGACAAACCGGACTTCCTTTTTTTAACCCTAAACTGAGCAAACCGGCACCCATTTCTTCAATAATGTCAGCAAAATCACGGTAAGTAATAGTAGTATATGCTCCATCCTGTTTGAACTTCATTGCGGGACGATCACCAAATGTTTCTACAGTGTTATAAAACATCCGGGGCATAGTATGAACTTTATCCAGGAATTGATCAAGCATATCCAATAAGTATCCCTCCTTTGCTCATTTTTCAAAATATTCGCATATTTATATATTAGCAAATATTTCGCCGCTTTTATATCTTTATTTGTCGATTTATTATTTTTGTTAATTTTTTCCACCTAAGCTATAATTATGTGTATCAGAGGTGATATAAATGAAAAACAAACTGCTGATTATGCTTTTTACTGCCGGGTTTATTCTGGTTACATCCTGGCCAATATCAGCCTGTACTCCTGTTATTAATAATGATGCCGAACAGGTTTGCATGGCTATGCAGAACAGTTTTGATATACTCTATGGTTTTTTATATGATGTAGAAGTAAGGGAGGATAATAATTTCAGTTTGCACGGGGCTTCAATAGAAGAAGCTTACCGGTATTTATGTGAGGGGTTTACCCCTTCCATGGCTGAATCCATATTAATATGCTACAGCCAATGGCAGCCTCAGCATAATCAACTGGCAATAATTCCCACCGAAGGATTACCGTTAATAACTACCGGAAACAGTAACGATGTTTATATTAAACGGTTTAATAATAACGAGGCCGTTTTTAGTAAATATTATTATAACTGTTATGAGCCGGATGACTGCTGGCAATATGACATTACTTTGATATCAGGTACCCGGGGCTGGAAAATATCTGCTTTAAGTTTGAATGAAATTAAAGGATTTAGCAGATAGCTTTTCCAACTGGTGCTATAATCATAATGAGTAATAATATGAGGGGAAGTGAAATCTCTGAGCAGGTACGAAGTAACTGATAAAACCAGATTTACTGATTCATGGATATGGTTAGCACTC
>DAIMDR010000154.1:0-2263 GCA_036725705.1 Syntrophomonadaceae bacterium | reverse complement strand
GCCCTGGTAGGCATAATCATTATCGGACTGATATATCGCAGCAGCAAGCAGCATATTGGCAATACAATTGAAATAAATGATCAGGCTATGATCTTTCAGGATGAGGACCAACAATCCTGTATAGCCTTTAATGAGATTAAAAAAGTAAAAACCAATCGTTTTCTATCCCTGCTGGGTGGCCCGGCCTTTGTTATTGAAACCTCTACCGGTAAAAAGCGTTGGTTGCAACCGGATAATTATAATAATGGGGAAAAATTACGGGAGGAATTAAACCAGCATTTAAATGTATTTATACAATCAGAATAACTGTTTATAATTACTTTAAATTGTCTTTTCAAGCTTTTTAAAAACGAGAACCCGGGCAGCCCCGGGTTCTCTTCGTTAAACTGATATTAATAATCTTAGTAATCAAAAGCCAGTGGTCCAACTGCCATTGCATTAATAGATGAGCTGGTGATGCCCCGGCAATTAACTCCGTTGCTTTCTACATTAATTAGTTCCACCGTATAGTAAGCACATCCCGGGCATGCATCGCATTCACACCAGGTAAACCCGAAAGAATCTGTGGTTTCAGTACTTGTCTCAATATCTCTTTCAAAAGTCCAGTTTCCCAGAGCTATCTTGGCGCCGTAATTATAAGTTTTGCTTAATTGGAATGTCAGGCGCAGATCACAGCCCTCAGATTCATCAAAGGCCACGATACAGGAAAAATCAACTTTTACATTAGCCATTTTTAACTCAGAAGTATTAATAGATACTTGAGCCAGCGTATAGGGATTTAGCAACTGGGAATTAAACTCATAATGGTCGGGGATAACCAGACCAGTTCCGGTGCCACATTTCAAGATAGTCTGATTAACTTGGGGACGGGGACGGGGATGGGGTAAGGGTGGCATAAGACCCCCCATGCAAGAATCATCCTTGTAATTAGTCATTTTTTAAACCCTCCTGTAATTAGTTTTAAAAAGCATCCTTTCCATCTGCCAGATTTAATTGACATCTTGGTCAGGTTAATTGCCTTTCTAGCACATCTTATTAACAGGGCGCAAAAAATGTTACATTGTTTGGAAAGTTAACCATTTATAACTTTTATATATGTTTTGTGGCTATTAAGGTATTATTGTGAGCCATTGTAACCTTTATCCTCCCTTATTCGTATGCTAAGTTAGATTCTCCAATGGAAAGGAAGGCATTTTTATATGGCTGTATTGTCACTTTCACCTTTTCAGGATGCTTATATTTCCGAGTGGTATGCGCATAATAATTTTGGTTCCAGTGTTGCCCTGTTTGTAAGTCAGTATGTTCAGCCAGGCGACGATTACCGTTCACTTTTACAATTTAACCTTGACCAAATCCCTCCTGCCAGTACTATTGAAAAGGCGATCCTGGAATTAACTGTTTATCGCAATGAAGTATCCAAGCCACCCGTTACCCTTGGCGCCTTCAGGCTTTTAAACTGTTGGTCCCAATATTCAGTAACCTGGAATAACCAGCCTATATCAGCCGAGGCTCCGGATGGCAGGTTAAACATCCCCGACGGGTTACCAATGGGCAAGGTATTCATTGATGTAACATCCCTGGTCAGAGGTTGGCATAATGGTTCCATTCCCAACCATGGATTGCTTTTAAAGGGCAACGAGCAGAATAATAATCTGTTGGCATTCCGCAGTACCAATTTTTGTGATAGCAATGATTGGCCACTACTGCATATAGATTATGTCAATGGAATCTTAAACAGTTTCGAAAAGGAAAATCTGGTAATCCCTAAGTGTCCGCCGTGTGCACCTATAGAAGCTTCCACTCCCGTAGCTCTGGCTCCGAGAAATAAAGTTACTTTTCTAGTGAGAAATACCAGTGATTCACATTGTGTAAAAGCCTTGGTGCAGGTCAGTTACAGTAATGATTGTAATGCGGTTTACTTTAATGATGGTCTTTGGGCGGAACTTAAACCCCGTGGTTATCCGGGAGAAGCTGTAGCTTTGTCTACTGAAGCTGCTGCTGAGTTTGCCCGGGTTTTGGTCAGAGGACAGGGAAATGAAATTATTGAGGTATGGGCTCGTAGTTATGAGTATTAAATACATTAACGAAAAAAGCCTGCAAAATTCATTTTGCAGGCTTTTTAGCTTAATTATGGTGGGCGATGACGGGCTCGAACCGCCGACATCCTGCTTGTAAGGCAGGCGCTCTCCCAGCTGAGCTAATCGCCCGAATGGTGACCCCTAGGGGACTCGAACCCCTGTTACCGCCGTGAAAGGGCGGTGTC
>DAIMDR010000153.1:0-4941 GCA_036725705.1 Syntrophomonadaceae bacterium | reverse complement strand
GGCTCTGTAAAGTAAATATGAAAAACTAGCAACAAAATCCATAGAAAAGCTTCAAGCCACGAGTAAATACTTTCTTTTTTGATTCTTGGATAATTTAAGTCCGGCAACTTGGGCTGGAGTAAGATTATTTAAAGCTGAATGAGGTCTGACAAAATTGTAAAAGAACACAAACAGGCTAATGAGATTATTAGCTGAGTCGAAAGAATTGAAGCCTTGTTTAGTTTTGTACCAAGCTTTGAACTGGTGGTTAAAGGACTCAATAATATTGTTGGAAATATCATCTTTAAAGCTTTCAACCCTGATGTGATTAACTCCGTCAAATATTGATTTAACCGGGACCTTGTAAGCCGAGTAGCGATCCGAAACAATAGCTTTAGGTTGACCTAGCTCTTTAGAAGACTTAAGCAAGGAAAAAGCCTGTGGGGAATCACGATGTGGGGAAAGATGATAACCAATAACAAAGCGAGTTTCCGAATCAATAACAAACCATATGTAATACTTGATGCCCTTGATCTTAACTACCGTCTCGTCAACATGCCACTCATCGGAGTTAAAGTCTAAAGCAGGAATAAGCTCAAGACGGATGTTATCAAACAAAGGGGCAAAGGATTTACACCAGTTACTGATAGTAGTATGAGAAACCTGAACATTAAAAACTAGTTGTAAAATCGACGCTATGTTCCTAAAAGAATTTTTACCCAGATAGAACATAGACAAAGCAGTGATAATGATGTGGATAGGGTAGCGCATTCTCTTAAAATCAGTTTTACCTTTAAGAGCCGACATTGAAGAAGCAGTAATGGCATTAGGCTTAACAGTAAAAAAAGAATGATTACAACGCTTATCGCTACAACGAAAATTAGAATAATGTTCGTAGTCATGGTGTAGAAAGCTTGATTTACCACAAACAGGACAATCAGGATATTTACGAACAGGGTCAGACTTAGGTCGATCAGGTGCAAACTGATGACGGCATTTACGGCATTGATACTTTTGGAACCCTAAATTATCTTTGCCGTAGCGATAAAATAAATGAGAATTGTTGCATTTTGGACATCTAATTGATACATTGTTTTGCATGAGGACTTGTCTCCTTTCGGGAGGTATTTGTTTTGTTGCAAAAACATTGTACCAGAGGGGATGGCAAGTCCTCAATTTTCATTTAAGTTTACAAAACGGTATTGCGCAAAGGGAGGGCTTTATATGAAAGTAGTTGCTACCCGACCGGAAAGCTTGACTGAGGAGAAATTTCACTACTGTCCCGGTTGTACTCATGGGATAATTCATCGCCTCATAGCCGAATGCCTGGATGAAATGAACTTACGGGAACAAACCATTGGTATATGTCCGGTAGGTTGTTCCGTATTAGCCTATGATTATTTTAACTTCGATACACTGGAAGCTGCCCATGGCAGAGCTCCGGCAATAGCTACCGGAGTTAAAAGAATGCTGCCTGACCGGTGTGTATTTACTTATCAGGGTGACGGTGATTTGGCTTCCATAGGTATGGGAGAAATTGTACATGCCTCATTACGAGGAGAAAACATAACGGTTATATTTGTTAATAATACTATCTACGGAATGACTGGTGGACAAATGGCACCCACCACATTGATCGGACAGGTTACTACTACATCACCTTATGGTCGTAAAGTTGAACAAGCTGGATATCCGGCTAAAATGGCTGAATTACTGGCTCAAAATGAAGGCTCAGCCTATATTTGCCGAATGGCAGTAAACAACCCGGCTAATGTAAATAAAACGAAAAAAGCCATTAAGAAAGCTCTTGAAACTCAATTGGAGGGCAAGGGGTTCTCCATGGTGGAAATACTTTCCACCTGCCCGACCAATTGGGGGCTAAGCCCAATCGAAGCACTAAAATGGCTGGAAAACAACATGATTCCCTATTATCCCTTGGGGGAATTTAAAGTTAAGGATTAAGGAGGATAGTTAGCATGGAAATGGAAAAGCAAGTATTGTTTGCAGGATTTGGAGGGCAAGGTGTACTATCCATGGGCCAGTTTCTTACCCATGCTGCATTAAGTACCGGAAAATATGTATCCTGGGTACCCTCATACGGAGCTGAAATGCGTGGAGGCACGGCAAACTGTCTGGTTACGATTGCCGAAGAAGAGATTAGCTCACCCCTGACAGAAAATCCGATGATGGCAGTAATTTTAAATCAGCCTTCTCTGGATAAATATGAAGACAAGATTCAACCTAATGGTACTTTGGTTATCAATACATCTCTAGTTGAGCGCAAGCCCAAAAGAACTGACCTGCAAATACTGGAGTTGCCGGTCAACCATCTGGCAGAAGAACTGGGCAATGCCCGTGGTGCCAACATGATTCTGCTGGGGGCCTACCTGCAGAAAACTGCTGTGGTTGAGGTAGAAAAAGCCCTGGAACATTTTGAACTGATTTTCAAAGGCAAGTCGGAAAATGTCATAGCTAAAAACCGCGAAGCCTTCATGGCCGGAGTAGAATTTGCCAAAAATAACTGGTAAGGGGAAGCTCAAAGAAGCTCACCCTGCTTACTAGCAGGGGGAGCTTCTTTTTTGTTTCTCCAAGGACGCTAGAACCATCTGAAGTTATTTAAATCAGTAAGCAAAGATTTGTTCCGGGCAGTCTATTAATGTGGAATCTCCTTCTTTAACCAGGCTGGCAATATTACTAACATTGGGCAGGATTTGGTTGATGAAGAATCGTGCTGACATAACTTTGCCCAAATAAAAGTAGTAATCATAATGATTTTCATCTATATCGCGCAGATGTTGCTGGGCAAGGGTTGCCTGCTCGAGCAGGGCATGAGAACCCAGTAATTGAGCAGTAGCAGTAAGAATGCGACGAGCATAGGTTGCTACCAGAGCAACCTTTCCCTGAGCAAAATAGTTTGCAGTTACTTCCTGAAGCATCCGATACGCCTGCAGAGCATTATTCAGTTTATCAAACTCGGTATGTAATTCGGGGAATAATGGTCTTTGTGTAAAAATAAAATTATCAATATCCTGTAGGAGTCCCGAGAATACCTGCCCCTTTTGCAGTGGCCATTTACGAACGATCAAATCCATTGATTGAATATAATTGGTACCCTCATAAAGTGAATTAATCTTAGTGTCCCGGACGGCCCGCGCCGCTGGGTAATCTTCGGTAAAACCGTACCCACCGTAAATCTGTATGGATTCACAAATCAGACCCCAGGCTTCATCACTGGGATAGGCTTTGCAAATCGGGATCAGACACTCAGCCCGGTTAAATGCCCATTGTTTTCTCTGTGGGTCTGGATCATTTTCACTGATATCCAGATAATAATAAGCTTTCATGGTTAGAGAACGAATCACTTCAGTGGTAGCTTTATTCAGCATAAGCATCCGTTTTACATCTACATGGTTGATTATGGGTACACGATTAGATCGGGGATCGGTTAATGGACGCCCTTGTATCCGATCCCGGCTGTAATTGGCAGCATTCCAGTATTCATTGGCAGCTACTCCGGCTGAGGTAATACCACATTCCAGCCGCTTGCCATTCATCATCTGGAACATTTGTACCAGACCTTCGGCATTTCCATTCTCATTTTGGGGATTACCGATAAGATATCCACGACATTGGTTGTTATCGCCGTAAGAAAGTGAAACCGTCGGGCATCCGCGAATACCAAATTTATTTTCAATGCCGCTGGTTTCAACATCATTAGGTTCAGTAGTACCGTCATCATTAATCCAAAAACGGGGGACAATAAAGAGCGACAGGCCTTTGGTTCCTGGTTTGGCCCCTTCTATTCTCGCCAGGGTTAAATATATAAAGTTCTCAGCATGGTCCCCGTCACCGGCACTAATAAAAATCTTGTTGCCTTTAATCTTATAAATACCTTCCTCCTCTGTGGGATAGGCACGGGTTAATCCATCTCCTACATCAGTTCCGGCAGAAGGCTCAGTGATACACATGCATCCCTGAAAGCGGCCATCCATCATACCAGGCAGAAACTTTTGTTTTAATTCGGGACTGGCATAAGTTTGAATTACCTTGAAAGCACCAGTGGTAAGTGCCGGGTAATATACGAAGGCAGGACTGGCAGCACATATCATTTCAGCCAGTATGGCATAAATGACTTCGGGTATGGTTCCGCTGGCATCTTCATAGAAATTACTGGTCCCCCAGCCCTGCTGCTGTAAGTATTTCCAGGCTTCTTTCCAGGTGGGAGGTCCGACTACCCGCCCGTTAATTAATTGCGGATGATTTATTTCCCCATCATCATTGGTTGGAGCAATCACTTTGGCTACTATACGATTCATCTGTTCCAGAAGAACATCAATATCATCCAGGCTCAGATGATTATAACGATCGTAATTAAATATTTCCTGAAGCGGAAGCCATTCTTTGAGAATAAACCGGGCATCCCTGGTATTATAGCTGTATTTGGCTGACAAAATAATTACCTCCTGTTTTGTATGTTCTGTATAGGCATTATTATAATACTAATAGGTACAGGGGGATAGTTATCTTCCTATTTATACCTTGGGCGATAATCCGGGTACTAATAAAAAATACTTAAATGTGTTAATGTTGAAGATAAATACAAATAAGGAGATGATTTAATGGAAGTAATTAAGGTTGCTGCATTACCATACATGCAGACAGGTTGGGGTGTAAAAGGAAGACCTGTTATAGACATGCCGGAAGTGGGAATTATTAATTTGGTTTTGGAAAAGGGGGAGAAAGTTCCCTCCCATAAAACACCTGTTGATGTTCTTTTTCAGATAATAGAGGGAAAAGGTACAGTAGCTATTGGAGAAGAAAGCCAGGTAGTTGAGGCTGGAGATATCGTTGTCAGTCCAGCTCATATTCCACATGCTCTGGAAGCAAACCAAGACTGCTTATTTTCAGTATATGTGATGAAGGTACCCAATACAAAGAAAAGTGCAATTAAAAATGAATAGT
>DAIMDR010000152.1:0-4987 GCA_036725705.1 Syntrophomonadaceae bacterium | reverse complement strand
CATCAAAGAAGCCTGTGGAGATATGGATCAGGTTTCAGAATTAGTTCGTCTGATTCAAGGTAGCTTAACTGTATATTCAGGAGATGATTCCATTACCTTGCCCATGATGGCCATTGGTGCTCATGGAATAGTAAGTGTTGCCTCTCATATAATTGGCCGGCAAATTAAAAGCATGATTGAATCATTTATTAGTGGAGATGCCACTGGGGCGGCTAAAATACATAGTGAACTCTTCCCAATATTTAAGGGATTATTTATTACCAGTAATCCGGTTCCATTAAAAGCTGCCCTTAATATAATGGGAATGGAAGTAGGGGGATTAAGACTTCCGCTTGTCTCTGCAACTACGGATGAACAGGAAAAGATAAAAAATATGTTAACATCTCATGGTATAATTTAAAAACTGGCTATTGCCTGAGTTGTAACCGGTTGTTTAATCGGATATAATGTATAAGCAGTTTAAATGAACGGGGAAAATTTAATAAATAGGAGGTGACACGATGTCTGACAGTGATCGTCTTCACATTATTCCCCTGGGCGGTTTGGGGGAAATTGGCAAGAACATGATGGCGATCCGTTACCGGGATAGTATCGTAGTCATTGACGCAGGTTTAATGTTTCCAGAGGATGAACTTCTGGGCATTGATGTCGTCATTCCAGATATAAGTTACTTGCTGGAAAATCGGGAGAAAGTAAAAGCGATTCTGTTAACCCATGCTCATGAAGACCATGTCGGTGCTCTTCCTTATGTTTTAAAAGAACTGAATGTCCCTGTATATGGAAGTAAACTGACTTTAGGGATTGTGGAAGAAAAGTTGAAGGAACATCATGTTGAAGGTACGGATTTTAGAATTATTCAACCGCGGCAGATGATAAAAATCGAGCAATTTGGGGTAGAGTTTATAAGGGTAAGTCATAGTATTCCTGATTCCATGGGAATTGCTATCCACACTCCCATTGGTATTATACTGCATACCGGAGACATTAAACTTGATCAAACCCCGGTAGACGGTGAAGTTGTAGATTTTAGAAAATTCGCTGAACTGGGAGAAAAGGGCGTGTTGGTAATGCTGGGTGACAGCACTAATGCTGATAAACCTGGATTTACCATGTCGGAAAGGGTTGTGGGCAATACCTTTGAGGAACTGTTTGGCAAATGTACTGGCAGAATAATTGTCACTACTTTTGCCTCAAATGTGCATAGGATTCAGCAGGTTGTTTCTACTGCAGAAAAATATGGGCGTAAAGTAGCTGTTGTTGGTCGTAGTATGGTTAACAATGTCAAAATTGCTACACAACTGGGTTATATGAGTATAGGCGACCATACCTTGATAGAAATGGAAGAAATAAGTAAATATCCTCCGGATAAAATCGTTATAGTTACCACTGGTTCCCAGGGTGAACCTATGTCAGCGCTTACTAAAATGGCAACTGCAGACCATCGTTGGGTAGGAATTGAATCCGGAGATACAGTAATTATCTCAGCAACTCCTATACCTGGAAATGAAAAGCTGGTAGCCAGAACTGTAGATTTGCTTTTCAAGCAGGGGGCAGAGGTAATATATGAACGCGGATTAGGAGTTCATGTCTCCGGTCATGCTGCTCAGGAAGAACTTAAAATTATTTTGAATCTAATTCGGCCCAGGTATTTTATTCCGGTACATGGAGAATACCGGCATTTGATGAAACATGCCAAATTAGCTGAAAGTCTAGGTATCCCGCGATCAAGGATATTTGTAGCTGAAAATGGCCAAATAATTGAAGTCAGCGCTAAAAAGGCCAGCGTAACCGGAAAAGTAGCAGCTGGAAAGATACTGGTCGATGGTCTGGGCGTAGGAGATGTTGGCAATATAGTTCTGCGTGACCGTAAACAATTATCCCAGGATGGAATAATGATAGTGGTAGTAACCATAAATCGTGATACATCAGAAGTAGTAGCCGGACCGGATATTGTTACGCGCGGATTCGTATATGTACGCGAGTCCGAGCAACTAATTGAGGATGCCAAAGAAAAAGTTAAAGAGGCTCTGGATATTTGCGAAAAGAGGAACATCACCGAATGGGCAGTTATGAAATCCCAGGTACGCGATCGTTTGGGTAAGCACCTATATGAAAAAACCGGACGTCGGCCTATGATATTACCAATCATTATGGAAGTATAGACGGGAGAATATTTACCGCCTCTTACTCAGACAAAATCAAATTATTTTATCTGATAACCCCATTTTATTTAAAATGGGGTTTTTAAAATTCCTGCTGAAGTATGGTTTTTCACAAACATGGAAAACATCTCGATTGATGCGCTACAGCTGGACGGTAAAAGCTTAAGTTGTGATAAGTGCATTTCATATTTCCCTCGCCTCATTCAACTTCTCCTAAGGCCGGCTTTTATATTTGTATTATTTATCAACACTGTGGATATCCTAATCTTAATTATGAAGAGGAAGGGAGAAGTAGCTTTGACATCAGATCAACAACAACCGGAAGCTAATCAAGAGCAAAAACTTGAGAATATTAAAGAGCTGGGCCAGCTTGAATTACCGGCTTTTAAAAGTGACATTCATTGCCTTACCATTACCGGACAGGTGGAGGGGCATATGGTATTACCGCCTCAGAATAAGACTACCAAATATGAACATGTCATTCCCCAGTTGGTAGCTGTTGAAGAGAATCCTAATATCAATGGCCTGTTAATACTTCTGAATACGGTGGGTGGAGATGTGGAAGCTGGTTTGGCAATTGCTGAAGCTATAGCCAGTATGTCTAAACCAACGGTATCGATTGTACTGGGTGGAGGACATTCCATTGGAACAACTATTGCAGTTAGCGCCGATTATTCTTTTATTGCTCCATCAGCTACGATGACAATTCACCCAATAAGACTCACGGGGTTGGTAATTGGAGTTCCCCAAACTTATGAATACCTCGACAAAATGCAGGATCGGGTAGTTAATTTTGTTACCAAACATTCCAAAATTAGTGATACTAAATTTAGGGAATTAATGTTTCGTACCGGCGATTTGGCCAGAGATATTGGTACAGTTATAGTCGGTAAAGATGCGGTTGAGACAGGCTTAATTGACCAGGTTGGTGGAGTTAAAGACGCATTGGAAAAACTGAAGTCATTAAAGGAAGAGGCAGGTGCTATACTGCAATGATTATATATCTGCCGGATGATTATTTATGGCAATTACAGAGCAGTAACGAAGAACTGCAGAATATTAATATAAAACTGCCTTCAGGCGGATATCTTCAGGCGCAGCCATGGGGAGAAGATGCCATAAAAGTAATCAGTATTATTAGTACTGATCCGATGGATTTTATCAACCACCGTTATCAACCGGGCAGTATTATTAAACGCGAATTGCAGCTTGATTAATAATAATTTTGGTTTCTTTCATTAGCGAGACATATTGAAGCTGTAGCTGTGCTATAATTTTAAAGAGTTTTGCTAAGGGAGGATTAACAATTGACGATACTGGAAGCATTATTGTTAGGGGCTGTTCAGGGACTAACCGAATTTTTACCGGTTAGCAGCTCCGGTCATCTGGTAATATTTCAACATTTATTAGGCATTTCAGAACCCCCGTTGACTTTTGATGTACTTGTGCATATTGGTACATTGGTTGCTGTCTTTATCGCTTTTCGCAAAGACATTATGACTATTCTGCGTAAACCATTTTCCCGTTTCACCTATCTTTTGGTTGTTGCCTGCATACCCGCTGCACTGGCAGGATATTTGCTGGCACCTATATTTGAAGCCTCATTTAGTTCTTTGCTGGTAGTAGGAGTTGGTCTATTAATTACCGGCATACTTCTCAAACTATCTGAGAATCTGGCTAATCGTCATATTATGGCCAAAGAAGTCACGGAAACCCGATATCGTGATGCTCTCTTTATAGGCATATTACAGGCGTTTGCAATATTTCCCGGATTATCACGCTCAGGTTCTACAATAGCAGCCGGCCTGATTGCCGGTCTGGATCGTAATTTTGCGGCTCATTTTTCTTTTGTATTATCTATTCCCGTTATCATTGGAGCAGCAATTTTCCAACTAAAAGATGCTTTCAGTATCGGAATACCGCAACAATTAATAGTACCATATTTGCTGGGACCGGTTACAGCTTCGATTTTTGGTTATTTAGCGATAACAGTAGTTCTGGATCTGGTCAGAAAAGGTAAATTATCGCTCTTTTCGTATTACTGTTGGACTTTGGGAGCAGTTGTGCTGGTCTGGCATTTTATAGCAGCATGACTTTTTTAAGTGATATCAACATTATATATGATAAAAAAAAGGATTCCTGATATAACCAGCGAAGATATAAACAAATGTTAAGAAACAGGTAAATTAATGCCATTATACAGTGTTTTGAGCGGGGAGAAGATATGATGGCCAGTAAAAAAGACCCAATAAGTAAACCCGGACAAAAGGTTGTAAAGTCTGTATCCTCAAAAGTCAGACCGGAAAATCCACTCAAAATTGAAGTTATAACTTTAATTAGTTTTATGACTGCATTATTTTTGTTTATCAGCATTACTAAATTTCAGGGTAATCCAGAAGATGTCGAGTTTATTGGCTGGGCTGGTACTAAAGTTGCACAGGGCTTAGGATTGTTACTGGGTAAAGGGGCAGTATATTTTTCCTTACTAATGCTGGCCTGGTCTATTCATACCGGTATTTTAAAAAAGCTCTGGTCTAATTGCATGCTTGGATTATGTCTGATTTATATGGACATGTTAATCTGGCTCAGTATATATGATATTCCCGGTGGTATTACCATATTATCAGCCGGATTAAAGGGGCTGGGCGGGGGGATAATTGGATGTGCTCTGGCCCATGGTTTGATAAGTATTGTTGGACAAGTTGGGGCAGTTATTTTTATATTGATGTTAATATTAGTTTCGTTTTTACTGATATTAAATCGCTCAATGGCCGAAATTGTTTACGTTTTAAAAAATATTGTTATTAAATTAATTCAGAAAGCGG
>DAIMDR010000151.1:0-4991 GCA_036725705.1 Syntrophomonadaceae bacterium | reverse complement strand
AAGTCATTGTTTCATGAACCACCACTAGTTAATACAGATGGTATTTATGAAAGTATTAAAAAAACCATTACGGAGAAACGAGAAGGTATGGCCTTAATATGGGTAAATAATGAGGTTCCTGATGCTCCTGAAATAAAGTTCTATGATGCTGCCAAGGTAATGAAGTTGATAGATACATTAAGAACCCCTCCTAAATTGTTAAGCAGAGATCAGCTTACCAAGGTTAAGTCAGCGTTGAAGATAGCAGAGGAACGGGCTTCTGAAATAGAAATTGATACAATTTTGGTGCGCTTTTACTCGATGTCCAGTGATAATAAAAAGAGATTTTTAATTAGGATTTATGACTTTTTGAAAGCCAACTTAGATGAATTAACATCATCATAATAGAGGATGGGGTGTGGGAAATGAGTTTTAGGAAATTGTTTGAGCAATGTGATAATGACAAGATGGTGTTGCCTGATTTTCAACGGGATTTTGTATGGAAGACGGATGGATTAAAAAGGTTACTTTGTTCCTTCATGTTTAAGTTGCCCATAGGTAGTCTTCTTATTTTAGAGGGTAAGGGCGATGATTTTAAATCAAGAAAGCTCTGTTTTCCCAAAAGAGAAATAACGCCGAAAGAGGAATGCAGATATCTTCTGGATGGTCAGCAAAGGCTGTCTGCTCTTAAGGTAGTATTTAGCGACATATATAGTGGTGATGATTGGAAGACAACGCTCGATGAGACCTACTCTCAATTACGACCCAGATGGTTTGTTCGCGTCATTCCTCAGAAAAACGAAGAAGATTTGTTTGGTTGGAGAACCCTTTCATTCCCCGATTGGTCTTCCTGGGAACCTCAGCAATTATCGGACTTTCTCCAAATTAGACATATTTTTAAAACCACAAATTTGGACAAGTGGTATCACCCTTCATACAATCCTCCTGATCAAAAGGGAAATCCGAAGAATCCTAATTTATTGGGATTGGACATTGCAATAAATGCATTTAATGAAGGGGGACTAGTCCCATTATTTTCGATATATAAAGATTCTTTAATCAAAGAAAAAACCTTACTTGAAAGAGTACTGGAGATTATTGCGCAAAGAAGAATAGAAGTTCTTCAGGAAGTAGTAAAAGAAGATGAACAAATGTTGATTGATCTATTGCAGAAGTGCGAGCCTGACATAGTTAGCATTCTTGAAAGTAAGGATGATTCTGCAATCAAGTTCGCCTGGCTTAAGCTAAGTGCTCAATGGGTTTCCGATGTTCAAAAATATCTAGAAAGCCTGCTGGAACAAGAGCCCCATATTATCAGTTTAGAATCTAAAGAAATAGGACGGGCGATCTCGATATTCGAGAATATCAACCAGGGCGGAACTGCATTAAACGTCTACGATTTAATCGTATCAAAAGCTGCTCACGACACAAGTTTGGAGGGATTAACTCAGAGGATTGTTGAATGCATATCTCAAAATGTAAATCTTCCCTTCTCATTAACATATAAACTTAATGGAGATAAGCCTACAACGTGGAATCCGCAAATATTTGGCTGTATCGATGACAATCAACCAATAAATATAATGAAGTACGAATTCCTCAATCTATTGTCAGTTTTAGCTCACTGCGAGAATAATTTAGATGATCTGAGAACCGACCACATAAAGAAGGGTAAAATACTAGCTCTGAATCATGTGCAGATCAATTCTTTTACTGCCAAAACTGTTTTAGCTCTGGCAAGGGCGTTTGCATTCTTACAATTCCGGTGTGGTGTAATTAAACTGCAAAATATACCCTATGAATTGATGGTTATTCCTATTGCATTCCATCTTCGCGACGATGCAGTATGGAACAGTCACGAAGCTTTGGACCGATTAGAATACTGGTATTGGACTTCTATTTTTGGTGGAGCATACCGTCAAGCTCAAAACGACCGGGCTATTAATGACCTTAAAGTGCTAAAAGCCTGGGTGGTAGGGGGTACAAACTTCCTGGGTACCGTATATGACTCAATCCTGAATTTCCAAGGATACTCGAATAAACTTGTTCTTATGATGAAAGACCCCGACAACACCCTTCCGGGAGCGTTATACAATGCTACACTGCAGTACATTTTAAGCCAGCAGCCTCTGGACTTTTTACCTGGAGTTCAAATTAGGCTAAATCCGTGGGATATTGCGTCAAACAAGGAGCTGCAATTTGATGGCACAAATTTTGATCTGAGTATCCAGGATCACCATATAGTGCCTCTTGGGATGGCAACTACGCTGGGCCAATCATCCGATAAACTTAGAGCTGAAAAGACACATCCATTAAATAGTGTACTGAACCGCACTTTCATTTCATGGAAGGCTAATGATCTAATTCGCAGCAGAGCGCCTCTAGATTACCTATCATACATGAATACTATTTCTCTATACGGACATTGTATCCCGCTGCCATTCGCTACTCAATACCAGAAGAATGCCGGGGAAACCGACGATGTCTATTATGAAAATGTGCTAACGAATCGGTTTAACGAACTTAAGAAAGTTATATTATTAGAGCTGGAAGGATTGAAACATTAGATTTTTATTGCCTATAGCTAGACACAGAACATCCCTGGCTACATTGGACCCGAAGTCGTAGGTTTTAATGGAGGGTTTAGCATGTATTCTATTGAGGTTACCGATCATTTTGGGTGTTTTTACGTTGGCTCAGATACTGTTGGCGAGTTTAAAAGCTTCAAACAAGCTATGGAGAGATTTATACAGCTAATACAGTATGGATATTGGGATGGTGCATGGGCTTTAGAGCGATACATAGACGAAGAGCTCGCAAACGATTATGATGATCGAGCTGAATGGGATTGGGGCTGTGGTTTCAATATAATGATGAAAAACGAAGACGGTGTGGGACTAATGTCGAATTATACCACATACGATTACCAACTCTCCTGTACCCCTAAGAGAGACCTAAAGATTTTTCAAATACATGAAGAATGCCTCCCTAAGAGACAAAAGCTAGTTCTTGAAGATTACGGCTATACCGGGGGTGATTCGTTTGTTTTAAGTAACCCCCTTGAATACCAGGATAATGGATTGATATATTCGATAGCCGGTAAATCGATAACCATAAACAACTATACGGGTGGGGAGTCCTTAGTAATCCCTCCAGAAATTGAAGGCCTGCCGGTTACAGCCATTCATGATAGTGCCTTCATTAAGTGTAGCGGCTTGAAGTCGGTTTTCATACCTGGTAGTGTGCTGAGTATCGGTAATGGGGCTTTTTATGGTTGTCAAGATATAGAGTCATTGATTATTGAGGACGACGTCCAGAGCATAGGATCACATGCTTTTTTCAAATGTAACGATTTGAAATCGGCCATTATCGCCGCAAGTGTTAGACAAATTGGCACCAATGCTTTTCATGAGTGTCCCCACTTAACCCTTCACAGTGTTCCTCTATCGCATGCAGAAAGGTATGCCCGCCAAAACAGTATTAAGTTTAAGCCAGTCTCCGGAGTGGGGCAACCAAAGATATACTCTCTTATTGGACCTAATGGACAGGATTATAAGTCTACTACTCCAGGAAACTGGGGAGGCCACAAGGGCCTGAAAATATATGGCCGTCTTGACTGCCCTTCTGCACAAAGACACATAGCCAAAGGCCAGTATGTTAAACATCGTGTGTTTTTTGCTGATGAGGATTCAGCTATAAAGGCTGGTTATAGGCCTTGCGGGGTGTGTATGAAGAGCGCGTATAAGAGATGGAAGGCTAATCAGGTTGAGAAGGGGTAGGGTTTTGGATAGCTAATTAGGTCCGAAAGGGGATTAAATCCCGTAATTCATCCAGAAATCTCGCGTCTATCCCGTGTTTCAGCCTGCGTTTTAGCTCTCGCAGTCTAGCATTGTCTAGTTCGCCGTCAGTCCAAAGCCAATCATGTTCTTCAATCTCTGAATCTAGTATTAAATAATCTATAAGGGCAGATACACCGTCCCTGCCGACGCCGTAATAGATTATACTTGCGATTTCTCCATCGTAAGAAGAACCATCAATTTCGTAGCCTTCTAAATCGGCAAGGCGAGTGAATTGTTTGAATTCCGGGGGTTCTCCGAATTCATTGGTTTCTATTATCTCCCTGTTATTTATGTATACATTGTTAACCAGATCTACAACCTTTTCAAAGACCTGGGACTCAGTACCCATGTAGAGTAGATATCCACCCATGGCCGATCCATAGTTGACATATTTCGCTAGAACTAAGTTAATATCGTCAATGTCAGTAGTCTCCTTGTAATCATCCTTAACCTCGGCTATGACGACCTTTTGTATCAGCGTTAGGATCTCCTGCATTTTGGATTCCAATAAGGAATCGGATTCACCGATAATGCAGCTAACAATACCGAGTTTATCCGACTGGATAGCATTAATCACGAGTGTCTCCTCAATCCAAGCTGTAATTCGGTTAGTTAATTGTCGATTCAGAATCAAGCTAACCTTTTGATATTCGGATTCTATGAATTTGGCTTTTAGATCGAGTAAGGGGTACGCGCCAGAGATTAGCATTCTTCCGCCCTCTAATCTGTTGATTATTCCAGTTGGACGGAGCCATAGTTCCGGAGAGTGGTGAGCCACCCTTCCGGAACCTTAGAGCCACCGTTCCGGATTTCTAAGCCATTGGTCTTAAATAGATCTTTTTATGCCGTATTTTTCCCGCATTGAGTTCTCATCAGAAGTACTGTGGATCTCAATCAGATAGGAATCATGGACAATGCGATCCAATATGGCATCGGCAATTGTTTCTTCCCCGATTTTGGAGAGCCAACCGGCGGGAGCAAACTGCGAACAGAAAATAGTAGAAGCATTGTGATGCCGTGCATGAATGATTTCGAGGACATCTCGGGCTTCGTTCTCCTTCAGGGAGACCAGCATCCACTCATCCAGTATGAGAAGGTGGTATTTCCGGTACTGTTTCATCAATTTCTTGTAACTGCCTTCGTTTCTGGCGATGTCCAATTCAATCAAGAAAT
>DAIMDR010000150.1:0-5062 GCA_036725705.1 Syntrophomonadaceae bacterium | reverse complement strand
GGTTTGATCCGGTCAGGTTATAGATTAATTGGCAGTTATCCGGATGCTTGCAATAGTATTTATGAGGTTGATTATACGGGACCCATAGTGGTTGTTATTGGCAGTGAAGCCCAGGGCATCAGTCCCGCTATTAGCGAAAGATGTAAAGTTAAAGCGTTTATACCTGTAAATTCCAGAGTCGAATCTTTAAATGCGGCGGTTTCATGTGCTATAATAATGTCTGAAGCTAATCGGCAGAGGCAGCGGGAAACATTGTCCTGTGACCAAAGCTGTGCTATAATACGGTTAGATTAAACCCCAACCTTGAAGGGAAGGGTGTTTTATCTATGTTTAATCAGGCAGAAACACTGTGGAGACTTTTTGAGAGTTCAGGATGTATCGTATATTACTTAATGTATAAGATGCTTATGACACAGTAAACATATCCTAAATGTGATGAAGGGGACAAGTAGGCTGTCTGGAACCTCAAGGGAGATTGTATCGGAGACTGAGAGTACAATCAGGATAAGGACAGTATGAATTCACCCCGGGAGCAGAGGACTGAATCTTAGTAGGTCTTTTACGGATGTCGCCGTTAACGACATAGAGGCAGCCGGGTAGAGTTATCCGGCTAATTAGGGTGGTACCGCGGAACTTTCGCCCCTTGGGAGCGAAGGTTTTTTATTTTTCTGCCAGGGAGGAAATTAAATGCTGGAAAAACTTAATGAGATTGAAAAGAAAGCACTGCAGGCACTGGGGCAGGCCAGAGAATTACAGGAGTTAAATGAACTCAAGGTAAAGATTCTCGGTCGTAAAGGGGAAATAACCTTGATGTTAAGGGGACTCAAAGATTTATCCCCCCAGGAACGTTCCGAATTTGGACAGGCTGCCAATCAGGTAAAAGACCGTATAGAAAAAATAGTAGCTCAACGGATTAATGAGATTAAAGTACGGGATTTGAATCAGCGACTGGAACAGGAGAGATTGGATGTTACATTACCGGGCCTGCCGATTAATCGCGGTGGTAAACATCCGCTGACTTTAATTAATGAAGAAATTCGGGATATATTTTTAAGTATGGGATTTGCGGTGGCCGAAGGTCCGGAAATAGAAAAGGATTATTATAATTTTGAGGCGCTCAATGTACCTAAAGATCATCCTGCCCGTGATATGCAGGATTCTTTCTATATTACTGATGAGGTACTTTTGAGAACGCATACTTCGCCTGTTCAGGTGCGTACCATGGAAGCTATGTGCCCGAATTTGCCGGTAAAAATAATTGTTCCCGGCAAAGTTTACCGTAAGGATGATGATGCTACTCATTCACCCATGTTCCAGCAGGTAGAAGGGTTGCTGGTAGATAAGAATATAACTTTTGCCAATCTTAAAGGCATTTTAATGTTATTTGCCCAGAAAATATTCAGTGAAGAGGTGAAAGTACGCTATCGTCCGAGCTTCTTCCCTTTTACCGAACCTAGCGTAGAGATGGATATTTCCTGTGTCAGCTGCAAAGGAAAAGGATGTCGGGTATGTTCTCATACAGGCTGGCTGGAAATACTGGGCGCAGGTATGGTACATCCCCGGGTTTTGAAATATGGAGGATATGATCCCGAGGAAGTAACTGGTTTTGCTTTTGGAATGGGTATTGAGAGAATAGCTATGCTAAAATATGGCATTAACGATCTGCGACTGTTTTTTGATAATGACAAACGGTTTCTGCAGCAATTTTAGGAGGTGACGGTATGGGTGTTTCAATTAACTGGTTAAAAAAATATGTTGATTTTAATTTAACACCGGCAGAACTTGCCCATAAACTGACCATGGCCGGAATTGCTGTGGAAGGGGTGGAAGAAAAAAATGATGATTCCATAATGGAATTGGATTTAACCCCTAATCGCGGTGATTGTCTGGGTATGATAAATCTGGCCCGTGAAGTGTCGGCTATAACCGGCAATAAACTGCAAATACCTCATAATGATCTTAGTAATGAGGGTAGTGAAATTAACGATTATATTAAAATAAATATTGAGGATAATGATTTATGTCCTCGCTATTCAGCCCGGGTGATTAAAAAGGTAGTAATTAAACCTTCACCGGATTGGATGCAGCAGGCTTTAATAAATTCAGGAATCAGGCCGATAAACAATGTAGTCGATATAACCAATTATGTAATGTTGGAAACCAACCAGCCTTTACATGCTTTCGATTATGATTTAATAGGGAACGATAAGCAGATATTGGTTCGCCGGGCTGATTCCGGTGAGAAAATAGTTACCATTGATGAAGCCCTGCGCGAATTGGAAAATGATATGCTGGTTATAACCAATGGAAATAAGCCGGTAGCATTAGCCGGGATAATGGGAGGCCATGATTCAGAAATTAACGAAAAGACTACTGCAGTTTTGTTGGAATCAGCTAACTTTAATCCGGTAAATATCAGGCGCACTTCACGAAAAGTTGCGTTGCGCAGTGATTCTTCCATGCGTTTTGAAAAAGGAGTGGACCCCAATGGAACGGTTACGGCCTTAAACCGGGCAGCTCAATTAATGGCGGAACTGGCAGATGGTGAAGTTGTATCAGGTATAGTTGATATTTATCCCGATCCGATTAAACCGGCCATTATTGCATTAAGAACCCCCAAAGTGAACCGTCTGCTGGATACAAGTTTATCTACTGAAGATATATATGAGTTTATGCAAAAGCTCTCCTTTTCAGTTACCCGTAACGGAGATAATCTAATGGTTGAAATTCCGACTTACCGACCTGATTTGGAACTGGAAGTTGACTTGATTGAAGAAGTTGCCCGTTTATATGGATATAATAATATCCCTGACTATTTACCCTTAACCAGTTCTACTGGAGGGGGATTAACTCCTTATCAGATTTTCCGTGATAAATTGCGCTCCAATTTAGCCCAAAGTATGTATGAAGTAATTAACTACAGTTTTATTAATCCGGACTCTTTTGACCGGATTATGTTGCCGGATGATCATATTCTGCGGCAAGTAGTAAAAGTGGCCAATCCATTATCAGAGGAACAATCGGTAATGCGTACTACGCTTTTACCAGGGTTGCTAAGCACGGTCAGCCGAAATACAGCCCGGCGTAATTATAATCTGTCCTTTTTTGAATTGGGAGCAGTGTTTATTCCTTCCACTGAAAATCTTCCTCAAGAAAAGCTTAAGGTGGGAGGTATTGTAACCGGCAGTAATGATATTAACTGGCAAAAAATCAGAACGGAAATGGATTACTTTTATTTGAAAGGTATTCTAAACAGTTTATTTTCCGGTTTGGGGATAAACGATGTGGAGTACCAGGCACAAACAATGCCTGGATATCATCCGGGCAGAACAGCAGTCATAAGCTGTCGGGGTCAGGAATTAGGGGTATTGGGTGAAATTCACCCGCTGGCAGGAGAAAATTATGACCTTAAGGTTAGGGCCTGTGCTTTTGAATTAGATGTAGAGACCATGTTTAAGCTGGCCAGGCCGAATGCTTTGATGGAGAGTATAACCCGCTATCCGTCCATGGAAAGAGATGTTGCTGTAGTATTACCTGAAGAGGTGGAAGCCTCTCAGGCTATAGCTGTGATTAAACAAATAAATAGTCCGCTTTTAAGAGGTGTGGAAATATTTGATTTGTTTACCGGTGGCAACCTGCAAGCCGGATTCAAAAGTATGGCTTTCCGTTTAACTTTCCAATCTGGTGATCGAACTTTAAAAGAGGAAGAAGTAAATCCATTAATGGAGCAGGTTATTCAGCTTTTGGAGACTGATTTAAATGCCCGATTGAGATAAGCAGGATAAGCGTAAATATTTTTAACAGATTTATAGATTATTACCCATTTTATAGAACCCATGGCGTGGCTTATACCCGATTTGTCGGACACACAGTAGTTAGGTAAAATAACAACTGTGGAGGGATTGAAAAATGGGGAACAACGGGAGACGCTATGACGCTCAATTTAAGGCGGATGCAACCAGGTTGGTGAGGGAAGGCGGCAGATCAGCTGCCAGTGTGGCAAAGGACCTGGGAGTCAATCCGCAAACATTGAGAAACTGGCTGGGAGAAGATAAGAAGAGATATTCTTCTGATAAAGCAAGAATAATGGAACTGGAAGCTGAACTAAGGGCTGAAAAGCGCAGAAACAATGACTTGGAGGAATCTGTAGCTATATTAAAAAAAGCTGCGGTCATCTTCGCGACAACCAACCGGAAGTAAGCTATGAATTTATCAAGGAACACAGCTCCGTATTTCCGGTTGAGAAGATGTGCCAGTCCTCGAAGTATCGCGGAGCGGCTATTATGATTGGAAAGACCGGCTTCCAAGCAAACGTAAGCTTGAGAACTAGGAAATACTTAAGATTGCCCGAAAAAGTTACGATGAATGTCGTGGCATGTGTGGCCTGGACAAAATTCTTGCCGATGTAAGAGAAAATTTCCCCAATTGTAGCCGTAAGAGGCTTTACGAAATACAAAAGAAGGACAAACTCTATGCCAAACGGAAAAAGAAATTCAAAGCCACAACGAATTCGAATCATAAACTACCAGTAGCAGAAAATCTTCTAAATCAGAATTTTACGACTGATAGACCGGCTGCCGTATGGGTAACGGATATCAGCTACATATACACCTATGAAGGCTGGCTATATCTGGCCACGGTAAAATATATATTCACAAAGGAAATAGTGGGTTGGGCAACAGCCGATAACATGAGAACAGAGCTTTGTATTAAAGCCCTGGAGAATGCTATCAGGAGGCACAACCCGCCTCGGGGAACTATTCACCATTCTGATCGAGAAGTGCAATACTGCAGCAGAGATTACCGGGCGACTCTAAAGAAATACGGAATGATCTGCAGCATGAGCCGTAAAGGTAACTGCTACGATAATGCCTGTGTGGAGACGTTCTTCAGCACGATAAAATGTGAGATGCTCTACCATAAACGATATATGACAAGGGATCAGGCCCGAGACCGCTGAAAAAGTCCTCTTTTGCGTGTCATTCTGAACGATAGTGAAGAATCTCATTGGCTTAATCCCAATATTACGGCCTTAAAAGAGATCCTTCGTCGCCTGCAGCTC
>DAIMDR010000149.1:0-5081 GCA_036725705.1 Syntrophomonadaceae bacterium | reverse complement strand
GCACCATTTGCCGGTGCGTCAGTAGATTCAGTACTAATGTGGCATAGAATTTTATGGTGGTTCCATATGGCAATTGCATTCCTGTTTATTGCTATTCTGCCGTTTACCAAGCTATGGCACATTCTGGCCGGTATGCTAAACTATACTTTCCGTGATCTGGAACCTTCAGCATGTCGTATGGTTGACAATATTGAAGAAGCTGAAACTTTCGGTGTTGAAAATATCGAAGATTTTGGCTGGAAAGACTTGTTGGATTTAGATACCTGTATTCGTTGCGGACGTTGTCAGGAGAATTGTCCGGCCTATAATACCGGTAAGGCTCTGAATCCTAAAATTACACTAATTCAACACATGAAACAACATCTGGATGAAAAAGCACCTTATCTTATTGCCAATAAGAATCAGCCGGAAGTAGTTGAAGAAATGGCTATGACTGATGCAGCTGAGGAATTTGTCAGCCCCATGGATAAGAGCTTGCTTTATGATGTTGTTACTACCGAAGTAATCTGGGATTGCACCAACTGTCGTGCCTGTATGGAGCATTGCCCGATGTTTATCGAACACATTCCCAAGATAGTAGAAATGCGTCGTAATCTTGTTATGTGGCAGGGTGACATGCCCAGTGAAGCGCAAATGGCTTTCACTAATATGGAGCGTAACTATAATCCCTGGGGGGTTGGTTTTGCCAATCGTGCCGAGTGGTTGAATGAACGCGGAGTCCGGGATAAGGTTAACCTGTTAAGTGAAGATGGTAAGGATTTTGAATACCTGCTTTATGCCGGATGTGCAGTTTCCTTTGACGACCGTTACAAGAAAGTTGGCGAAGCACTGGTTAATCTATTGGATAAGGCCGGAGTCAGCTTTGGTTATTTAGGTGTTGAAGAATACTGTTGTGGTGATTCCGCCAGAAGGTTAGGTAACGAATATCTATACCAGACCATGGCTCAACAGAACATTGAGACCTTTAACAATTATGGTGTAAAGAAGATTATTGTGGTTTGTCCTCATGGATATAATGCTCTTAAGAACGAATATCCGCAATTGGGAGGCAATTACGAAGTCTATCATTACACTGAAATATTGGCTAAACTGGTTGCCGAAGGCAAATTAAAACCTTCGCAGAGCCTGGGAGCCAAAATATCCTATCATGACTCCTGCTTCCTCGGAAGACATAATGGAGTTTATGACCAACCCAGAGCAGTATTGAAAGCTGCGGGTACCAGTATTGTTGAAATCGACAAATCCAAGGAATTTGGATTCTGTTGCGGTGCTGGTGGCGGGCGTATGTGGATGGAAGAAGAAGCTGTGGAAGGTTACAAACGCATAAATGATACCAGAACCGACCAATTGCTTGTACCATCCCCTGAAATGATTGTTACCAACTGCCCGTTCTGTCTCACTATGATTTCCGATGGCGTCAAAGGAGCAGAAGCCGAAGAACAGACCAAAGTATTTGATGTAGCCGAAGTGCTATGGAAGACCATGCAATAATATGCATCGAAAAGAAAGGTCTCCTTTAAGAAGGGAGACCTTTCTTTATTACTCATTTCCACGAATATCTGCATCAAAAAATACCGGGTAAAATTTGGGAATGGCAGAAAAACTTGTGGTTGAAGCATGCTACTATTATTAGATAAAATTAGATATAGTTTGAAACGTTCCATTATTCTGAAATTGAAAAACTAATGTTGTGGCGATTACAGAATGTGTAATATAATGCCATGTATACCATATATTAAGTAAACAGTTATGAGTTATAGAGTAGAAATAATATTTTAAAAGGGGGATATGTAATGAGTAAAGAGGTTGTATTGGTAGGGGCCTGCAGAACTCCGGTAGGAACATTTGGCGGGAAATTAAAAGATACTAAAGCAGTAGATCTGGGTAGTCTGGTTATGAAGGAGGCTCTTAAAAGAGCAGGGTTGACAGGAGAGCAATTGGATGAAGTAGTGTTTGGCTGCGTTTTACAAGCTTCACAGGGACAAAATGTAGCCAGACAGTCGATGATTAAGGCTGGCATTCCTGAAACAGTTACCGCCTTTACGCTTAACAAAGTGTGTGGCTCCGGGTTAAGAGCGGTGAGTCTGGCGGCCCAGATTATCAAGGCGGGGGATGCGGATATTATTTTAGCCGGTGGCATGGAGAACATGTCCATGGCTCCGTATTCACTGGAGAAAGCGCGCTATGGATATCGTATGAATAGTGGTGCTCTGGTTGATGTAATGATCAAAGATGGTTTATGGGAAGCTTTTAATGATTATCATATGGGAATTACGGCAGAAAATGTAGCTGAAAAATGGTCTGTTTCCCGTGAAGAACAGGATGATTTTGGATTCAGAAGTCAGACAAGAGCCAAAGAAGCAATAGAAAGTGGCAGATTTAAAGATGAAATAGTTCCAGTAGTTATTCCCAACAAAAAAGGTGACATAGTTTTTGATACTGATGAACATCCCCGCTACAGTCCACGGGAAAAGATGGCTGAGTTAAAACCGGCATTCAAAAAAGACGGAACCGTTACGGCTGGCAATGCTTCCGGAATAAATGACGGGGCAGCAGCTGTAATAGTAATGAGTAAGGAAAAGGCTGATGAGTTGGGGATTACTCCTATGGCCACCATTATCAGTTACGCTTCCGGAGGAGTTGACCCTAAAATAATGGGGGTTGGACCTGTACCGGCTACACAAAAAGCACTTAAAAAGGCCGGATTAACCGTTGATGATATTGAACTTATTGAAGCCAACGAAGCTTTCGCCTCTCAGTCAATTGCGGTGGCAAGAGAAATGGGCTGGGTTGATAAAATGGAAAAAGTTAATGTTAATGGTGGAGCCATAGCTATTGGTCACCCAATTGGTGCTTCAGGAGCCAGGATACTGGTAAGCTTATTGTATGAAATGCAAAAACGGGATTGTAAAACCGGACTGGCTACTTTATGTATTGGTGGCGGACAGGGAACTACTATCATTGTGGGAAGATGATAATACAAATATTTAATACCCGGGGGTTAACCTCCGGGTATTTTTATGAGAAAGTTTAATTTTTGGGCAGGGAAAGCGAATGTTAAAATAGAATCTATGCTAAAGTAATTATGGTGAAGATTATTTAATTAGAGGAGGTTTCAATGTGCGTGTAGCAATATATCCGGGCAGCTTTGACCCGGTAACCAACGGTCATATAGATATATTGGAAAAAACCAGTAAAATATTTGATAAGATAATTATAGCTGTGGTACATAATGTTACCAAAAGTGCGCTTTTTTCACTTGATGAACGCGTGGAATTAATCAGGGAAAGCACCAGGCATTTAAATAACATAGAAGTAGAGTGTTTCAGTGGTCTATTAACCGATTATATTCGTGAGAAAAAAGCCTGTGCCATTATCAGAGGATTGAGAACCATGACGGATTTTGAATATGAGATGCATATGTCCATGATGAACAAGCGGCTTATGCCCGAAGTGGATACTATTTTTATAATGTCAGACAGCAATTATATATTCGTTAGTTCCAGTGGAGTAAAAGAGGCAGCCATGCTGGGTGGAGATGTGAGTACACTGGTTCCTGCAGCAGTACAAAAAGGGCTGCAGGAAAAACTGCTCCAGTTTAAGCAAAAATAAGCTCAACTGATTCCAATATCTTTGATATTGATTTTCATCGCAACATCAATTGTGTTCATATCCGAAAGATTGAACAAATTGGTTGTCCCCTGCAGGGGGATTCAATTATGAAGATATTTTTTCTAATGCTTGTCAGCGCCAATCTGCGCCCCGAAGGGTCAGCGTCCTTATGCGTCTGAAAATTCTATTTTCTGACTTCCCTCCATGCCCACAGGACAGAATTTACCGTTAATTCCAGATTAATAAATGCAAAAAAAGGGGACAGGATTTTTTCCTGCCCCGTAAAATTTTTACCAGATGGTAACC
This sequence comes from Syntrophomonadaceae bacterium, assembly GCA_036725705.1. Lineage (GTDB taxonomy): Bacteria > Bacillota > Syntrophomonadia > Syntrophomonadales > Syntrophomonadaceae > JAAYBS01. The sequence goes on along the minus strand of DAIMDR010000149.1, from coordinate 1,163 downwards.
TGTACAGTTTTTATACCCCAGTTTAAAGCTTCCTGGTGAGTGTTAAAGAATAAATCCAAACGATTACCCTTAATTGCGTTACCCTGATCGGAAGCTAACCCCGTTCCGTATCCGGGAATATACAGGTGGCTTCCCATACGGATTACATTTGGGTCAACTGCTACTATGCCAGATGCCAGCGGATGTCCCAGATATGATGGTTGTCCCCCGTAAGGCCAGTTACATTTGTTACAACCGCAATATCCGGTAGTTATCATGGTCATCACCCGGCTTCCTCTGGATACAGCAGTTGCAGTTGCCGGGGCAGCTTTAGTAAGACCTAAGGCTTTGCGAGTTTGCGGACCAATAATTCCGTCTGCCGTTAACTTATTATCCCGTTGGAACTTAACAACTGCCTGATAAGTTTTGGGGCCATAAATTCCATCCGCATTTCCTGCCCAATAACCTTTTTGATTTAATGCAGTTTGTGCCTGTACTACTTCAGGGCCTTTGCAACCCCAGTAGAGATTGCTGGTGGAAGCCATGGCTTCACCGTTAAGTACAAACATCATTGCCGCTAAGACCAGTATAGATAGTATAGCAGCGATCCCAGTCTTTATGTTAGACATAAACTACTCCTTTCCCTATTAACCTTTAACAAAGAACTTACGGCCGGTAGGCCATGTAATAATTTTAGGGTAGAAGCAGGGTTAAGCTCAAACTGTCTCATATTGATGTGAGCAGGACAAGTCGGGATGTTATCCTGCGGCGTCCATTATAACAATTTATGCGCAGATATATTAACCGAATGGACCTGCTGGGATATTGCACCACTATTTCTATTCTTCAATTAATTTTAGACCGTTTCGGCAACGAATGGCTAAATCCTGATAAAGCCGGGTGGCAATATCAGTATAAACCAGCATATTGTCAGTCATGTCTTTTATTACTACAGCTGGATTACCCATGGCTATTTTTCGTTCGGGAATATGTTTGCCGGGGGGGAGAACACTACCGGAACCCAGCAAGGACTCTTCCCCTATTTCACAGCCGGTTGATACTATAGCTCCCATACCTACCAGGCTCAGGCGTTTTAGCAAGCAGGGACCATGCACAATAGCTCCATGACCAACCAGGACATTTTCTTCCAGAATAGCAATGGTTTCCGGTTCCGAATGCAAAAC
>DAIMDR010000148.1:0-5088 GCA_036725705.1 Syntrophomonadaceae bacterium | reverse complement strand
AAGGGAGAACATAAGGAGATTGCCTGGGGCAGTCAAATCAGAACCTATACTTTAAATCCGTTTACACTGATTAAGGATCACCGTACCAATTTGGAAATAGGCAATGCCAATTCTGTACTGGACGGTAATTTAGATGATTTTATTCACGCGTATTTAGATTTAAAGTCGTGCCAGGGGGCAGAATAATAAAAAAGCATACAGGAGGGGCAAGTGAGAGAGATAACGCAGGACGCTTTGGATTTAGTTTGCAGCAAGGCGCAGGAAATCAGAAGAAACATCATTACCATGCTGGGGGAAGCTGGTTCCGGTCACACCGGCGGAAGCCTTTCAGCAGCGGATATTCTGGCCTGTCTGTATTTTTGGGAGATGCAAGTAGACCCGAAAAAACCGGGTTGGGAGGACAGGGATCGTTTTGTGCTCAGTAAAGGTCATGCTGCTCCTGTGTTGTACGCCACTCTGGCTGAAAAGGGGTTTTTCCCCCGTGAGCAGTTGGCCTCTTTGCGTAAACTGGGCAGTGCCTTGCAGGGACATCCTGATATGCGTAAACTGGTGGGCGTTGAAGCTTCTACCGGGAGCCTGGGGCAGGGAGTGTCATGGGCGGTAGGTATGGCTCTGGCAGCCAAGATGGATTCCAAATCTTATCGTATATATACCCTGCTGGGAGATGGGGAATTACAGGAAGGCATGGTATGGGAAGCGACTATGGCCGCGGCCCATTATCGTCTGGATAATTTGACTATTATTATCGATTATAATGGTTTGCAGATTGATGGCCCGATTGCCACCGTTATGTCACCTCAGCCTATTCCGGATAAATTCCGTGCTTTCGGATGCAAGGTGCTGGAAACAGATGGGAATAATTGTTATGAGATTATGAATGCTTTTCAGGAGGCCCGGAAGTTACAGGGTCAACCTACGGTGATTGTTGCCCATACTATTAAAGGCAAGGGTTGTTCTTTTATGGAAAACCGGGTTGAGTGGCATGGCGCCGCTCCCAAACCGGAGGAAGTAGAGCGGGCCCTGGCCGAGTTGAATTAAGGTTGTTGCAGGAATTCGATACTACTGATAAAATGCGCTTTTACATGTCACTCTGAGCGATAGTGAAGAGTCTCGTTAGTGGATACGGCCAATATTACGGACTTCCAAAGAGATCCTTCGTCGTCTTCAACTCCTCAGGATGACATTTATGATATTTTTCAGCATTCTCGGATACCTTACGGGCACATACGGTTCTCGTGAAACTATTGGTAGGAGGAAGATGATGAAAAAGCAGGCAACCAGAGATGCTTATGGACAGGCATTGGCTGAAATCGGAAATCTTAATGAGGATATAGTGGTACTGGATGCAGATTTGTCAAAATCAACCAAGACGGCCGATTTTGCTGCGGCGTTTCCGAAAAGGTTCATTAATGTTGGTATTGCCGAGCAAAACATGATGGGTATAGCAGCAGGTCTGGCTGCCAGCGGAAAAGTGGTATATGCCAGTTCATTTGCCATGTTTGCGGTAGGACGTGCTTTTGAACAGGTGCGTAATTCCATTGCCTATGCCCGTTTGAATGTCAAGGTGTGTGCCACCCATGCCGGAGTTACAGTTGGAGAAGACGGCGGTTCCCACCAGGCTATAGAGGATATTGCCCTGATGCGCTGCGTACCTAATATGACCGTGGTAGTTCCTGCTGACGGGCCCTCCACTCATGATGCGGTTTACAAGATTTATAACTGGCAAGGCCCGGTTTATATGCGCCTGGGGCGTCCGGCGGTACCAATCATTTATGATGAAGGGTTTGAATTGGAAATTGGCCGGGGTATACAGTTGAAAACCGGCAGTGATGCTACTATTATCGCCTGCGGAATTATGGTAGCCCGGGCTTTGAAAGCAGCGGAGCTTCTGGCTGAGCAGGGCATCAGTGTTTCGGTAATTGACATGCATACCATTAAACCGATTGATGAGGAATTGATTATCAGTGAAGCACGTCGCACCGGAGCTATATTAACTGCTGAGGAGCACAATATTATAGGCGGGCTGGGTAGTGCAGTCTGTGAAGTCGTGGCAGCTAATTATCCGATACCGGTATTACGGATGGGCATTGAGGATGTTTTCGGACAGTCGGGTTCTCCGGAGGAATTAATGCGACATTATGGCCTGACGGTTGAGGGCATTGTTCAGAAAACCCAGCTTTTGCTGAAAATAAAGGGACGATAAAAAGGAATTTCAGCTCTTTTTGTAGAACCACCAGAGATGGTGGTTTTTTTTATTTTGGAGGTATGATTCGATGTTGGTTCAATTCTACAATGTCTCCAAGAAATATGATAATGGTGTAATCGCATTAAATGATGTTTCTTTGAAAATAGATCGGGGAGAATTTCTATTTTTAATGGGTCAGAGCGGGGCCGGCAAATCTACCCTGGTTAAGTTATTGTTCCGGGAAGAGCTGCCCACAAGAGGACAGATTTTTGTAGCTTCACGAAGTATTGTTCGTATGAGGCGTTCTGATATACCCAAACTGAGACGCAATATAGGAGTTATTTTCCAGGATTTTAAACTTTTGGAGACAAAAACCGTTAAAGAAAATATTGCTTTTGCCATGCAGGTGGTAGGAGCCAGTAAAAGGGATATGCAGGCGAGAATTCCCGAAATAATCAAAATGGTAGGTTTGCATGGACGGGAGGATTCTTTTCCTGCCCAATTATCCGGAGGGGAGCAACAAAGGGTCGGGATTGCCCGGGCTCTGGCCAATCGTCCACTGGTTTTAATTGCTGATGAACCTACCGGTAATCTGGACCTGGAGACTGCTCAGGAAATTATGGAATTGCTCTACGATATTAACCGACTGGGTACTACGGTAATTATGGCTACTCATGCGCGGGAGTTGGTCAAAGCAGCCAATAAGCGAGTGATTACACTGGATAAAGGCAAGGTGGTATCTGATACGCCCAGTGGGGAGTGTCTGTTATGAAGCCTGCCAATGCCATTTATTTTATTCGTGAAGCAGCGCAGTCACTATCCCGTAACCGGGTGCTGAGCTTGGCCACTATAACTACCGTAGCAGTTTCTATTCTAATACTGGGAATTGCCCTGTTGATGACCGTAAATACCGGTAACATAATGAATCGCCTGGAGTCGGATGTTCAGGTTATTGCTTTCCTGGATAAAAATCTGACCAGCGGCGAAATAAGTGCGGTAAGACATAGTATTGAAAAGATTGATGGAGTTAAATCGGTAAAATTTGTTTCCCGGGATGAAGCGCTAAAGAAGTTACAGGAAAGCTACAGCAAGGATTACGATTTGAAAGCCACCATCGGCAAGAATCCATTGCCCAACACTTTTGATGTTAAAGCTAAAGATCCTCATCAGGTGGCCATTATTGCCGCCAAAATCAATAGAATCAATGGAGTTTACAAAGTTAATTATGGACAAGGCGTAGTAGAGAGGCTGTTTCAAGTTACCCGCTGGGTAAGAATTGTAAGTATTGGTTTTATCGTGCTACTGGCGGCGGGAGCAGTTTTCCTGATTGCAACTACCATCCGGCTGGCAATTTTCGCCCGGCGTAAAGAAATTTATCTGATGAAATTGATTGGTGCTACTGACTGGTTTGTGCGCTGGCCGTTTTTTATTGAAGGGATGTTCATGGGCATAAGCGGCAGCCTCATAGCAGTGCTATTGCTGGCCTTGGGATATAATTCGCTGGTGTCACGAATAGGAACCGTTTTCTTTATGCCGCTGGTTTCTGATCCGCATTTGCTGTCGCAGTTGTATTTGTCCTTAATCGGAATTGGAGCATTGTTGGGAATGATAGGGACTTATATTTCAATTAACCGCTTTTTAAAAGTCTAAGAAAAAAGATCAACGACATATGGTTAAGGGAGTAAATAAAGATTAACTTCAAATCCCCAAATAAATTCGACCGAATGCTCGTAGAGGAGGGTGATTAGCAGTGAATAAGCACAGTAAGCTGTTAGCTTTATTAGTTGTTTTGATATTTATAATGGGAGCTATCCTGCCGGTATATGCTGATGAATTGGAAGAGCATCAGCGTCAGTTGCAGGAGGTAGGTAAGGATATTTCACAAACCCGCAGTAAAATTGACAGGGTGAAAAAACAGGAACGCAGTATAATGGGCGAGATTCTGACTCTGGAAAAGAGTATTGTGGCTAATGAAATGCAGCTGGAGTCAACGGTTGACCGCATAGCTTATCTGGAAGAAAATATCACTAAATTGGAAGAAGATATTGAAGATGCGCAGAACGAACTGGAGGATAAAACCAACCTATTATCAGATAGATTAGTAGCGCTTTATGAACAGGGTGACATTTCTTATCTGGAAGTTTTATTATCGGCAACTGATATCAAGGACTTTTTAACCCGTTATGATATGGTAAACGCCATTGTTGAACAGGATGTTGATTTAATTGAAACTATTGAAAAACAAAAACATGATCTGGAAACCAAAAAAAGTGACCTGTCAGTTAAACAGAATGAATTAAAACAGAGTTATAGCGACCAAATATCTATTAAAGAAACTCTGGATGTACAAAAGAGTCAGAAAAAAGATCTGCTCAGTAATGTACAGCAGGAGAAAAATGCTTATTTAAGGGCATTGGAAGAACTGGAACAGACATCCCGCGAACTGGAAGTTATGATTAGACGCATGCAAGGGGGGAGTACCACCCAGCTGGGAACTGGTACCTATACCTGGCCGGCCCCCGGATATTCAAGTATTACCTCTGCTTATGGCATGCGCTACCATCCAATATTGAAAGTGCGGAAAATGCATACCGGCGTTGATATAGGTGCTCCGGGAGGAGCCAGTGTAGTAGCAGCTGACGGCGGTAAAGTTATTCATTGCGGTTTGATGGGAGGCTACGGACAGGTGATAGTAGTGGACCATGGCAATGGCATATCGACCTTATATGCTCATTTATCCGCTTATGCGGTTAGCAATGGCACCTCAGTTACCAAAGGACAGACTATCGGGCGGGTAGGCAGCACCGGCTGGAGCACCGGCCCGCATCTGCATTTCGAAGTCCGTATCAACGGCAGCTACACCGACCCCATGCCCTACATAAGATAAGCTGACACGGGGACGG
>DAIMDR010000147.1:0-5155 GCA_036725705.1 Syntrophomonadaceae bacterium | reverse complement strand
AGCCTTGTAATAATTTATCCTAATATTTTCTCCAGGGTTTGCAGGAAATTTCATCCTATATACTAAACTTATATAAAGAAGCGAAATTGGGAATAATAAGATTTATTTTTTTATCACCAATTGTTGGTCTGCCAAGAAATAATTTAGGGAGGATTCAGGATATGGAATTGGAACTTAATACAGATACTCTATCCCTGGGACAAAGATTGTCAAGAGTTTTCACCAGCCCGAGCAGTGTATTTATGGACCTGGAAGATAATTCTTACTGGCTTGCCACACTACTTATAATTATAGGTGTCAGTTTAGCTGCGACCCTGCCCCTGCTTTCAAAAATTAAAGAATATGGCTTAATTACTATGCAGAAGATACCTGATAACCCTTCTCTCTCCAATCCGGAAACTCTGAATATGGTATCCCTGCTTATAGTTATAACTGCTTTAATAAGTGCAGTCCTGATACCGGTAATTTTCCCCTTGATTATGGCTTTATTACTCAAAATGTACAACGGTTTTATCGAATATAAGGTACCGTACCGGAAATTGTTTGCGGTTTGTGTATATGCTTATCTGCCCATGTTGCTGTCAACAGTGATTGGATTGGGATTGGGATTAATGACCCCGGTTGAAAGCTTTAGTAATGTATCCACCAGCCTTAACCTCTTATTTCCTCCTGACTCCCACAGTTTTTTGGCTCTGCTGGCTGGCCAAATTAATCCCTTTATGTTATGGAGTCTTTATCTTGCCGCACTCGGAGGAGCTATTATGATGAAATGTAACATCAGGCAGGTTGGTACATATTTATTTGTGGTATGGCTGGTTTATGCCCTGGGTACAAGCTATTACAGTGCAGTAACAATGAGTGCTATAGGCTGATAATCTTCAACCGACGATGATATTGGAATGCCCTGTCCATGAGGTTTCTCAATCCTCGTGGGCAGGGCAGGTTAATAATTTTGTTATGATTTTATTGTCACTCCCCACTATCCCCAGTTATAACTGCTTTTCATGTTTGACTTTATACTTTTCAGGCTATACTGGAATTAATCCCCGCTTTTATTAACAGGTAAATAAACCAGATAATAAAAAGATATGCCGCCAATTCTTTCTTATTTCTGTTCATTATTGCGGCACCGCCTGCCACCAGCAGGCATAAGCCCCATATAGTAAAGATATCCAGGTAATTTAAGAAGATATACAGGAAACCTGAGCTTTTATCCGGGGGTAGTAATATCGCTGCGCTTGTCCAAAGCGTCAGTGCCTGTTCATAATCCAGTACCTTTAATATTATCAAAACTTTTTCCAAAGTTTTTCCAATAAATACCGGGATCCAGGCATAAAAGGCCACTAAAAAAAATCGTTTATAATTTGGTGATATTAAGGCGTTTTTGATGGTTTCAAAAACAAAAACCAACCACCATAAATATGAACCTGTATGAAATAGTTCCATTAACTTGTCTTTAACTATTACCATTTGATTAAAAATCGCCAACAGAGCAGCATGAACCATCCATGTAACCAATGGTATCAACAAAGCTCCCACAATCATTGAAATTCTGATGACTTTAAGGCTGTTTTTTATTATATCCGGGGCCATACCCTGGCTGGTTAAAATATTTCTGCTGTAGTTTAACATTTCTGGCATAATCATGCCAATCATAAATAGATTCAGGCTTAGAATAATAAACATCGGCAGTAGTATTACCGGTTCATCTTCTACATTTTCCCATACTTTACCAGGTTGAAATATAACTTGCCATAAGCGGTTTAAAGATATTTTGATTTTATTATCCATCAAGCTATAACCTCATTAACAAAACATATAACTTACTGATAAATTAAAAAGTAGTCAAAGGAACCGTCCCCTTGACTACATTTTAACAAATAATAAAACTAATTTATTTTATAAGTTGTAAAATAAGAGGAAGATAAGGGCCTGCTATTTCAATAAGCTTCATTAAGGTTCCTAAAAAATCCACGTTTTCACCTCGTTCCAACTACTTTTTCTAAACTTACCTATTTACCAGTATAACCACTGATACTATAACCCGACGCTTAGAGGACGGTTCTCTTTTGTCGGATTAATAGCAATTTAAAATAAAAAATATGGGATAAATAATAAGGAAGGAGAAAATTTATTACTCTGATTATAGCCTGCAGTCTAATTCTTATGGCTGATCTTTTCTTGAATTGCTTTTTTTCTGATTAATGTTTATATTTTCCTTATTAAGATATACTATATAGCTTTCATATGGTGTTTTTCAACTGATAATTTTCGTAATTTTCTGACACTATTCGCGCCCGGCAGATTAGTTTGATTAATCCATTTTCATCCAATTTAGCTTTAATTTTATTCAAGTTTTCATTTAAGATAAATATTTATGAATATTGTTGGCATTTAGCAGGAATTATTGTTCATTTATAGGAATTAATATAATGGTAATGGTAAAATTAAACGATATAATACCGTTGGAATATTTTTCTTATTTAAAAAGTTTAAATACTTGCTATTATACATTTTCCGGGCGGGCTATGCCCCCAATACAAGTATATTTAATTGCATTAACGATTAGCACAATGATTTTCCAATATTTATAAAGTAATGGTAATGGCAAGGGAGTGGAATGTAATTGCCTGCCCCCAATATTGAAACAAAAAATAAATATCGGGTACTAAAAATTGCCCTCATATTTTTATTTATCTCTCTGATAATTGGTGTTAATCTATGGCGCAATTATATTTATCAGGGGCCAGTAGTTTATACGGTAAATGTTGAAGAGAAGAGCATGGGAGAAAAGGTATATGCCAGCGGTAGTATAATACTGCAGGAGAAGCAGGAAGAAGTCGCCAGAGATAACCGGGTATTAAGACAAACATTTGTAAAAACCGGAGACCAGGTTAAGGCAGGACAACTTTTGGCGGTTTTGGAATGTATAACTGAAGAAAGAATGCTGGCAGACGCCAGGGCTAACCTGGCCATGGAAGAGTTAGATTATCAGAATAAAATACGACCAGCCGATGAGGATCTGGCTATTGGTAAAGCAGAATTTAAAGAAGCTAAAACTGCTTATGAAAATAAACAGAAAGATTGGCAACGAAAAGAAGCTTTGTATAATGTGGGAGCCATTAGTACTCAGGAAATAGAAAAAGCCCGTCAGGAATTGATGGTACAGGAAATTTTGTTTCTAAAAGCTAAAAAAAGCTATGATATTCTATGTGATGGTCCACGAACCGCAGAACGTAAAGTTGCGGAAACCAAATTGGAAAGGGCCAGAGCCATAGTCCATGCAGCCGAACAGGATCTGGCCAGATATATAATCAGAGCTGAAATGGATGGCGTTATACTTAATTTGGAGCACCAGCCCGGTGATTTGATTAAAGCCGGAGAAAAATTTTTAACTTTAGGACACCCCGCCTGCCTGCAGATCAGGGTAGGCGTAAGTGAAGCTGATGCTGCCCGTGTAGAACCGGGACAAAATGTTAATATAACAGCAGCAGCTTTACCCGAAAATGTGTATACCGGAACAGTAATTGAGGTGGCAGGACTTGCGCGAACAAAAGATGGAAACGCCAACCAACAGGTAGAAGTACCGGTGCGGATAAGTGTAGATGATGACTCCAATCCTTTAAAACCTGGTTATTCGGTAGATTTAGAGATTATTACTGTAATTGAAAAGAACCGTCTGGTGATTCCTTATGATGCATTATTGGAGGATAATGGCAAAAATAATGTTTGGCTTTTTGATAATGGTATAGCCCGTCTGCAACCCATAACCACCGGTCTGGAAGGTGAACTTTATCTGGAGGTACTGGAAGGCTTAAATAATGGAGACATACTTATTATAAATCCACCGGAGAATCTCAGGAACGGGCAAAAAGTGCGTCAGTCAACGGCTGCTGCTTTAACCCCGGAGGATGATCTTTATGATTAAAATGGAGCATATACATAAGGTTTACCGTCCACAATCCAACCCGGTTAACGCACTTCAGGATGTAAACTTGCATATTAAGTCCGGTGATTTTGTTGCTATTATGGGACCATCCGGTTCAGGCAAATCAACTTTAATGAATGTAATGGGATGCCTGGATACCGCCAGTACAGGGACTTATTGGCTGAATGGGGTTGAAGTCAGCAGTATGAACAATGACCAACTGGCGGCCATTCGTAACCGCAAAATCGGTTTTGTTTTTCAGAATTTCAATCTCCTGCCCCGCATGAACGCTTTGCGTAATGTAGAGTTACCTATGCTATATGCTGGAATAGACAAAGAGGAACGCCGTTCCCGGGCTCTTGATTGTATTGGTCGGGTAGGAATGTTGAATCGACTTCATCATCGCCCCTCTGAGCTTTCCGGAGGTCAGTGTCAGCGAATAGCTATTGCCCGTGCCCTGGTAAATAACCCGGATATTATTCTTGCAGATGAACCTACCGGAAACCTGGACAGCGTAACCAGTCAGGAGATTATGAATATCTTTTTGTCTCTGCACCAGGAAGGACATACCGTGGTTCTGGTTACTCACGAAACCGATATTGCCGCTTATGCATCCAGAATTCTCCTTTTTCGCGATGGCAGATTAAAAACTGATGAAGTTATATCCTCATCCCCGGGGACGGTTGCTAACTTATTTATAAATGGTGATGCCCTATGAATCTAACTGAAAGCATACGTATAGCCCTGGATTCAATCACCTCCAACCTGCTGCGTTCAATTCTCACTACTCTGGGTATAATGATTGGGATTATGGCAGTGATTGCAGTAGTTGCAGTCGGTCAGGGCGGTCAACAGACTATAATGAAGGAAATGGATAAATTCGGTAGTAATCTGTTTCAGATTATGTTAGACTGGCGCCGGGACGAACCTCCAACTGGCAATGAATTTACCATGCAGGATATCGAAATTATTAAAGCCAATGTCCCGGAACTAAAATACCTGCTTCCCTGTGCAAGTAGTTATTCTCAAATAAAAAAAGGAAGCCAGATTAAAACTGCTCAAATCCTGGGTACCGAAGCTGATTATGCTCGTTTACATCCGTTGGATATAACAGTTGGTCGTTTCCTGACCAAAAGTGATTGTCAAAGCAGACGAAGGGTAGCAGTAATAGATGAGGAAATGGCCAGGGAGCTATATCCCCGGGATAATCCATTGGGAAAAAGAATA
>DAIMDR010000146.1:0-5186 GCA_036725705.1 Syntrophomonadaceae bacterium | reverse complement strand
ATCCCCCTGCGCTTGCCTTAACCATAACCCCCTGCAATTATTAATTATTAAAACTGTCAGGTCAAATCAGTAAAAATCAGGTTCTAAAAAAACACTGTTCTTACATAATAAAATTCCGGCTGTTGAATAACTTGCGTTGTGACTTCGATATTCAGTACAATTTACTTTATAATAGAATATAGCAATTTACATAAAGCTAAATGCAGTTACATGAGGAGGTATTTTTATAAATGGCAACCGACCAGGGGTTATCCAGTGTATATGAACCGGGAAAGGTAGAACGGAAATGGTATCAGTATTGGAAGGATAACAATTACTTTGCTCCCGTAGATGATTACAGTAAAAAACCTTTTTGCATAGTAATGCCGCCACCCAATGTTACCGGGTCATTACATCTGGGACATGCTTTGGATAATACTCTGCAGGATATTTTAGCGCGTTGGAGGCGTATGCAGGGTTATAACACCTTGTGGTTGCCCGGAACTGACCATGCGGGTATTGCTACGCAGGCTAAGGTAGAGGAAGCTTTGCTGCATGAAGGTTTAACCCGACAGCAGCTGGGTCGGGAAAAATTTCTGGAAAGGGTTTGGGACTGGAAAGCCCAATATGGCAGCCGTATTACGGAACAGTTATCTTTTTTAGGGTCTTCATGTGACTGGACCCGGGAAAGATTTACGATGGATGAAGGCTGTTCACAAGCGGTAAGGGAAGTATTCGTTAATTTATATGAAAAGGGTTTGATTTATCAGGGTGAGTACATAACTAATTGGTGTACTAAATGTAAAACTGCCATATCTGATATCGAAGTGGAGCATGAAGATAGTGATGGGCATTTATGGCATATTCGCTATCCGGTTAAAGATAGCCCGGATTTCATTATCGTAGCTACTACCAGACCGGAAACCATGTTGGGCGATACCGGAGTAGCAGTTCACCCTGATGATGAACGTTATAAACATTTGGTTGGACAGAAGGTTATGCTGCCGCTTATGAATCGCGAAATACCTGTTTTTGCTGATGAATATGTGGATCGGGAATTTGGCACCGGAGCAGTTAAAGTTACTCCTGCCCATGATCCCAATGATTTTGATATGGGCATCAGACATAGTCTGGAACAATTGCGGGTTATTGATGAAATAGGCCTGATGAATGAAAACGCCGGACAATATTCAGGATTGGACCGTCAGGAAGCCCGCAAAGCAATAGTTAGGGATTTACAGACCGGTGGATATTTAATAAAAGTTGAGGATCATCGTCATGCAGTGGGCCATTGTCAGCGTTGCAACAGTATTATTGAACCGATGATTTCTACGCAGTGGTTTGTTAAAATGCAGCCATTGGCCAGACCAGCTATTGAAAAGGTAGTTTCAGGTAATATCCAGTTCATTCCGGAGCGTTTTACCAAAATATATTTAAACTGGATGGAAAACATCAGGGATTGGTGCATTTCCCGCCAGTTATGGTGGGGACATCGCATACCCGTCTGGTACTGTGATGATTGCGGAGAGGTAATATGCAGCAAAACTGACCCTGTGGAATGTCCTCAGTGCCTGGGTACTGATCTTCTTCAAGATGAAGATGTACTGGATACCTGGTTCAGCAGCGCCCTCTGGCCTTTTTCAACCCTGGGATGGCCGGAGGAAACTGAAGATTTGAAATATTTTTATCCTACAAGCGTATTGGTGACCGGACGGGATATTATATTCTTCTGGGTGGCCCGCATGATTTTTTCAGGATTGGAACATACCGGTGAAATCCCGTTTCATCAGGTGAATATTCATGGCTTGATATTGGACGGGCAGGGGCGCAAAATGAGCAAATCTCTTGGTAACGGGATTGACCCTATAGAAGTAATTGAGAATTATGGAGCAGATACACTGCGGTTTTCATTAATTACCGGAGTAACCCCGGGTAATGATATTCGTTTTAATTGGGATAAGGTTGAGAACACTCGTAACTTTGCCAACAAAATTTGGAATGCATCACGGTTTGTTTTAATGAATCTGTCTGATTATCAGCCCATAATATTAAGTGAAAAAAATTTATCACTGGCTGACCGCTGGATTATTTCGCGCCTGTCCAATACTACGAAGGAAGTGGAACGGCTGCTGGAAAGATATGATCTGGGTGAGGCCGCCAAAACTTTATATGAGTTTATATGGAATGATTTTTGCGACTGGTATATTGAACTAGCCAAACCCAGGTTATTTAATAAAGAATTAGAAGAGGACAGATTGGTTGTACAGAATGTGCTGCGAAATGTATTAGTAGATACTTTAAGGTTATTGCACCCCTTTATGCCTTTCATTACTGAAGAAATTTATCAAAATATTCCCGGTCATAGTGAAACTATTATGCTGGATGCCTGGCCGGAGCCTGGTGATTACTGGGATGAGGCAATAGACAATATGCAGGGAATCATGACCATAATTAGAGCTATTCGTAATATTCGTGCCGAATTTGGTATCAGCCCGGCTTCCAAAATTAAATCAATTCTATTATCGCGTGACCAGGAAGTTGCCGACATGCTAAATCAAAATCACGAATATATAAATGGGTTAGGTGGAGTTAATGATTTACAGATATTAACTGAGCTTAAAAACAAACCGTCTCAAGCCGGATCGGTGTTAACTTCAAAGGTGGAGATATATGTTCCACTGGAAGGAGTTGTGGATATTGCCCGGGAGATAGAGCGCCTGCAAAAAGACCTGAAGATGGCACAATCTGATTTGGATAAAGCACAGGCCAAGCTTAACAACGAAAACTTTTTATCCCGTGCTCCTCAGGAAGTAATTGAGAAGGAACATAACAAGGTAGAGGAAGCCAGGGTTAAACAGGAGGGTATTCTACAACGGATACAAATACTAACCAGTTAATTAATGATCGGATGTCGCGATTTACCAGATTTGGGATAAAAACGGGTCTGGAAAGAATAAAGGCATTAATGGAAATTATGGGGCGGCCTGATGCAGGTTTGCCCTGTGTTCATGTGGGGGGGACCAATGGTAAAGGTTCCGCCTCATTAATTGTAGCTAAAATTTTGACTGCTGCCGGATATAAGGTGGGACATTTTGTGTCGCCTCATTTGCATTCTTATCTGGAACGATTGATGATTAATAATGAGCAGATTAATGAAGATGATTTTATTTATTATCTGCACATGCTTGAACAAGCGGCTGATGATATGGTCAGCCATGGTCTGGAACATCCCACCGAGTTTGAAGTGCTTACAGCTATGGCATTCAAATATTTCTATGATCAACAGGTGGATATAGCAGTATTGGAAGTAGGTATGGGGGGACTTTATGATTCTACCAATATAGTTTCGCCCCTGGTTTCAGTAATAACCGGTATTGATCTTGATCATATGAGCGTTTTGGGTAATACTTTACAGCAGATTGCTGCTAATAAAGCTGGCATTGTAAAACCATTAACACCAGTTGTAATTGGGAAAATGCCGCAAACGGCCAGAGAGGTAATAATAAGCCGGGCTAACAATCAACAGGCCTGTTATTATGATAATACCGCAGTGGAAGTTAAATTAGTCAGTCAGCCAGATCTACACGGACAAGAAGTGTCAGTATCTATGCCCGGACATGATTTACAAAGTGTTCAGTTTACTTTACCGGGATGTTATCAGTTGGAAAATCTGAAAACCGCATTAACTACTATAGCGGTACTTGAAGGTCAAAACTTCTCAATTACTAATCATAACATTGAAGCTGCCCTGGCTTCTCTAAAGAATCCAGGGAGAGTGGAAACGGTATGTTCACAACCCCTGGTTTTAATTGATGCGGCCCATAATCCATCTGCAGCTGAGGCTTTGGCACATTCCCTGGATTGTATTTTATCGCAACGCAGCAAGGTATTAATATGCGGAATGGTGGATGATAAAGATGCCGGGAATACCTTGAAGTATTTAGGGAAAAATACAATTGCCTGTATAATAACCCGGCCTGATAGTGAACGCAGTAATAATTGGAATAGACTCACACAGCAATTTATATTGCTTTATCCGGATATTCCCGTTTTTGAAATTGAGGATATAAGTCAGGCAATTGATCATGGACTGGACAGGCTGATAAAAGATCAATACTTATTAATAACCGGTTCTTTTTATGTTTTAGACCGGGCTAGAAGAAGGTTTACCGGCTATTAAGGATTTCTTAACATATTATTAACAACGGCAGCTTAGTAATGTTTGTTATAATTAGTCCAGTTGAATAACGGTTTTTAAGGAGGTATCCCAGTGGGGATAAAATTAAAACCCAGAGATGATAAGTTCTTTTACTATTTTAATCAATTAGCAGATGCTATTTTGGAAGCTACCGAGATTTTGAAACTGTTTTTCCAGGATTCCAGCGAACCATTTAAAAAGTTGGACAAAATTAAAGCAGTTGAGGAACAGGGAGACCAAATAGTGGCCTCAGTAATGAATCGTATTAATAATTCTTTTGTAACCCCCTTTGATCGTGAAGATATTTTATTATTAGCCAGGGAGCTAAATAATGTTCTTGATCATATACAGGGAACAATGGAAAAAGTAATTATCTACAAGGCGGGAGTTCCCAAAGCTGAGTATGTATTAAAAATGGTTGCGGTTCTGGAAGAAGCCGCCCGGGAGATTAAAATAGCAGTAGCTGATTTACCAATGGTAAGAGAAAAACACCGGGAAATTGTAATTTCCTGTGAGAAAATTCGTAATTATGAGCATGAAGGGGATGTCCTTTATCGGGAAGGCATAGCAGAATTATTTGAGAATAATGACAATGTTATTGAAATCATTAAATGGAAGGAAATATATGAACATCTGGAAACTACGCTTGATTATTGTGAAAATGTCAGCAATCTTATCAAGGGAGTAACCGTAAAATATGTTTAGTTTGGCTTTAGTAATCGTTGTAGTTATATTAGCGCTTATTTTTGATTATATTAATGGTTTCCATGATACTGCTAATGCCATTGCCACCTCAGTTTCCACCAAAGCCCTGTCTCCTCGTAATGCTATCCTTGTTGCTGCCAGCCTGAATTTTCTGGGAGCTCTCAGCGGTACGGCGGTAGCCGCTACTATTGGGAAAAGCATCGTTATGCCAGAATTAGTAACCCCACTGGTTATTATTACTGCTCTGATTGGAGCAATTTTCTGGAACTTGTTTACCTGGTATTTTGGTATACCCAGCAGCTCT
>DAIMDR010000145.1:0-5195 GCA_036725705.1 Syntrophomonadaceae bacterium | reverse complement strand
AACAGTATATTATAGATGGATTTGATGGAGTAAAAGATCCGGTTGGAATGGCAGGCAGCCGATTGGAAGCAGAAGTATCTGTGATTGTTGGTGCAGTGGCCGGGATACAGAATTTACAGAGAACCGCCCATCGTATTAACCTCAGGATTGATCAATTGGTATATAATTCACTTTTAGCCTCTACAGCCGTACTTTCACCAACTGAAAAAGAAATGGGGGTTGGACTGGTTGATATTGGTGGGGGAACCATAGAAATAAGCTACTTTGAAAATGGCAATCTGGTTTATACCACTGTATTACCAATGGGTGATGAATATATAACTAAAGATTTAGCCATAGTACTGAGGACTTCCATGGAGGAAGCTGCTAAAATTAAAGAAAACCATGGATTGGCCAGTCCGGATATGGCTAACCGGGAAATAATGCTTAATGTCCCCAATATTCAAGGAAAAGATGCCAGTAAAATATCACAGCAGGTAGTTGCTGATATTATTTCTGCCCGGGTAATTGAAATGAGCGAAATGATAATAGCTGAGTTTAAACAATTTGGTTGTTTGGGATATATGCCGGCTGGTATAGTTTTAACCGGGGGCGGAGCAGAATTAGCAGGTATTACGCAGGTAATGGAAGAATATATTAATATTCCGGTAAGATTAGGATGGCCGGAAAACATAAAAGGTATTAACGATGAGTATAATCGCCCCCGGAATGCTGCAGTACTGGGTGGATTATTATTTAATCAGCAACATGCAGTTAAGATGCCGGCAGACAGTAGTAAATTCAGCGGGATAGTTGGAAAAGTTTCTTCGTGGTTTACAGATTTATTTCGATAAGGCAGAGGAGGTTTTCAAATGCCATTGGACTTTGATGTTGAAATGGAGCAATTTGCCAGAATTAAAGTTATAGGCGTAGGAGGAGGCGGCAATAATGCTATTAATCGTATGATTGAAGCAGGTCTTAAAGGGATTGAGTTTATTGCCGTTAATACTGACGCACAAGCTCTGTATTTATCTAAGGCTGAAAAAAAGATTCAACTGGGGGAAAAACTGACGAAGGGACTGGGTGCGGGAGCAGACCCTGATGTTGGAATGAAGGCGGCTGAAGAATCGGTTGATGAGATTAAAAAAGCCCTGGGGTCTGCAGATATGGTTTTTGTAACTGCAGGTATGGGTGGGGGAACCGGAACCGGAGGAGCACCGGTTATTGCCCGTATAGCCAGAGAATGTGGTGCATTAACTGTAGGTGTAGTTACCAAACCTTTTTCCTTTGAAGGTCGTAAACGAAATGGACAGGCCGAACGGGGTATACAATCGTTGCGTGATGCTGTAGACAGCCTGATTACTATACCCAATGACCGACTTCTGCAGGTAGTGGATAAGCATACTGGTTTTAATGATGCCTTTAAAATAGCGGATGATATTCTGCGCCAGGGAGTTCAGGGTATATCAGATTTAATTGCCGTACCGGGAGTAATTAATTGTGACTTCGCCGATGTACAAACCGTGATGCAGAATACCGGTTCAGCTTTAATGGGTATAGGTACAGCCAAAGGTGAAAACCGTGCAGCAGAAGCAGCACGCATGGCTATTTCCAGTCCTTTGCTGGAAACTTCAATTGAAGGAGCCAAAGGGGTATTGTTTAATATTAGTGGTGGCAGCAATCTTACCTTATTCGAAATTAATGAAGCAGCCGAAATTATTCATCAGGCAGCGGATTCTGAGGCTAATATTATATTTGGGGCCAACATTGATGAAACTCTTGAAGAAGAAGTTCGGGTTACAGTTATTGCTACCGGATTTAATTCTATAACTCCCCCTGCCAAAGAAGCATATCGTTCCAGAAGAACTTCTGAAACTCCAACCTCATTCCTGAGTAGCTCCGATCTGGAGATTCCAACTTTCCTTAGAAACAAATAAATACGGGTATTTTATTTTATAGAAAATTAGCTTAAAAAGTAAAAACCGGGAGAATAACTCCCGGTTTTTAGCTTTATTTTGGGCTTGTTACCCATTTGAAGATTCCTAAAAAGACAAGTTTTGTAAACGCTTACTGTTATAATTTGGAATACATGCTTGGTGATTTTATTAGTATAAATATAGTGGCGCAAATTTAGCCAGATATGGAAAGGAATATAGTGACTGTTATTAATGAACCAAAAGTATATGCAGATATAACCTTTCTAATCAACTTTTTAATGGATTTCATAATCCTTTGGGCATCTGCCCGGCTTGTAAATCTGCCGGTTAAATACGGTCGTTTATTAATAGCGGCAATAATTGGAGCGTTTTATGCTGTAGGTTATGTATTACCTGACCTGACCTGGGGTTATAATTGGTCACTTAAAATACTGGTCTCAGCAATATTGGTTTATATTGGCCTGAATCCGGATACCTTTCAGAAGTATATTAAAGGGTTCACATATTTTTACGCTATTAACTTCCTCGTGGCGGGAACTACTATCGGACTATCATATCTGGTCAGCAATAATTTGTCGTCCGATTATTTTATCTGGTTAATCGGGGGGATTACCGTTGCTTTATGGATAGGGTACCGGGGTGAAAATATCCTTGTAAATCGTATAATCCCGGCTTTGCTGAAATACCCTCTGGAAGTACGTATAGAAAACCGGCAATGCGCAGGTCAGGGATTTCTGGATACCGGCAATGGATTAAGAGATCCCCTGACCAATCGACCGGTAATTATTGCTGAATATCAGTGGATAAAGGATTTACTTCCCGATGATTTTATAACTGTCTATGAAACACAAAATAAACCGGAAGATATGTTCGATTTAATGGGAACCTGCTGGTCAAATCGTTTACGAATTATTCCTTTCTCGTCTATAGGTAAAAAAAATGGATGGCTGGTTGGAGTTAGAACTGATGAAATTACATTAAATAATGGGCGCCGGCAAATAACTCATAACAATCTGGTTGTTGCTCTATATCGCGAGCAATTGAGCTCTCAAGGTGAATATCAGTTGTTAATACCGGGAGAAATACTGGAAAAGGGGTAAAGAATTATGAGTATTTTAAAAATCAGGGAAATCAAGCTTTGGTTAATCAATTGGTGGATCAAACGCAGAATGCCTCAATATGTGCATTACATTGGTTCAACTGAAGTTCTGCCGGCTCCGCTAAAGGAACTGGAGGAAATTGATTTAATTAAGCGTCTGGATGCCGGTGAAATGGCAGTAAAAGCTAAGCTGATTGAGCATAATCTTCGTTTGGTAGTATACATAGCCAAAAAATTTGAAAACACCGGCATTAATATCGAAGACCTGGTATCAATTGGCACTATTGGTTTAATCAAAGCAGTAAATACTTTTGATCCTAAAAAAAATATAAAACTGGCCACTTATGCGTCCCGTTGTATTGAAAACGAAATACTTATGTATCTGAGAAGAAATCTAAAGACCCGCTCGGAAGTATCTTTAGACGAACCACTGAATGTAGATTGGGATGGCAATGAATTATTATTATCCGATGTACTGGGAACTGAAAGCGATATGATTTATAAAAGAATTGAAGGGGAAGTAGAAAAGAGCCTGCTCTGGCAGGCTATGCATAAACTTAGCAAACGGGAAAATACCATAATTAAGCTTAGATTTGGTCTGGAAGACGGTATGGAAAAAACTCAAAAAGAAGTAGCTGATGTATTGGGGATATCCCAGTCATATATTTCCAGACTGGAAAAACGCATTCTAAAAAGATTACAAAGAGAGATAAGAAAAATAGAATAAGAGTAAAAAGCTTCGCCTGTTCCCGAATAAACTAAATGGAAATCGTAAATACTTTTTAACAATAGTACAAATATTTAGCCGGTATCCATTTAAATTTTAATTATTTACCGGGAAGGGGCCAGCAACTTGATAAATAAGGTGGAAATTTGTGGAGTTAACACTTCCAAACTACCCGTTTTGAAAAATGATGAAATGAGAAAATTGTTTGCTAAAATGCAGGCCGGGGATATGAACTCCCGTGAAAGTCTGATTCAAGGCAATTTACGGTTGGTTTTAAGCGTTATTCAGCGCTTCAGCAACCGGGGTGAATATGTTGATGATTTATTCCAGGTAGGTTGTATAGGACTGATAAAAGCCATAGATAACTTCGATTTAGGCCAGAATGTGCGATTTTCAACTTACGCAGTACCTATGATAATTGGAGAAATCAGACGCTATCTGCGTGATAATAATTCTGTACGGGTATCGCGTTCTCTGCGTGACATTGCCTATAAGGCTCTGCAAATAAGAGAAAGATTAGTAGCTGAACATGCTAATGAACCTACTATCAGTCAAATAGCTCAGGAACTCCAGGTTCCGCGTGAAGAAGTAGTATTTGCTCTTGATGCCATTCAAGAACCGGTATCCCTGTTTGAACCTATTTACAATGACGGCGGAGATCCGATCCTGGTTATGGATCAGATTAGTGACGATAACAACAGCGATGATTTATGGCTGGAAGAAATAACTATCAAAGAAGCCATGAAAAAACTTAACGAACGGGAAAAACATATTGTTTCCCTGCGATTTTTTCATGGCAAAACTCAAATGGAGGTTGCTGATGAAATCGGCATTTCACAGGCACAGGTATCCCGATTGGAAAAAGCTGCCCTTAAGCAGTTACGCAAATATGTATAAACAAAAACAACTTAACTTAAAAAGCATAATAACTACTGTTTTAATCGGGATAATTCTATCTTTATTAATACCGCTTACTGCTGACATCTTTTATACTGAACCGGCTTTTACTTCCGATAATTTAATTCGGATTAATGAAGTAAACAGGTAACAGGATTAAACCAGTTCTCTCGTTATGATAGAATAGCTATAAAAGTAATAACACGAGGGACAGTATGGAAAACGAGAAATCCGGAGTAAAACTGTGCTGGGATTCAAAAGGCGTTAACCTGCCGATTCCACCTCAGCAAATGGTTCAAAAGCAGCAGGTTAATCCTTGTACCATGTCCTTAAATAATGTATTCATTCCTGCCCAAAATAAAATCTCCCCTCAAAATTGCATATTGCAGGGAAATAATGTTTGCATAATTCCTGAGCTGATTGAACAGGGTATGGCTGGAAAGTTTGATTTAATATATCTTGATCCTCCATATTTAAGTAATGCCGTTTATAAATCCAGAGTTTTAATTGGGAAAGGTGAAGAGTCACAATGGTTGGAACGTGAGATCTTTTATGA
>DAIMDR010000144.1:0-5195 GCA_036725705.1 Syntrophomonadaceae bacterium | reverse complement strand
CACCAGTTCAATAACTTAATATCTTAGTGCCTGGTAACGAGGTCTGCTGTCAGACACCTAAGTCTATAAAAGAGCCTCATCCATGATGGACAAAAAAGCAGCTATATCTTTCCTTAAGAGCTTTGATGTTTTGGACAGTTTTTTTAGAAGCACTATCTCTTTTTTCGAGTCAATATTAATACCATAAACATTTCTAAACACATGCCTGAAGCCTTTGAATTCGTTTAGCAAATTCAGTAGCTCTACCGAAAACAACCTCGGCCTCAAGCCATTTAGTTCCAGGCTCATATTAAAAATCAATTGGTAATGCCAATCATCACCCTTCGGCATACCTTCTCCAGTTGCTCTGCATACATGGGATGCGATTTTTTCTACCGCACTATAATAGTCATGCAGATAGGAGCCGATAGCTCTACGAGCAAGATCACTGGCTATATCCAATCCAGAAATGCTGTTGCTTACTGGCTCTGGGAATAATCCTTCTTTTTCCAAAGTCTTTTCAATTAGATCAATATTGAGTAATTCATATTCTATCCTGGCCTTTAAGGCTATATATTCACTTTTGTTCATCAAAGCTGCACCCCTTTCTTCTCTATATTTAATCGCAAACCTTCTATAACATCCGTGCTGCAAGCTATGCTTACATCAATATCTCCTGCAATCATTTGCGCTTCATGGAGTGCAGCAAAATAGCCCTCGCTCAGCTCCTCAACATAGAGATCGATATCAGAATAATCATCAAACTTGCCATCTACCAGAGAACCGAATAACATTACCCTTGATACGCAGTATTTCTCTTTTAACATGGCTGCAATATCATTGGCTGCTTTTAATGCTTTTTGCTTTCTCAGCTCAATATTTTGCTTTTTTTCTTGCTCCATCAGCCGGTGGTTTTTTCGAATTTCCTCAATCATTAAGCGGTTCCCCCCTTTTGGCTTCTGCAGTTAGGTTAACCCGATGTAATTAGAATGAATTTTATTAAATCATACCATATTTTTACAATACCATGAAGTCCACAAGCGATTCTACATCAAAGGAACGGGTTAGCCTACATGCTCTTCTCTCAATCAAACCGGCCATTACCACGGCAACATTTCTTGAACTTTTTCCCGCTACCACACGGGCATGATTCATTCATGCCAACTTTGGGATGTGATCTAATATACGCCTTTGTGACGCTCTTCAGTCGCGTGTTCAATTGGTTTTTCACTAATTGCCCCTCAGATTAGTAATTCAATTCAAACCCGTTTTCCTTCCCTATAAGACAACTATTCGACTGGAACACAAACCGGCTCTATCACTGAAAGTAGATTGAGCCGGCACCCAAATTGCCTATTTAGATCTGAGACATGAGAAATGGCATCTTACTATGAAGCGGTTACGGATCGGTTGTCGGTCTTCTTCGTTTCAGTAATATCTCAACTTCGTTTATGCAACCCTGCTACATATAGACACGCCCAACCCCCTTATGTTGGCGGATACTTTTATGAATGTTATCGACAAAAGAAAACATCTATTGACTTGTTCTGATAATAAGAGGTATGTGCCTCCGCAAGCGTGTCCATCCAGTCCGGTATTGCCAGAATATTCAAAGTATTTGATAAGTTGCTGCCTGGCACCGACCTTAGTCAAGAAGGCCTAATTCAAATAAATGTTGATATTCATTCCGGATAGTTTCTATATTAAAATGCGGCTTTATTTCGCGTACATTGGCAGAAATCGTCTCTAATGTACATTCCCAACCGTTCGCAATATATGTTCCATATAAGTAAATTATTGTTGTCGTAAGTTCCAACTCCTTAGCCAATTTATCACCAAAAAGTTCGATGACTTTTTGAACGCTATTTTCATACTTAGAGATAAATTCCTTTTCTTTATCCAAAATCATTTCTATTTTTGATGAAGGTAACAAATGGTACCCACTATGGCCAGTGGGATAAATTTCTCTCTCAATACTAATGATGTCCTGATGGTTTGCATAATCTATATCTTCCATAACCTCAGAAGCGTAAGGACCATAGGTATATATCCCAAAGTCATAACCCAAAGGAACCTTATATACCTTTTGCAACAAAAACATATATTTCATCATCGCGGTTTTCCCAAGTCCGGGTCTTAGCTTTACAATGGAAGAAATGACCCCCATACGTTTGCTTAAATCAACCATTATAATCTCTCACTTTCTTTCGGCCATCTTCGGCTGCTCCACATAAAACCGTTGAAGTCTTGGTTTTTCAATCATGGCCTTTACGATACTTGACTTTTCACTTAAAGGCTGAGTTTGGCCATCATTCACACTTATAAAAATATCTTTATCTAATTTATACCACGACGTAGAAGCTTTATCATCTAAATAATAATTTTCACCCTGGTAATTCTCCTTCAGTTCCTGCATTCTAATAAGTTCTGCTCAACTAATATTGAACAAACGTTCGTTCTGTACCAAACTGTAGCACAGGTTATATTTGCCAGCAATAGAAAATGCGAACAAACTTTTTTTGTTTCATCTTTCCAACCGCATTCATCGTATTGACAGATATTTTAATTCCCCTCATCCTTCCCAAAGCAGCACAGGAGCATGGACAAAAAATGTACGTCCCCGATTGTCATTCAATTGCAACAGGATTATAGTTTTGTTTGAAGAATTTTACATTATATCTTAATTATTTCATCTATGTTAATTGGAATGGGGGGAAATTAATATGGTTATTAAATTGAGCGGTAAATGGACAGAGGGATATGCAATAGATAAACATACTCTTCACAGTATATATATAGGAGAAAATGAATACGGTCACCCAATGTTTGATACAAAGAGAAGTGAGATAGGGGAATTAATTTACCAATTAAAGTACCAGGAACAGGAAAAAATCATTAGTGATATTATGGTGTTAGTCAAGCCTGTGTTGGATAACTGGCAGATTGGAGCGAAGGTTGATATAATTATACCAATACCACCATCCGATATTAGCCGGACGTTTCAGCCCGTATTTTTAATTGCTGAAGCAATATCAGATCATCTCAATATTCGAATGAGTACTCAAGTTCTAACAAAATCGAAACATGAACAGCTAAAAAATGTCAGTGCTGATAAAAAAACTGGTCTGATTAAAGGATCTATCATCAAAGATAGAAATTTTAGAAAGAAGGTTAACATACTATTAGTAGATGATTTATTCGATTCCGGCGCAACATTAAATGAAGCTGTAGATGTGTTAAAAAGCGATATCAACGTAGCTGATGTTTATGTTTTGACGATGACAAAAACAGGGAGAAGATAAATAAATGAAGGTTTTTATCGCAGGGCCGCGGGCCATATCAAAATTAAATTCAGAAGCGCTCAAGCGGATCGATAATATTATCAATGAGCAATTCACCATTTTAGTTGGTGATGCAGCCGGTGTTGACAAAGCAGTTCAAAATCATTGTTCTGAAAAACAATACAGGAATGTTAAAGTATATGCTTCAAATGGTAAAGCGAGAAATAACATAGGCCAGTGGGAGGTCATTTCGATACAAATAGAAAACCACATCAAAGGCTTTGATTTTTATGCAGCCAAAGACTTAGCAATGGCTAATGAAGCAGATTATGGTTTCATGGTCTGGAACGGCAAGAGTAAAGGAACACTAAATAATATCATTAACTTAACATTATTAAATAAAAAAGTTCTGGTTTACTACACTCCCGATAAGGAGTTTTATGTACTAAAATCAATTGATGATGTTAAGGAGTTACTAGGCAAAAATGACGATGTCACCGCGAAACAATTCTTTATAGATCAATTATCAAAGAATAATAGTATTACATTGCCTCTTTAGATACTCGATACTTTTGCATAATAGCAAAAATCGGGTTCTTTGAAACTACAATATAATAGCGATTAAGGTGACTATAAGTTTTCCAACTGCGAATTTGTCATACCAACCATCCAAGCTAACCATATTTTACCTTATAGTACCCATACGTCCTTAATTGTCACGACCGAAATATTCAATTTTGTCATTCAATTGCAAGAGGATTATGGTTTTGTTAGAAGAATTTCTCTATAAGCAGTTCCGCTGCTTCTGCTACTTGTTCTGGGGATAGGCCTGCTTACAAATCCGGTTTCCACTGCCGGATTCGTTCAACACTATCGATAATATGGGGAGTTAATCTTAATACTTCCTTAAATATTTGTTCTATCGCCAGTGGGATATATTCATGGGCAATTTCATTGCGCAAATACCTTATTTCTTTAAACACTTCAGCAGAAGAAATTAGATTTCGCTTTTCTGCCCGATTTATGCGATCAATCACACTACCTGGCATTTCTAATTCCCAAATATCCATTAATCTGAAAATTCTCTGAATCAAAATGTCGCTTATCCTAGCAAATCGACTAGTTAAGGCTTCAAACTTATCTAATTCCTCCAGTGTGTAATTGTCCTTAATGCCTATCTCCGAGCATGCTTCGTAAGAATATACTAATATCTTGTTAGCTTCATCCAAAAGCTTTAACTCCCTTAGAAGTAATTCCCGTTTATCATTTCTCAAATCAAAACTGCCTCCTTTAAGATGATCCTAGTAAAAGGATCTAATTCATCCTTGACAATGACAAGATCAATCTTTTGTTCCCCAATTTGTTCCCATAAGGCTTTCTTGATTTTGAACTTATCCTCCTGTTGCAGCTTTTGAGAGAATATCAATAAATCAATATCGCCGCCCCTTTGTTCATTATCAACTCGGGAGCCGAATAAATATATCAGTGCATCCTTATCATTACTTTTAACCGTTTTCCTAATAGAGCTTATTTCATTAGAAGATAATCTCATATGTAACTCACCTTCCTTTTCCAGTGGGGATGAGGGGCGGATATTTTCACTAACAAACCATTGAGTTCTTCTGAATCTCTTTAGTTATTCTTATCACTTTCCCCCAAGATAATTATTAATTTATTCGCGAAAGCATGTTCGTTTTCCTGTTATAAGATGTAGTCAATTACTCATCCGGCTCCCTATGCTCAGTCATCATTTCATCAACCCAATCTTCCTCTACATATACCATTCCGTTCCGACCTTCAACCTTCCGATTGGATCCAGCCTTATATAGCTGGCAGCTCAAAGGGCCATAACAGAAGGCCTCAAATCGGTATTTCCTCATGCCTCTCGGATTCCAGTTATCAACAATAATCTCCACCGGCATTTTGCAGCCCCAC
>DAIMDR010000143.1:0-5243 GCA_036725705.1 Syntrophomonadaceae bacterium | reverse complement strand
TATTCGATATCATCTATTAAAATAAGTGGGGGTTTTTACGGACATTATGTCCGTATATTTACGATGTAGAGAAATCCAATATTCAAGGTATATTCCGGACAGATAAGATATATAGGTTCGCTTACAATTAAAATACATTGCGCTTTGTGGCTGCCAAGGAGCTGTTTTTGGTTGGAAAAGTACATTGAAAATCTGAAAGTTGTTGTAGCAATACCGCACCAATGGTTGAGTCAAGCTGTGGAAAGAATTTTTAATGCCACCAATGTTGATTGCATCTGTGTGAATAATATTGAGGAATTATACAAGATGATTTCAGAAGAGCAGATTGATCTGCTTATTTTGGATGTATTCTCCTACCCTCAATATTTTCGTCACATTTTTAATCACATCAAGGAACAAACCCCTGGTCTATTTATCCTGGCATTAGTATCTACTGACGAAACCTCGTATCAATATGAGCTAATGACTGCGGGTGCGTGTGCGGTGGTAGTTAAAGAAAAAGCCGACGAAGAATTGTTCCCAGCCCTAATCCAAGTTTTACGCGATAAAAAGCTCAATGAATCGGTAGCAAGGCTATTGGAAAACCAAAAACAATTTATCACTCTGATTAAAGAGGAGGTAAGCGAATTGAAAAAGGAAAAAGAGAGAGGACCACTGAATCCTAGTATATCCCGTCGTACCTTTCTGAAAGCATCCGCTTTTACAGCGGTTGCCACGGGAGCTGTAGCTTCAAACCCTTGGAGCGCGGGGATGAAGGTCTTAGCCTCTGGAGATGACCTCGAAGTAGGTTCTAGTGAAGAGAAACTAATATCTAGTGCTTGTCGTTCTAACTGTTTTCAAAGCTGTCGTCTCTATGCTCATGTGCGAGATGGTAAACTGGTGAAAACTTCACCAGCACCTTGGCCTGATAGTGAATACACAGGGAGTTGTTTGAAGGGCTTATCTTTAGTTCAACGTACTTATAGCCCGACCCGGATCAGATATCCAATGCGCCGCATAGGAGAACGTGGGGAAGATAAATGGGAACGAATCTCTTGGGATGAAGCCATTACTGAAGTAGCGGAAAAATTCATGGAAATCCAAGAAAAATATGGACCGAAATCCCTCGTTTTTGATGTTGGTTCTGGAAATTATGGTTTAGTTCATGGATGTTTAGGAATATTTAACCGTTTAATCAACTCCATAGGTTGTACCCAATTAAATGTCTGTTACGACCAAGCTACGGGTTATGGGGCTGACAGAGTAATTGGAGGTAGTGTTTGGCTGTGGGGAAATGAACCTCGTACTATGCTAGATGCTAAAACAATTATAGTATGGGGGTCTAACCCAGTATATTCTCAACCTCAGAACTGGCGAATTGCCAAAGATGCTCAAAAGAATGGGACTAAAATTATTACCATTGATCCCATTTACTCAGCAACAGCTAACGAATCTGACGAATATATTCCAATTGTTCCAGGTTCAGACCTTATGTTAGTTTTGGCTATGATCAATGAAATTATCGACAAAGACTTAATCGATGTTGAATTTGTAAAGAAAAGAAGTACTGCTCCCTTCTTAGTGCGTAAGGATAATGGCATGATTCTACGTAAAAGCGATTTCAACCCAGAATTACCTGAGGAAGAAGATGATTACTATGTCTGGGATAGCATAGCTGATGGTCCGGCTCTTCTAAAGAGTGGTCCCGAAGATGTAGCTATTGAAGGAACTTATACTATTCAAGGAGTTGAGGTAGAGACCGTCTTTACCTTACTAAAAAATCATGTACAAGAATACACTCTGGAAAGAGCTAGCGAATATACCAAAATTCCAGTTGAAAAAATTCAAGAATTAATTCACATATATGTGGATGGACCTACCACAGTCTATACCAACTATGGAATTGACCACTATCAAAACGGACACCTATGGTCAATGGCGGCCTTTATGATGGCTTCCCTAACTGGCAATATTGGAGTTAAGGGAGCAGGATTTACCGGCTTATTTGTGCAAAATATACCCTTTAACTACATTGGAATGTATGTTACTAATTTTAATATGGCAGCAACAAATACCATCCCTCAAACAGAGTTTTATAAAGTTGCTAGAGATCAGGCTATAGGGGGTACACCTTATCCAGTAAAAGCCATGTATACTACTTCATCTAATTCTATGAGCAATTGGGCTCAACAAAGTTCTTGGTTTACTGATATATTACCTAACTTAGAGTTTATTGTAGTGGCAGAAACGGAGTTAACTGATACGGCGCGCCATGCTGATATTGTTTTACCAGCATCCTTCTGGTTTGAAGTAAATGATCTTCGAACTGCTTACAATAACCCTTATATCTACATGCAGGAAAAGGCTATTGACCCTTTATATGAAAGCAAGCCGGATGCGGAGATTATTTCGTTAATTGCCCATAAGATGGGTTTAGGCGAATATTTCCCGGAAGATATGGATGATACTGCTTGGATTAAGGTTTTATTGGATTCAGATGATTTAAGGGCAATGGGTATTACCTATGAGCGTTTAATGGAAGAAAAGGTAGTGCGAGGAACTGGTTCGGCTGAAAAACCTTTTGTTCGTGGCGAAGCATTTTTCTATACTCCTACAGGTAGAGCTCAGCTTTATTGTGAAAATCCCCAACCACGGGTTAACTATGGTCAAGATCTGACTGACGTTATCGAAAAGGAAAGATTGCCTTATTTTAAACCCCCAGGAGAAGCTTGGCCTGAGAACCCCTTGTATGCCAAGTACCCCTTGGTATTCGTTCAAGAACACTCTAGATACCGTACCCATAGTCAATGGTTTAACGTGCCTCTGCTGAAAGAGTTAGACCCAGAACCCTTAGCTAAAATTAGTCGCCACGATGCAGAAGCACGAGGAATTAAGAGTGGAGACATAGTAGAAGTATTTAATGACCGAGGCAAAGCTGTACTCAAGGCTGAAGTCAATGATGCTATTTCTCCAGGAGTAATTAGTATTCCTAAAGGTTGGCAAAGAGATCAGTTTATCGAAGGGTGTTACCAAGAATTGACTAATGCCACTTCCGATCCTATGGCTGTCAACTTTGCTTATTTTGACGCTTTAGTAGATGTAAAGAAGAGATAAAGGGGGTATTAAAATATGCGTTATGCAATGGCGATTGATCTGGATCGCTGTGTAGGGTGCCATGCGTGCTCAGTGGCATGCAAGGTTGAAAACAATCTCCCTAATGAAATATGGTGGAGCAGAATCTTGACTGTGGGTGGGAAAAGCATGGATACACCGGAAGGAACCTTCCCCAATTTGCGCATGCAATTCCTACCGATAAATTGCCAACACTGCGAGAATGCACCTTGCGTCAAAGCTTGCCCTGTAGGTGCAACCTATAAAAGAGAAGATGGTATTGTAGTACAAGATTACGATAAGTGTATTGGTTGCCGTTACTGTATGGTAGCTTGTCCTTATTCTGGAGTACGTCAATTTAACTGGAAAAAACCTGAATATGCTATTGAAGTGGCTATGGGTAATGCCAGTGTAAAACCTCATCAAAGTAATGTGGTAGAAAAATGTACGTTTTGTAGCCACCTTTTAGCAAGAGATATGAAACCTGCTTGTATTGATGCTTGTCCTAACCGAGCTCGGATATTTGGTGATATTGATGACCCCAATAGTGATGTAAGTAAGGCCATGAAGGGGCGCAATCACATCCATTTGCTCGAAGAAAAAGCAACCAAGCCTAGTATATATTACTTAACTTAAAGGAGGTGTAAGTATGACTGTTCTAACTAACACGAAAAAATCAAATTCCATCAATTTGTGGAATATCATATTCGCTGCCTTGATTCTTCTTGGTGCTATCTGTTGGGGATTTCAATTAACAAAAGGTTTACAAGTTACGAATTTGGGCACTAGCAATATGTGGGGACTTTATATCACTGGCTTTATGATTTTTACTGGAATTGCTGCTGGCAGTTTATTTTTTGCTTCGGTACCATATTTGTTTAACTTCAATGAGTATAAACCTTATAGCAGAATTACCGCTTTTACAGGAGCAGTATCAGTCTTAGTGGCTGGCTTATTCATTCTCGTAGATATAGGATCTCCTTGGAAAGCTTGGCTTTACATTATCAGTGGTAATTTTGGTTCTCCTATGTTTTGGGACTTCATCATACTAACCTCTTACTTGATAATATCTATTATATTTACTTCCCAGCTTTTGAAAGTGCAGGGGGGAGAAAAAGATGAAAGTTCTATTAAAACTATAGCCATAGTTGCCTTTATTGCTGGTCTTTTAGTTGTAGTAACTTCATTTGTTTTTAGTATGCAAGTAGCACGTCCTATGTGGAATAATCCAGCCCAATCAATATCCTTTTTAGTCGCAGCATTAGTTGCCGCACTAGCCATACAAATGATCATAGTCTCTATTCTCAATAGGATTGGTTACACTAAAATGTCCCCAGACCTGTTTGCGAAAATAGCTAAAGTCACTGCCGTCCTTTTGGTTGTACAATTAATTATCGTGGTAGGAGAAGTGCTGATAGGTCTATATCCTGGTGCTGGCGGTGGATATGATGCTACCCTATGGTTAGTAGCAGGTAAAGGAGCTATAGGCTTCTGGGTAGAGATGGTAGCATTGATAGCAGCTATAGTAATATTAGTTAAGGCAAGTGGTTCCTCAGAGGATGGAAAGATTGTTCTAGGAGCAATATTAGCCCTGGTGGCCATCTATTTCATTAAATCTAACTTTCTTCAAGCCGAGTTTCTTAACACCTTGATCAATATGCCAGGACCACAGATGTTCGGCGATGCTGCCGGAAGATATATCCCATCCCTAGCTGAAATAGGCCTATCCTTAGGTATCGTTTCTCTGGGAGCTTTGATAATTAATCTAGGCTTAAACAGATTAAATCTAGGTGAGTAACAAATAGAACTATAAGGATCTGTGCGAAATGTGCTGTAAAGTTCACAAGCATGGATCCTTATATTTTAAATAGGTGTTTACCTACCTGACCTGCGCACCTCTAAGTAGAGCTTCTAAATTGGTGTTAATGACAATCAGCTTTTGGACAGATTACACCGTCCATCGCTGGACATTATGAGGTACCAGTGATGGTGGAATTTTTAACAGGAGTAAGTCACCCAAGAGAAATAATGCCATAATGACAAAAGATTCGGCTAATAAAAGGCACTTTCAAAAAAATCGAAAGTGCCGATTTCTTGGATGGTACGCCCGAGAGGAATCGAACCTCCGCACCCGGCTCCGGAGGCCGGTGCTC
>DAIMDR010000142.1:0-5276 GCA_036725705.1 Syntrophomonadaceae bacterium | reverse complement strand
TGAACGGGCGTCTCCGGGGAGCAAATGTAATACAAACCGGCTTAATACTGCACGGTCTTTTATTATAAAAAAAGTAGCTACCGTAGCAATTATAATTAAGATAAATATGCTCGGCAATTTGGCAAATACCTGCATCAAAATGTCCAAACTGCCATTAATAATTTCTTTTAAAGTTTCGATACCACCCTGCATATTTTCCTGTATAGCATTTTGGACCTGAGGCGGCAAATCCATTTGCAGGTACAGGAGACGGAAGTCGCTGATTGTATTCATGAATCCGGTTATGACCTGGTCTGAATAAGAGGCTATGCGTGGATAGAGTATGGTCAGATCTTTGATGATCATGGATATTAGTGAAGAAACAATTAATACAAAGCCCCCTACTACAGTCATCAAGCTGAAAACCACGGCCCAGTTACGCTTAAGTCTGAGTCGGGTTTCAAATACGATTACCACCGGTTCGATAATCACAGCCAATAACACCGCAATTATAAACGGTAAAAACAAGACCGGAATATAGGCCAGGATTTTTCCAAGAATTGGTATTACATAACTGAACAATAAGTAAATAGAAACCAGACTTAATACGAATATAGCGATTTTCGCCAATAGTTTAAGATATTTTTGCAGTTCCGGATCCATGAACACTCACCTCTCTTAATCTATATGGCATAAATCACAAAATAATATACTATGGGCACTACCAGGATAAAACTGTCAAAACGATCCAATACTCCCCCATGACCAGGAATAAGATTGCCGCTATCCTTGGCACCCATATATCTTTTTAAACCGGAAATAAATAAATCGCCAAACTGTGCGCCTGCGCTGGCCAATAACCCCAACAAAACAAACACCAGTGCCAATGATGAAGAAAAAAACAATTGATAAAACAGCAAGGCTATAATAACCGACATTAAAATGCCTCCTGCAGCGCCTTCCCAGGTTTTATTAGGACTAAGCAGGGGTGCCAATTTATGCTTCCCCCATCTGCTGCCTGCAAAATAACCTCCCACATCACTTGCCCAGGTTAGTAAAAAAGCAAACATTATTAACATAAAGCCTGATTCCATCATTGAGATTCTAAGTGCATAGCTCAGTAGAACTCCACAGTATCCGGCAAAAAATATACTTACACCAGTGGAAGCAAAATCTATCTTCGGATAAGCTATAACCGATATAATGACAACTAACATGATTCCCAGGAAAAACAAAAATTCCTGATAAGGTATCGGGCTGTATAAGGAAAGGGATAGCAACAGTATTACATAACCCGGCAGAACCAGAGGGGTTAAGCCTTTAGCCTGCATCATAATAAACAATTCCCTTAAAGCTAAAAAAGCCAATAATAGAAAAATAGCTATCCTGTAGTAGCTGCCCAAATACATTATTGCTATTAAAAGAGGTGCACCAATTAATGCAGTGATTACTCTGGTTTTCAAAATTTTAACCCGCCTTTATTTAGTTAATCCGCCAAACCGTCTTTCTCTTTGCCCATAGTCATTAATAGCATTTAAAAGCTCTTCCCGCGTAAATTCCGGCCAAAGTTTTGAAGAAAACCATAATTCTGTATAGGCTATTTGCCATAATAAAAAATTGCTGATTCTCATTTCACCTGCAGTCCTTATCAATAAATCCGGATCTGGTATATTACAACTGTATAATTCACTGGCAATGGTATTTTCATCAATATCTTCAGGGGATAACAGACCTTCCCGAACCCTGGCACTTATATTCTGAACTGCTCTTATTATTTCCCGGCGCGCTCCATAATTCAAAGCAATATTAAAAACCATACCAGTATTATCCTTCGTCAGGGATAATGCTTTTTCTACCTGGGTCAGGCATTCGGAAGGTAAATCCTGATAAGCTCCAATCACATTAATTCTGACATTTTCCTGATGTAATTCCTGTAGCTCTTTACCCAGATATTCCACCAGCAGTTTCATCAGATAATCAACTTCATCAATTGGGCGTTTCCAATTTTCAGTCGAGAATGCGAATACAGTCAGATATTTAATTCCTAATTCTGCACAGGTTTTTACCGTAGTCTTTAAAGTAGTCATACCCGCTCTATGTCCCATAGTTCTAGGCATTAATCTTTTTTTAGCCCACCTGCCGTTACCGTCCATTATAATGGCAATATGCTGAGGTAATTGGGCTTTATTTATTTGGGTATTATTAATCTTAATTGAAGCCACTTTAACCCCTCTTCCGGAAACCATAATACCCCCTTTTAATGGGGGTATCAATAAATTAATTATAAATATAAACTACTGTCAATACCAGCAGAAATATGCCGGTACATTATTAAACTTCCATAATATCCTTTTCTTTGGCAGCTAAGATGGCATCAATATCCTTGACGAATTTATCCGTAGACTTCTGAACATCATCCATACCCTTTTTGCTCTCATCCTCAGATATGGATTTATCCTTTTCCAGAGATTTAAGCATATCGTTGGCATCGCGACGAATGTTACGCACTGCTACACGAGCTTCTTCTGCCCGTTTTTTTATTAATTTAACCATATCTTTTCGTCTTTCCTCAGTTAATTGAGGTATGGCAATACGGATTACATTACCATCATTACTTGGATTAACACCTAAATCTGATTTCATAACTGCTTTTTCTATACTGGCTATACTGGTTTTATCCCAGGGTTGAATAACAATCAACCGCGCTTCCGGAACCGTAATATTAGCCAGCTGCGTTAACGGAGTTGGTTCACCATAGTAGTCAACCATTATACGATCCAGCATAGCCGGATTGGCACGACCAGCCCGCATGGCGGCCAGGTCTTTGGTTAAATGTTCAATGGTTTTCTTCATTTTTTCTTCAGATTCTTTAAGAATATCTTTTACCATATTATTACCTCCCTACATAGGTTCCAATATTCTCGCCCATCACTGCTTTAAGAATATTTCCTTCTTTGGTCAGATCGAATACGATAAGAGGAATACCATTGTCCATACATAAAGATGTTGCAGTAGAATCCATAACACCCAAACCCTGATTTAATACATCTATATAACTTAATCTTTTATATTTGACCGCGTTTGGATTAATTACCGGATCGGAGTCATATACCCCATCAACTTTCTTGGCCATCAGTATTGCTTCGGCTTCAATTTCTGCAGAACGCAAAGCAGCGGCGGTATCCGTAGAAAAGTATGGATTACCGGTGCCGGCTGCAAATATTACTACCCGGCCTTTTTCCAGATGGCGTATAGCCCGACGCCTGATATAAGGTTCAGCTACTTCCTTCATTTCTATGGCACTCATTACCCGGGTACCCATTTCTTCTTTTTCCAGCGCATCCTGTAAAGCCAAAGCGTTAATTACTGTAGCCAGCATACCCATATAATCTGCAGTAGCCCTATCCATACCTTTGGCACTTCCGGCTACCCCACGCCAAATATTACCTCCTCCAACTACAATACCAACCTGAACTCCGGTTTTTGCAACTTCTACAATTTGTCGGGCTATAGAGGTTAAAATATTATGATCAATACCGCTGCCCAGAGTTCCAGCCAGTGCTTCTCCGCTTAATTTCAGTACAATACGCTTATATCTGGGATTATCCAATTTATCTCCTCCCGGATAACAGGTTATTCTGACTTGATTTGAGACATTACCTCAGTAGCAAAATCAACCTGTTCCTTTTCTATGCCTTCACCAACTTCATAGCGGGCAAAGCGACGAACACTAATATTCTCACCCATCTTGGCAACTTTCTCATGAATCAGGTCTTGAACTGATTTATCAGTATCTTTTATGAACTGCTGTTCAAGCAAACAGTTCTCTTTATAGAATTTCTCCAGGCGGCCTTCAACCATTTTTTCAATAACTTTCTCCGGTTTGCCTTCTTCCAGTGCCTGAGCTTTCAATACTTCTTTTTCCCTCTCCAGAATCTCAGGCGCTACAGCCTCGCGGGAAATATACTGTGGATTGGCAGCTGCTATCTGCATAGCAATATCATAAGCCAGTTGTTTAAACTCTTCTGTCTTGGCTACAAAATCAGTTTCACAGTTAACTTCAACTAATACGCCAATTCTTCCCGCACCATGAATATAGGATATAACTGTACCTTCACTGGCAACTTTTCCTGCTCTTTTGGCTGCTTTAGCCAGACCTTTAGTTCTTAGTTCGTCAATAGCCTTTTCCATATCACCATCAGTAGCTTCCAGTGCTCTTTTACAATCCATCATTCCTGCACTGGTTCTTTCTCTTAATTCCTTAACCATCTGTGCTGTTATCACCTGGGTTAACCTCCTTATTACCTTAATATTCACAAAAAAGGGGTGTACAGAAGAATCTATTCACCCCTTGTCGTTCAACTTATTAAGCAGTTACTTGTTCTCCCTGTTTGCTTTCCAGGACCGCATCGGCAATCTTTGAAGCCATTAGCTTTACAGCTCTTATTGCATCATCATTTCCGGGGATAATATAATCAACTTCATCAGGATCACAGTTAGTATCTACAATAGCTACTACCGGAATATTCAGCTTGCGGGCTTCAGCAACTGCAATCTTTTCTTTGCGGGGATCAACTACAAATAATGCACCCGGCAATTTATCCATATCTTTTATTCCACCCAGAAATCTTTCCAGTCTTTCTCTTTCATTTGCCAGCCTGGCAACTTCTTTTTTGGAAAGTACATCAAAGGCGCCTTCAGCTTCAAGCCGTTCCAACTCTTTCAAGCGTAAAACCCGGGCACGAATAGTTTTATAATTGGTAAGCATTCCACCCAGCCAGCGCTGGTTAAC
The DNA here is from genome assembly GCA_036725705.1 of Syntrophomonadaceae bacterium. Classification (GTDB taxonomy): domain Bacteria; phylum Bacillota; class Syntrophomonadia; order Syntrophomonadales; family Syntrophomonadaceae; genus JAAYBS01. The sequence goes on along the minus strand of DAIMDR010000142.1, from coordinate 505 downwards.
AAAGTACATGTTGCAACGAATGGCTTCTTCACGAATAGTCTCCTGAGCCTGCTTTTTAGTTCCGACAAAAAGGACTCCCTTATTATCGGCTACTACATTTTTGATAAACTCATAAGCCTCATCGAATTTTTTTACCGTCTGTTGCAGATCAATGATATAAATACCATTTCTCTCCATGTAAATATAGGGAGCCATCTTCGGGTTCCATCTGCGTGTTTGGTGTCCAAAATGCACTCCTGCTTCCAGAAGCTGTTTCATTGATATAACTGACACCAACAACACCTCCTTTCAGTTTTTTCCTCCGCCGCTTCAACCTTTCCGGAGACTGTAACCAGCACTGTCCGCAAAGTCAGCCAAGCGTGTGTAATTACCAACAAATAATATACCACAGGTTATTATAGTTTGGCAAATAAATGCACGAATAAACATTGTAGGTTGACAGGGGGACGGCAGGCTGTGCGAGAATAATTGCTCCCACACCAAATAATTAACCGACTTATCCCTG
>DAIMDR010000141.1:0-5310 GCA_036725705.1 Syntrophomonadaceae bacterium | reverse complement strand
TGTTTTCTTCTCTGCTTAACAAGGTGACAAAGGAGGTGCAGCATGAAACAACTACTAATCCTTAGCGGTAAAGGCGGAACCGGAAAAACGACAATAGCAAGTGCGTTTATAAAACTTGCTAACGCCAAAGCATATGCGGATTGTGATGTAGATGCGCCTAACCTGCACCTCATTACCGGATGGAGTGTTAAACCTGCAAAAAAAGATTATTATGGGCTACCAAAAGCAGTGATAGATCCGGAACTTTGCATTAAATGCGATCAGTGTAGGCAAAACTGCCGATTTGATGCTATTTCAATAGATGAAAAATATAAAGTGGATCCTTTCGCATGTGAAGGCTGCGGTGTTTGTGAGTATGTTTGTCCTGTGGAAGCGATAACTATGATACCGGCAGTGGCTGGAGAATTGATGCTGTATTCTGATGGAGAAAAAGTATTTTCAACAGCGCAACTGAAAATGGGCAGTGGTACCTCCGGAATGCTTGTAACTGAGGTAAAAAAACAAATGAAGGCGGCAACAGTTGATACTGAGCTGGCCATTATTGATGGATCTCCTGGAATAGGCTGTCCTGTCATCGCATCACTTAGCGGTGTGGATATGGTTTTGATAGTCGCAGAACCTTCCATATCAGGTATCAGCGATATGGAGCGCGTTATAAAAACAGCAGCGAAATTCGGGACAAAGACAGCGGTATGTATCAACAAATACGATACCAACATTGAGAACACAGAGAAGATTGAAGAGTTTTGTAAAAAACAAGGGCTGCCCTTTATTGGCAGGATACCCTTTGACTTAGGTGCGGTTAAAGCTATAAATAATGGTCAAACCATTGTAGACATAGACTGCACATCGGGAACGGCGGTTAAAGAGGTTTATCACAAAACAATGAATCTGCTCTTTGAAAAAGGTGGTGGCTAAAGTCATGCTTATTAAAACTTTGGTTGAAAACACCTCGATATCAAAAGACTTTGGCAGTGAGCACGGCCTTAGCCTGTATATAGAAACAAAGAAACATAAAATATTGTTTGATGTGGGTGCAAGCGAGTTATTTCTTCAAAATGCAAAAAAGCTTGATGTGAATGTTGCTGATGTTGATTTTCTTGTGATTTCGCATGGACACTATGATCATGGCGGTGGGCTAAAAAGTTTTCTGCACGAAAACACAAAAGCTGAGGTATTTTTACATCGACTCGCTTTTGAAAAGCACTATGCGATCCGTCCAAACGATGAATTGGATTTTATAGGTCTTGATGAAAACCTGAAACAAAACAAACAAATTGTCCTCACCTCAGACCGTTTCTTTATTAACAGTGGAATCCAAGTATTCTCTAATATTACCCAAAGAAAGCCGCGTCCAAAATCAAACCGTGGATTGCTCACTGAGTATAATGGGCAAACGACAGATGATATCTTTGCACATGAACAGAACCTCGCTATAGAGGAAGACGGGAAAACCCTATTAGTAACAGGCTGCGCTCATAATGGCATCATAAATATACTTGAGCATTTTCACACGCTCAAAGGACGAATGCCTGACTATGTGATAGGCGGATTTCACCTTTCCAGCCGCTCTGGCGGCAATGAAGACTCTGAAATGACAGATAGGATTGTCAAGTACCTCTTGAGTACAAAAGCAAAGTTTTATACCTGCCATTGCACAGGCATCGAACCTTATAAAAGGCTGAAAGCTGGTATGAGGGATAGCATCGATTACCTGTCAGCAGGCAGTAAAATTACAATCTAAATAAAAGGAGCAAGAATATGAGCGAAAGTTGCAATCAAAGCTGTAGCAGTTGTTCGGAGGACTGCGCAGAAAGACAAGAACAAAAAACAGATTTCTCCGAAAAACTGCACGAGATGAGCAGTGTAAAAAAAGTCATCGGTGTTGTCAGTGGCAAAGGAGGAGTCGGCAAGTCGTTGGTAACCTCCATGCTTGCGGTTACCATGAATAGGATGAACTATCATACTGCCATTCTTGATGCGGATGTTACTGGGCCTTCTATCCCAAAAGCCTTTGGCATCAAGGAAAAAGCCAAAGGTAGTGAGTTCGGCCTATTTCCCGTTAAAACGAAGACTGGCATTGATATTATGTCTGTTAATTTGCTTTTAGAAAACGACACTGACCCGGTTGTCTGGAGAGGGCCGATTATTGCTGGTACAGTAAAGCAGTTTTGGACAGATGTAATCTGGAGCGATGTGGATTTTATGTTTATCGATATGCCACCGGGAACTGGCGATGTTCCCCTTACGGTATTTCAATCCATTGCTGTTGATGGGATTATCGTTGTGACGTCCCCGCAGGAGCTTGTATCCATGATTGTTTCAAAAGCTGTTAAGATGGCTGAGATGATGAATATCCCCATTATCGGTCTGGTAGAAAATATGTCCTATTTTAAATGTCCTGATAACGGCAAGGACTATCAGATATTTGGAGAAAGCCACATTGAAGAAATTGCTGATAAACACAATTTAAAGGTTCTTGCTAAATTACCTATCGACCCCAAGATTTCAGCCGCCTGTGACAAGGGCATGATAGAACTTTTCGATGGCAATTGGCTTGAGCCGGTTGCAAAAATATTAGAAAAAATGGAGGAAAACTAAAATGATGAAAATTGCAGTAGCGAGCGAAAAAGGAATGGTGACTGAGCACTTTGGACATTGCGAAGGGTTCATGATTTTTGATGCTGAAAACAATCAAATCGTCAAGAGTGAAACCGTTGCTAACCCTGGACATAGACCTGGATTCTTGCCTAACTTTCTTGCCGATCGCGGTGTAAATGTCATCATCAGCGGTGGTATGGGCGGAGGTGCGGTTGAGATTTTTAATGAAAGGAACGTTGAAGTTGTTGTAGGAGCTTCTGGTAACGCGAAAACTGCTGTAGAAAATTATCTGAAGGGTGAGCTTAAGACAACAGGTTCCGTCTGCCACGAGCATCAGCATCACGATGAATGCGGCGAATAAATACCATATTTTATTTTCCAGATTAATGATAACGTATATTCACAAGGCATTTAATAAATATGCCTTGTAGATATAGAATAAAACAAGTGAGGAGGTAATGAAATGGCAAAATACATATGTTCCGTATGTGGATTTGTCTACGACGAAGCAAAAGGCATTCCCGATGCAGGCATTGCTGCGGGTACAAGGTGGGAAGACCTGCCTGAGGATTGGGTCTGTCCGCTATGTGGTGCGACAAAATCAGAATTTGAGAAACAGGGTGAATCAGACATGACCCCGAAAAAGGAGCCGATATCTGTAATTGAGTCCCCTGTAGATATGAAGGAGATGTCCCCCTTAGAAGTTAGTGCACTTTGCACGAATCTTGCACGTGGGTGTGAAAAACAGTACAAGCCCGAAGAAGCAACTCTATTTAATGAACTGGCTGGTTATTTTAAATCGGTATCAGCACCGACCGAAGACCCGCATTTCAGTAAGCTACTTGACCTTATTGAAAAGGACCTTAAGCAGGGCTTCCCAAATGCCAATGCCGTGGCAACTGATGCAAAGGATAGGGGTGCGCTCCGTGCTCTTGTCTGGAGCGAGAAGGTAACTCGGATTTTGAAATCTATTATAAGTAGATATCAAAAAGAGGGCGACGCAATGTTGGAGAATACAGGCGTTTATGTCTGTACTATCTGCGGCTTTGTGTACATAGGAGATAAGCTGCCGGAGGTTTGCCCTGTTTGCAAGGTACCCAATTGGAAATTTGAAAAGATTGAGGGGAGGCAATAAAAATGGCTGATAAATATGCAGTAAGAAATATACGTTTGTGTACAAAGGACTGTCTATGCCTTTATGTCTGTCCTACCGGGGCGACTGATACAGAAAACAGTATAATTGATGTTGCTAAGTGCATCGGCTGCGGCGATTGTGCGGATGCCTGCCCATCCGGAGCAATTTCCATGGTACCGAAAGAGTATCCGAAGCAGCAAAATAAAACCCAGCCTGTTATCGATGCGCTGAAAGCGTTGACGCGCAGCAAGTCGGAACAGGAGAATATAGTCGCGGGGCTTCCCGGAAAACTGGCTGTCGCCATCGAAAAATCTAATCATATTATGGGGGAGGATATTATCCGTGAAGCGGGATATATGCTGCCACAAAGCGAGAACGCTCAGGAATTCTTACAATCACTTCTGGGAGAAAAACAGCCGGAAGGCTTCCCCAAAGAAACTGTTAAGAAATTATTAGAAGCTTTTAATAAAGGCGAGGAGGACAAAAACATGAGTGAAAATAAGACACTTAAAAATCTGATGGCTGCATTTACCGGAGAAGCCGAAGCGAACAGAAAGTATACAGCCTATGCCAAGAAAGCCGAAAAAGACGGAAATCTCAATGCAGCGAAATTGTTTAGAGCTGCAGCTGACGCCGAAACCATTCACGCACTAAAGCATTTTGAAGTGGCCGGAAAAATTGGTTCAACGGCAGATAACTTGAAGGACGGGGTTAAAGGAGAAACTTACGAATATAAGGAAATGTACCCTGATTTCGTTAAAGAAGCTGAGGCGGAAGGAAACAAAGCTGCGCTTATGTCCTTTACATTTGCAATGAAAGCGGAAGAAGTTCATGCAGGGCTTTATCAAGAAGCGTTAGAGAACCTTGATCAGAAGGAAGAAGTTTTCTACTATCTCTGCCCTGTCTGTGGAAATATCGAGAAGTTTCAGCCTGAAAAATGCAGTATTTGTGGCGTTCCGGGGGATAAATTTATTAAGTATTAAATCTGAGTTAAAGAACAAATAACTTATTGATATCCAATGTTAATAAGAGCAAGACGCTCTATGTTTCGTAGAGTGCCTTGCTCGTTTTTACTCTATTCATTCACATCCACCGTTAAGCCGGACTTAAATTCCACGGTGAATTTATCCTCATAGATTCTGATCTTCTCAATCAGACGCCGGACAAGCTGCTCGTCGTATTCGGTGAGGGCGGTGGATTGCTTCTTTAGGAATGTGCTCATATCAGCCATGCGCTTTTTGAGTTCATCACGGTTAGCGCTTTCAACCTGCAACTCTTGCTTCTGGTCACGCAGGCGGTGAATCTCATCGCCAACCTTATCATAATCCGCATTGGAAGTAGCCAGTTTCAAAAGCTCCGTTTGCAGTTCCTCCAGCCGCTTATCGATATCGGCTAAAGTCTGGTCGTTTTCACGATTTATGACGGTGGCGATGTTGTCCCGTAGAGTAGAGAGGAAAGTGTCCTTGTCGCAAAGCGCTTGGTTGATTGCGGTTATACAGAATATCATTTCCCGTCCTTTAATCCTGAATTTCAGGGAATGGATTGGGAAAGTCTAAGGCTGATTTTCGAAGAAA
>DAIMDR010000140.1:0-5359 GCA_036725705.1 Syntrophomonadaceae bacterium | reverse complement strand
CTTCTGGCTCCGGCAAAATAAGCTGGCAACCAAAGCGTAATGGCGGCTGATATTGCCAACCATGCCCAACCGCTAATTCTGGCATCAATGGCAATACCATTATGACCTGCCCAGAATTTCACCAGCATCTCACATCCGGTAACCAGCATGAAATAAGCCGAGAAAAATGTAAATACATTACCACCTAATAAATTGCCCTCTTTTAACTCCAATAAAGCGGTTATAATCTGAATCACAAAACCACCAATCAGCCATACCCCCATTATAACTATAGCTGAATGGTCTACTTTACCGGTCAGCAGAGCAAAGAAACAAAAACATGCTACTGCCAGAGCTACCAGCCCTGCCGGACCTGCGCCTACCCAGTTTTCATGTGAAGACATCCAATGAACCCCTCCCTTCATTACCTGACTGGTAAAACCAGCCTGCAGTTTGCTATCTTTTACCACCTCCTTCGCAAAATTGATATTGGTTTTTACAACATCAATATATACACGCAAGTTATATGCCAACTTTATAAGTCATATTTAAATTCCAAAAACGCAGTAATAACCGGCAAACTATTTATCAAGCTGCGCATTTTAATTTGCATCGGTGCATTAATAAAATGCAAGGTTGCAGAAAGATTTACGAGGGCTTAAATTACGCATCACAAACTACTATATGAGAATTTTGCATAATTCAATAAATCCTTCGATACTGTCACTCTGAGAGCATTAATTACATCCGGCAGGATGTATCAGCAACATTAATCACACCCGGAAGGGTGTATCAGTAGTACCCAGAGGTGCAGTCCCTCAGGGGGAGTCTCATAAATAAAGAAAAGTTAATTATGCAAAGCTCTCATTTATTTGATTATCAAGATGAAATTAATTAATCAATTGAGAAAATTTTCGGTCCTGACCTGGCTTCCGATCCAGCCAACACAAGAATCCAAGCGGGGTCATTATTCGTACCAAATCCATTAAAGCTCCGGAAATATATTTTTATTTACAGCTGTTTCAGTGCTTTAGAAGTGAAAATATTACCAATAATATAAATTTTTACTCGAATGTTGCAGGAATTTCTCAATATACCTAGAAAATTGATAAACGACAATTTATTAACTATGTATAATAAACGGGGGGGAAATGGATGAAAAGTATCAGCACCAGGCTCATAGTTGACTTCGGGAGTATTTTATTAATTGTGGGAATTGGATTGGGATTCATTTCTTATCAGAACGCTGCCAAGGCCCTACTGGAAGAAGTAGAGCATAATATACCCATTATTGCCCATCAGGCAGCCGGCAATATAAATTCAGTATTAAACGCGGACTTGAGTACAGTTGAAACTACTGCTACCAGAATTGATATTAAAAGTATGGATTGGGATAATCAGCAATTACCTGCTCTGATTACAGAAACAGAACGCTCCGGCTACCTGTATATGGGCGTAGCCACTCCGGATGGTATTTTGAAACTGACTAACGGACAAATAGTCAATGTAAAAGAGCGCAACTATTTCCTTCTGGCGATGCAGGGCAGGTCCAATATAAGTGATCCCCTGATTAGTAAAGTAGATCAAAGCTTATCAATCGTGGCTGCCACCCCTATATACAATAATTACAAACAGGTGACAGGGGTCCTGGTTGCTTTAAGAGATGGAAGCACCCTTAGTAATATTACTAACCAGATAAAATATCAACAAACTGGCTACGCATACATGATTGACCAGGAAGGAGATGTTATTGCCCACCCTAATAAAGAACTGGTACTAAACCAGAATAACTTTATTAAGGAATCCAAAACCAAGCCGGAATATACTGAATTGGCTGCAGTACTAACCAGAATGACCAACGGTGAGGAAGGTTTCGGCAACTACTATTTCAGTGTCAGTAAACAAAATGTTATGATGGGCTTTTCCCCGGTGGGAGAAACTGGCTGGAGTGTAGCAATTGCTGCTCCCCAGGAAGAAGTTCTGGCCAATCTTAATACCATGAAACGAACTTTGGCAACAATTGCTTTAGTATTTATACTTTTGGGCATAGGGGTTGCATATATACTGTCCAGAAAATTATCCCAACCGATTATGGCAGGTTCAGCATACGCGGAAGAATTATCAACGGGTGATTACAGCTCGGAAATAACCCCTGAGTATTTGGCAATGCGAGATGAAATTGGTACCCTGTTCAAATCATTTGAATTATTAAGAGCCAATACCCGGCGAATGATTGATAGTATAGCTAATACTTCTCATGAATTAGCTGCTTCCAGTGAGGAACTACTGGCTCAGGGGCAAAATATTGCCTCCGTTATGGAGGAGTCTTCAGCCGCTACTGAAGAAGTTGCCGCCGGTATGGAAGAAGTCTCTGCCTCAGTACAGGAAGTAACTGCTTCTACCGAAGAAGTCCATGCCATGATAGACCAATTACGCAGTCGAACTGAAGCAAGTAGCCAACAAGCACAGGTAATAGCTAAAAAAGCTATCGAAATCAGGAATGATGCTGAAAGGTCCAAAAACTCTACTATAGGAGTTTATGATAACATTGAAATACGGGTTAAAAATGCTATGGAAGAAGCGCAAGTAGTAGAACAGATTTCCAATTTGGCACAAAATATTGCCGGTATTGCCGATCAAACCAATTTGCTGGCACTGAATGCTGCTATTGAGGCCGCCCGGGCCGGTGAACACGGCAAAGGATTTGCAGTAGTAGCTGAAGAGGTCAGAAAATTGGCGGAAGATTCAGCTGAAGCAGTAGGCGGTATCCAGCTTCTAACGGATAAAGTAAAGCAGGCTATGAATAATCTTACTGACAGCACCTCAAACTTATTGGAATTTATTTCCACGCAGGTATTAAGTGACTATTCTGCCATGGTTGAAATCGGGGAACAATACTACCAGGACAGCAAAGCTATCCAAATGTTTACCGAAGAAGTCAGCAATAATATCCAAATGATCACTCGATCTATGGAAGAAATCACTCAGGCAACACAAAGCAATGCTGTAACTATAGCCCAAAGTACTTCTGGCAGTCAGGAAATAGCCCAGGGCAGCGAACAAGCCGCCCGCTCTGCTATTGAAATTAGTGAAGCAGCCGGCAAAGTGGCCGAGAATGCCGAAACACTGACCAATCTCATTAATCAGTTTAAGTTATAAGTCATCTGAAAAAGCCGGGCTATCAGTCATCTGGCAGTCCGGCTTTTAACCACATTTGCTTCATAATAACCTGCTCAAATATTTCTCTTGCTGAGCTTTTTTTTAGCGCTTAGAATAGAAACCATATTTAAGGAATCGAATCAGGGAAGGAATGGAAATGGTAATGACATTGGGGGTTCTGTTCGTAACCGCATTTGGGGTGGGATTGTCCGGGGCCATGATGCCGGGACCATTACTCACCGCCACTATTGTATCCACTGCCAGACACGGATTCATGGCAGGTCCATTAATTGTTCTGGGCCATGCTCTATTGGAACTAGCTCTGTTGATAGCCTTATTGGCAGGTTTCTCAACCATACTGTTGCTGCCCCGGGTAGGTCAGACCGTAGCCGTAGTAGGCGGCTCTTTTCTGCTTTATCTGGGTTATTGCATGATAAAAGATACCATTAAAGGAAGACTGATTTTACCTGACGGCCAACCTGATCAGCTTTCTTCCACCCCGCTTATGCATCCGGCAGTAGCAGGAGTCCTGATCTCTGTTTCAAATCCCTATTGGACAATATGGTGGGCAACTATTGGCCTCAGTTATCTGACTATTGCCTGGAAAAGTGGTACCAGCGGCATAGTATCATTTTATAGTGGCCATATTTTAGCTGACCTTTTTTGGTATAGCTTAATAGCCCTTATCATCAGTACCGGAAGCCGCTGGTTAAGTCCATCAGTATACAAATTTATATTAATGCTCTGTGCAGTTTTTCTATTGGGACTGGGTGTATATTTTATTTATAGCGGTTTTAACAGCATTTAGGAAATCGTCTCAACTGTATCGCCAACTGCAACCCATCCCGGGCTTAACACCTGTGCAAATACTCCTTCAATAGGCATTACACAGGTTCCGGTTTTTTGTTTGATCGCACAGCCTTTATTATGACATTCCTTGCCTATTTGTGTTATTTCCAGCAGTGCTTCACCTGCTTTTAACTGAGTGCCAATAGGTAGTGATGCTACCTCTATACCATCTATAGTCAGGTTTTCCGCAAAATCACCATAGCCAACTTCAGCCCCCAGGGCATGCATTTTTTCAAAGCTTGACCAGGACAAGAGGCTAATCTGCCGGTGCCAGGAACCGCTGTGCGCATCTTCGCTTATCCCCAGCTCCTTCTCCACATATGCCCGCCCTACATTATGCTTTTTTTCTCCCTTTTTCTCCGAAATATTAACTGCCATTATTTTTCCCTGCATATTGATCATTTTTAAAACCTCCTGTTATTGACTGGCTTCTTTTATAATTTGTTGTAATTCATCTTTTTTAGGCAGGCGACCAGCCAACTTTACCTGACCATCAATTACCAGCGCCGGAGTAATCATCACTTTGTAGGAAAGGATTTTTTTGATATCTTCAACCTTGGATACATCTGCTGCTAAATCAAGTTCGGCTAATGCATTATAAACATCCTTCTCCAATTGTTTGCACTTGGCACAGCCAGTACCTAATACTTTTTTTTGATAATGCAATTAAAAATTCCGCTCAACTATCTGGAATTAAAACAAAGTCTGGGCACTTCATTAATACTGGCTAAAGCCGCACAGGTAGTACCATAGAAATAATAAGGCTTATCACCAATTTCTGATAAAATTGATTCGTAAGTTCCATTGGCCAAAATAGTCCCGGTAATAAGCATTACATCAACATTTTCTATCATCCGGGCTGTGTCCCTGGCTCCATCCCAAACCTCAACCCCATATCTTATTTGTCCGATATTATCAGGATTTAAATCAGTTATAAAAACATTTTCCGCCCCAAACTGACGACTGCAATGATCCAATATAGCCGGTTGATAACCGATAATTCCCACCCGGCACCGGCCATGCTTTTCGAAAACATGTTTACTTATCCCGGCGGCACATTCTTCCGGTTGGTTATTTAAACAATGGATGGTGCGATCAGTTTTGCCCATTTTGCATGCCAGGGCATTAAGTGAGGCTACCACTAATGCCTGGTGACCCGGTCGTTTTCTGTCCAATTTGAATAAATCCTTTACCAATCCCTCATAAGGTATCGGATCACTGGTAAAAGCCTGGCCGACATATCCATCAATTTCAGCCTGAATCAGAACTTCCTTGCCCTGCAGTAGAGGAAAATCCCGCCTGTCCGGTTCTCCAATCGCTTCCTGGGCTGTTAGAGCACGACTATTTACTACTACCTGCAGAAGGTCAGATG
>DAIMDR010000139.1:0-5377 GCA_036725705.1 Syntrophomonadaceae bacterium | reverse complement strand
CGTTCAGGTACCAGAAGGGTGGTTGCGGAGTTATTCAGGGCTTTAACCGGGTTTTTAAAAGCTTACAGTATCTTAATAACTATTACAGCAATACTTACAATTGTTTCCCTGAAGATTCTGGGCGTACAATATATTTTAACTATTGGTATTCTGGTAGGTTTGTTGGATATATTGCCAGTTCTGGGACCAGGAACCTTGTTTATACCCTGGATAATCTGGCAGTTTATAATTGGCAAAACCAGTATGGCTATAGGACTTACTATTGTCTATATAATTATTTCAGTAACCAGACAGTTTCTGGAGCCGAAAATTGTGGGTGATAATATTGGATTACACCCTCTGGCTACGCTGGTGTCATTATATATTGGTCTTCAGATCGCCGGGTTAGCCGGTATGATTATGGGACCTGTTTTGGTAGTGATATTTATCGCCAGTTATCGTGCCGGCGTTTTTGATAAAATTAATTGGGGGCAAAATCGTTGATTAATATAGTTATACTGGGTTCAACCGGTTCAATAGGCTTACAGGCCCTGGAGGTAATTGCCCGACATAGTGACCGATATAGAGTAACTGGATTGGCTGCCCGGGATGAAGTGGATGTTCTGGTGGAACAGGCTGAACAATTTAAACCCGAGGTTATAGCAGTTGGAGATGAAGATGCTTATCCGTCATTAAAGAATTCAGTAGCTGGCAATATTGAATTGCTGTCGGGCATAGAAGGATTATCGGCCATAGCTGCCTGGCCCAATGCCGACATTATATTAGTAGCAGTAAGCGGGGCAATTGGTATTTTGCCGACCATGGCTGCCATTAAAGCTAAAAAGCGAATTGCTTTGGCTAACAAAGAAACATTGGTAACCGCAGGCGATTTAGTAATGAAGGAGATTAAGAATAACAATATTGCGCTGATACCGGTAGACAGTGAACACTCGGCAATATTTCAGTGTTTACATGGTGAAAGAGATAGTTTAAATAAGATCTGGCTTACTGCTTCCGGCGGCCCTTTCAGGAATTTCACTTTTCAGGAGTTGGAGCAGGTAAATATAGAAATGGCGCTTTGTCATCCTAACTGGTCAATGGGACCCAAGATTACCATTGATTCAGCTACCCTGATGAATAAAGGCCTGGAAGTAATTGAAGCCCACCATCTCTTTGGAGTGGATTATAATGATATTGGGGTACTGATACATCCGCAAAGTACTGTTCATTCCATGGTAGAACTGGTTGACGGTTCATTTCTGGCCCATCTGGGAGCAGCGGATATGCGTATCCCTATTCAATATGCTTTTAGTTATCCGGAGAGATTGCCTTCGTCTGCTCAGCATCTGGATTTTACCAAACTGGCAGCTCTGGAGTTTCAGGCTCCGGATGTGAAACGGTTTCCGGCTTTGGAGTTGGCATATGAGGCTGGCCGAACTGGCGGCACTATGCCGGCGGTGCTTAATGCAGCCAATGAAATTGCGGTACAATACTTTTTAGGAGGTAAAATTAAGTTTAATCTAATTCCCCGGTTGGTTGAACAGATAATGAATCGACATGAAAGCATATCCGGGCCGAATCTGGAGGAGATATTATCTGTAGATAAATGGGCTCGTATAATGACAGAAGATATAATAAACAGAGGAGGTATTTGTTAATGAGTGTAGTAATAACGCTGATTATTATTGCGGTATTAATTCTGGCCCATGAATGGGGACATTTTATAGCCGCCAGGCGTGTAGGAATACCGGTTCATGAATTTAGTCTGGGGTTTGGTTACAAACTGTTTTCCATTAACCGTGACGGGGTAGAGTATTCATTGCGTCTAATTCCTCTGGGGGGCTTTGTTCGTATGTCCGGTGAGGATTCTGATTACAATGATCCGAAAGGATTCAGTCAGCGTACTCCTTTGGAAAAAATAAGGGTATCTTTTGCCGGACCTTTTATGAACTTTGTTCTGGCCCTGCTGATTTTTATATTTACCTATTCAATTATTGGTATACCATCCAGTTCTCCACAACCAATTCTGGGTAAAATAATACCGGACAGACCTGCAGCTGTGGCAGGATTACAGGAAAATGACCGTATTCTGGCAGTTAACGGACAGAAAGTCACTACCTGGACTGAGTTTACTGAACAAATTGCCTCAACTCCTGCAGGTACCCCTATGGAGTTTAAAGTGGAAAGAAATAATAACATTAAATATGTTAATGTTTCGGCTGAATTGAATGAAAGTACCGGATTACCTGTAATAGGTGTACTTGGTTCAGTAATCTATGAGAGGCAGGGTATAGTTGAAGCAATTAAGATCGGGGTTAAGCAAACTTATGATTTAACCAGGTTGATGCTGATTGGATTATGGACTATTATAACCGGGGGAGCCTCCGCCGGGGATTTAGCCGGACCAGTTGGTATTACGAAACTGGTTGGTGAGGCTGCTCAGGTAGGAAGCGTATTTTTACTGACATTTGCAGCTTTCTTAAGTATAAATCTCGGTATTATAAACCTGCTGCCATTTCCGGCTCTGGATGGGAGTAAAATAGTATTTGCAGTTGTCGAAGCAATCAGAAGAAAACCCATGGAGCCGGAAAAAGAAGGACTTATCCATTTCATTGGCTTCGTATTTTTAATGTTGTTGATTGTAGTAGTTACCTATAATGATATTATGCGTTTAATAAAGGGTTAACAGATGAGACGCCGCTCGAGAGTTATAAAAGTTGGAAATGTCTCTGTTGGTGGAGACAATCCTGTTATAGTTCAATCCATGACTAATACTGATACCAGAGATGTAGCAGCCACAGCAGGACAAATACTGGCTTTGGAAGCAGCCGGCTGTGAAATAATTCGGGTAGCAGTAATTGACACAGAAGCTGCTGCCGCGATTGCTAAAATAAAAGCTCAAATTAATATTCCGCTAATAGCAGACATTCATTTTGACCATCGTTTGGCCCTGCACAGTATTGAATCTGGTGCCGATGGACTGCGTATTAACCCGGGTAACCTGAAAGCCGAACGCGTAAAGGAAGTAGTTACTGCCTGTCAGGAGCGAAAGCTGCCTATCCGTATTGGAGTAAATGCCGGTTCACTTGATCGTCAACTGTTGGAGAAATATGGACAGGTATGTGCCGAGGCTATGGTGGAAAGCGCCATGGATAATATAAAGCTGCTTGAAGATATGGGATTTAATGATATTAAAATCTCTTTGAAGGCTTCATCAGTATTACTTACCGTAGCAGCTTATAAGCTATTAGCCGCAAAGGTAGACTATCCACTGCATGTAGGAATAACTGAAGCAGGGACTAAAGACCGGGCTTTAATAAAATCGGCAATGGGAATAGGAATATTGTTAAACGAAGGCATTGGTGATACCGTACGCGTATCGCTTACAGCTGATCCGGTTGAGGAAGTTTGGGCCGGATATGAAATATTAAGAAGCCTCGGTTTGAGGAATCGGGGCGTAGAATTAATCTCCTGTCCCAGTTGTGGTCGTTGTCAGTTTGACCTGATAAAAACTGCTGAAGAAGTTGATCGGTTGACCCGTCATATTGCCCAACCAATTAAAATCGCCGTGATGGGATGTATAGTTAACGGACCGGGTGAAGCCAGAGAAGCAGACATTGGCATTGCCGGCGGCAGTGGTGCAGGGTTGCTTTTTAAGCAGGGACAGGCAGACCGTAAAATACCTGAAAAAGATATGGTAGATGAATTGTTGAAAGAGATAGATCAGGAGGTTAAAAAAGGAGGCACAGGTTCTTGAAGTATTCGGAATTATTTTGTCCTACTCTGCGGGAAGTTCCCAGTGAGGCTGAAACTGCCAGTCATCAATTACTGTTAAGGGCAGGTTATATTCGTAAAGCTACCGCTGGAGTTTACTCTTATCTTCCTTTAGCCAATCGGGTTTTAAAAAAAGTTATGAACATAGTTCGGGAGGAAATGGATAGGGCTGGCGGACAGGAAGTAATCATGCCCATTATTCAACCGCGTGAATTATGGGAACAATCCGGTCGCTGGTCAGTATACGGTGATGAGATGTTTCGCCTGACTGACCGTCATAACAGGGGATTTGCCCTGGGTCCTACCCATGAAGAGATAATCACTGCCCTGGTTGACGGAGATGTTCATTCCTACCGGGATATGCCGCTGTTGTTATACCAGATTCAAAACAAATATCGGGATGAAATTCGCCCCCGATTTGGGTTAATGCGTGGCCGTGAGTTTATTATGAAAGACTTATACTCATTTGATGTTGATAATGAAGCCCTGGAAATATCTTATCGTAAAATGTTTGAAGCCTATAATCGTATCTTTCAGCGTTTAAATCTTGATTATCGCGTGGTTGAGGCTGACAGTGGAGCTATTGGTGGAAATGAAAGTCATGAGTTTATGGTTTTAGCAGATACCGGAGAATCGGAAATAGTCTATTGTACTCATTGTGAATATGCTGCCAATGTAGAAAAGGCTGCCTGTATATTAACTTCTGAACCAATGTCGGGGGACATGCTTCCGTTGGAGAAGATTAGTACTCCCGGTCAAAGAACTATTCAGGATATGGTACAATTTGCCGGAATAGTTCCTTCACAACAGGCCAAAACCCTTATGTATATGGCTGATGATAAACTAATTGCCGTATTGGTCAGGGGAGATCGTGAATTAAATGAAATAAAGCTGAAAAATATTCTGGGATGCAATAATTTATATATGGCTGACGAACCTACGGTAAGAGAAGTATGCGGTGCCAGCTTTGGATCACTGGGACCGGTGGGAATACCGGTGGATATTTATGCTGATTTGGAAATAGCTAATTTAAGGAATATTACCTGTGGCGCCAATAAAGATGACTTTCATTATATTAATGTTAATCCCGGTCGCGATTTCAAACCCCGTTTGGAAGCAGATTTACGCAATGCGGTGGCTGGCGATGTATGCCCGGCATGTAAAAACCGGCTGGAAATGGTACGCGGAATTGAAGTAGGACACATTTTTAAGCTGGGTACCAAATACTCATCGGCCATGGGTGCAACCTTCCTTGATCAAAACGGGCAGGAACTGTCGATGGTAATGGGATGCTATGGTATAGGGGTATCCAGAACCATGGCGGCAGCAGTTGAACAAAAACATGATGAAAATGGTATTATATGGCCTGTTCCCATTGCTCCTTTCCAGGTTATTGTAGTACCGGTTAATGCCAATAAAGAAGATCAGATGAAAGCAGCAGAACAAATCTATACTGAACTGCAAGCCGAGGGAATTGAAGTTTTACTTGATGATCGAGATGAACGTGCCGGAGTAAAATTTAAAGATGCCGATCTTATTGGTATACCTGTCCGGATTACAATTGGTCCCAAAGCATTGCAGGATAATCAGGTAGAGGTGAAGAAAAGATGGGAGGATGAAGTTA
>DAIMDR010000138.1:0-5458 GCA_036725705.1 Syntrophomonadaceae bacterium | reverse complement strand
CCTGAAATCGGCTGATGTCGCCTACTTCCCCGACAAAGGTTGCTGCTGTTACCAGACCTACGCCTTTGATGGCCAGCAGTTTCTCTCCGTTGGGAACCTGCTGTAAGAGAGCCAGCATGAGCTGCTCCAATTCTGCGTATTGCTGATGGTACAGCTCATATTCAGTGAGTAGGGTCTGCAGATGACCGCTGACGGGCGCAGAATGCACCCACTCAAATACTGTTTTTGTACAAGTGTTTTTCCAGCTGATAGCCACCATAAAAAAGAATAAGCGCAATAACACCGACAAATGTAGATTTATCTAGGCTGCCAGCATTAAACGAGGTACCTATTTGGAAAATGCTTAACGGAGAATATAACAGGACCAACACAAAAATCGAAGTATAAGAAAAGTTCACGATCAGAGGGACAAAAGTATTATGGAATAATAGGGAGAGGAAATACCCTAAGGCAATCATGAACATGCTTTGAATTGTTATAGCAATAAATAAGAACCAAACATAATCAAATACATAAGCGAAATAAATAAACACAATCAATACATGCAACAAATAGAGTGTCCATAAGAATATCATTTTTAAAAGAAGACTATCTCTGCCACTTTTATATACAAAAAGCAATTCCCTTCCCGGTGAATTTAGGTACTCCTTTAAAGTTAAAAGTGGCCACCAAGCGGCAAAACTGGGTATAAACAATTGAGCAATAAAAGCACATTCCGGGAAATTATCCCCGGCCCCATTTTTTATGGCAGCAAGAACTGCAAGCGGAACTACAATAAAAAGAACTACCGGCGGTACAAAATAGTAAAATTGCTGGTTCTTCAACTCAAGATATAATCTGCGCATTATGCCAAGCCTTTCACCAGGCACATGTATCCATCCTCGAGGGTGGGCTTTTCACTCTGATAATCCTGCTTCCCCCTGGCCAGTACCCTATGATAAATTTCGCCCTCAAGCTCGTTAATCTTGAGTATGAATTTGTCTCCGTCTATACTATCGGAATCAGCTGACTTAACTATGTATACTTTATCGATAGCGATATTTCTCAATTCTTCACAGGAACCGTAAAATAAGACGTTGCCGCTGTCAATGACGATAACGCTATCGCAACAGGCATCAATATCCTCCACAATGTGGGTTGACATGAGTATCATCCTGTCTTTTTTAAGTTCACTGACTGCGTTTTTAAATCTGGCCCGTTCGCCGGGATCAAGCCCGGCTGTCGGCTCATCCAATAGTATTAACTTGGTGCCCCCTAAGATTGCTTGAGCTATTCCAGCCCTTCTTAACATTCCTCCCGATAGAGTTTTAATCCTGTCCCCGGCTTTGTTCTCCAGATTGACACTGGTAAGTGCCTGGGTTATCTCGAATGCACATTTACTTTTGGCTATGTTCTTTAAAGAGCAGATGTAATCCATCATTTCATATAAAGTTAACTCCTGGAACATGCCAAATGCTTGGGGAAGATAACCAAGGTCTTGACGAAAGCTTTTGGATTTATGTAGAGGCTCATCATTATATAATATCTCCCCTTGTTGAGGTTCATATAGTCCTGCCATACAGCGCATCAAGGTAGTTTTGCCGGCCCCATTGGCGCCCAATAAACCATAAACCTTGGTGTCCAAGCGTAGATTTATGGAATGCAGTACTTCTTTGCTTTTAAAGCGCTTGCTCAGATTTTTTAATGTGAGCATGCTCCAGCTCCTCCTTCACGATTCTTTCCACCAATTGCAAATAATCTTGCTCATTCTCCGAAGTAAAGTAATCGAAGAAAAGACGCATGTTATCTTCTTTTTGGGGTGATTCATAGAATAGATATTTTGCTGCCTTTTCGCTGATGACGAAGTGTAACTCATACATTCGTCTTTCAACAGTAATATGTACTTCTCTTTCCTCCTCACTCAGATCCTTATATTTGCTACCATTCATATCGGGATATTTTCCGGTCAGAGACCGCCATTCGCCCATCTCTTTCAGCAGGAGATTGAGGTCGACTGAGGTTTGAAATAACGGTTCGTTCTCATCTAGCCGGTTAAATAGATATTTCAAGTAGTCCATTCTAAACTGAAAATCGGAAGCTGACTTGGGTTTAATGATCGCTTCCATGATATTCATGGCTAATTCTGTCCCATTATTGCAAGAGATAGACGTGATGTGGTCGCTCATGATTACCAGATTGTCGGTGTTAGAGTTAAGGCCGAAATTTCTGGGTACCTGAAAAAATCGCTTGTCCAAGACCAAGTTGATCGACTCCGGTCTCGAACGCTCCAATCGATCGAATATGTCGTTTAATATTTCTTGCGCTTCGTTAATATATTCTCTTTTTGGCAAATCATTTCGCATCGGTTCTGCGTATATGTTCTCATCTATCTCATCGTACATACCCGCGAATAACGTCACCCCGTTCGATTTGCCGTGGAAGGAATTATCGGTGCCGGCAAGATTGCAGAAAATCTTCAAACCGGAGTGGATTTTAACGGAGTACTGGCTTTCATTTCGCGAGGTATTACGGACATATCCGTACTGGTCCAGATCCCATATATTTTTTCTGCCGGCTTGGGGGTAATAAGCAAAATATCCAGGTAAGGTTATCGCTTGTCTATTAGCATAAAACTTCGGCGATTTACCGTAATACTTGAACATGATTATGTCTGCATCGTACAAATTTCCTATACTAATGTAATCACCCTCGCGGGCAAAAGGTATCTCCCCGTGTTCAGTGCGGACACTGGTGAGTACGTAACCATGATAAAGAGTGAATTCATAGTTATCTAAATCAGGATTGTCGATGGTGACTTCTACTTCAGCTTGAAGTTCATTACTGATCGTCAAATCCATGTCATATTCTTCAACAATAAATCCAGCTTCATAACCATCGTAATCTTCTCTCGGTCTATCC
Organism: Syntrophomonadaceae bacterium; assembly: GCA_036725705.1. Taxonomy (GTDB): domain Bacteria; phylum Bacillota; class Syntrophomonadia; order Syntrophomonadales; family Syntrophomonadaceae; genus JAAYBS01. The sequence continues at coordinate 2,560 of DAIMDR010000138.1, read as the reverse complement.
AAATAATAAAACGGATCCGCAAAGGGGTAGGAATTGACCCTCATATCCATTATTAGGGTCGAACCTCTAACAGAAAATAAACCAACCCCCAACAGAACCATCAGACCACTGGTTGCCAACAACGCTTTTTGGGTCTTCCGATTGAAGCATTCGGTCAATATTAAGGTCAGGGGGAACAACACCCAAAACACTGCCAAGATCCATCGAATTGGTTCCATCGGAAATCCGTAGATCGCATCAATTGTAAAGTTATTCCCCAATTCATAGGGAACGACCGTGACGAAATCCTTGATATTGTAAAGTATTTTCTCAGTCCGGTAAGAGTTGAAAAGCAAATACGGTATTCTGAAAGGGACATCGGTGAAAGTTGTGTTCAATAACATAAATATGACCGTAAGACTGTATACTGCCAATCTTTTTGTTTTTAGTTTGGCAGCCATTGCTGTTCCCAACAGTGTACTAACTATGAGCAATAACCAAAAATACAGCAAAGATAGTTTTACCAGGTGTATGAAAAAGGGGAGATATTGAACACCGGAATAGTAATACATGTATAGCATAAAAGAAGAAAACATAATTGCAGGTAAAAGAACAACAGTTAATAAGCATAAGATGATTGCTCCGTAAGCTTTCAATAATCCGTATTGGAATGTTTTCAGGTATTCCACCATGTTGTGGTCATACATTTTGATCACTAGCTCATAGCTGAAATAAATGAAAAAGGCACTCAGGAGAATGCAGGGCCGAACCAGCCATATAGCCACAGAAAATATCTCATTGTACTTCAGAAAATTATTGATGCAAAAAACAAAATATACCAGGGATATAGCTAACAGTATGAAATATGCTATGCTCAGATTTTTACTGCGCAGGAATACTAACAGTGAATCTTTGTATAGTTTCCTCAATACAGTTACCACCTTATCAAATAATTATAGGGGTATATCAATACCCCTATAATCAATTATTTAAATTCTGATTAGCGATTTGATACAGTACCCCAACCAATGCAGTCTGTAAAGTAATACTGAGGATTTAATTGTACTCTCCATAATAGATCGCCTGACAAACTTGAGTAACCCGACGCAGATTGACCAATATCCATTAATGATACTTTTTGATCATTCCATCCAGATCCGCTGGAACTTTGTAAAGTAATATAAAGCTTATGCCCAGACTGAGAAGAGTTATAGCCATTATAATTAGCGCCATTGTTTGCTGTAATCTGACCAGATTGAACAGGACCATCACCTTTATCAATATAAACAGTATGCGAAGCAGCATTGACACTAATCGTCAGAACAAAGATTAGCACTATTGCAAACACAAGACTTGATATCATCTTTCCAGAGGTTATTTTAACCATTTTTCGTCCCCCTTTCTGGAGATTGTGTTTTCTACAAATTGGGCAACCACACAATTGCGATATATAATGGTTTTATGCGACAGTGTTACCTAGCCCCCGGTGAGCAGTTAGCTGTCCACCTGTTTGCTTTCTAAGGGTAACCGATTACAGGCATCCCCTCCTCACCCCCTCTTTAATTTAATCGAACTCACCTCCTTCGCCATCTCTTTACCCATCCAATTCTCTTCCTGCTAATCCAATCCCTGCCAAATGTCGTGAATAGCCGGTTTTCGAGCGCGAATGCCCAAAAGTAGAGCGTGAATGCCCAAAAGAAGGTAGGGATTATTAGATTCGATGTCTAATAATCCCTGTAGGTAGAAGGAAAACATCTATAAGAGGCAGTGATTATGTCAGGGTTCAGAGCTCTTATTCTCGAAGATAAGGGGTAATATAGAGAATTTATTAAACAAATCCTGAATGGGATAACTGGGGGGATCAGATGTGCTCACTATAAAAGTGAATAATGCAGTGACCCACCTGAATCTCAGCGATATTGTCTTTATCGAGGTAGAAAATCACATATCTCTTATCCACTCTCGAGTTTTCGGATTATCCCAAGACTGCTTTGATGAGCCGTTATTACTATCCTAACTACAGAGAACTCTATCAACGCATAAAATAGGTGCGATTATCTCTGTTTTACGACCTCGCTGAGGATGTCTACCCCATCTTCGGTCACCCTGACCGTATGTTCCCACTGCGCTGACAGCAAGCCATCCCGGGTCACCGCCGTCCAGCCATCATCCAGCCGCCGGCAGCGGTAGTTGCCCATATTTATCATCGGCTCTACTGTAAACACCATGTTAGGTACCAGCACCATGCCATCTTCTTTGGCACCATAATGATAGACAAACGGTTCCTCATGGAATTCCAGCCCTACCCCATGCCCTCCGTAGGCCTGGACCACCGAATAGCCGTGCTGATTGGCATGCTGCTCGATGGCATAGGCGATGTCGCCGATACGATTGAACGGCTTGACCTGTTCTATCCCTATATACATGCACTCCCGGGCCACCCGCACCAGATCTCGAGCCTTCTTGTTCTACTTCTGCCTGTATGGCGACAGCCTCGTCCAGGAGGCTTTTGAGTACGGGCAGGAAGGCCGGAGCATGGCACGATTCATTTTAACGGAGGCATCATTTGTTGCGGATATAC
>DAIMDR010000137.1:0-5474 GCA_036725705.1 Syntrophomonadaceae bacterium | reverse complement strand
ATGAGGCCGTTGAGGAACTCAAGAACCTGATCAAGGACAAAGAAAAACCTCCTAAGTGGCACGAAGTGGAGCAAAAGCGGCAGCGGGTCCGAGAACTACAGGTAGAACAACCCTGGGAGGAAGGCTCCGCTCAGGAGGCCTTTCTGGATCTAAAACCGGGAGACTATGTCTTGATCAAGAACATTAACCAGCGGGGTTACATTATCGAAGGCCCCAATTCTCAGGGTGAAGTTACCGTTCAGGTGGGTATTCTTAAGCTTAATGTAGGGCAGGAACAGCTGGTTCCCAGTCAATCACCGGAGGAAAAGAAATACCATCGTATGAATCAGGGTTTTCTGGAAAAGGCCCGGAGTATTTCCAAAGAGATTGATGTGCGCGGACGTTTAGCCGATGAAGCCATTCATGACATAGATAAGTACCTGGAAGATGCTAATCTGGTCGGCGTTGATTCAGTCCGAATTATTCACGGCAAAGGAACCGGTGCCTTGCGCAAGGCTGTCCGCAGCTATTTGCAGAATCACCGCTATGTAGAGTCTTTTCAAGATGGAGCCAGAGAAGAAGGCGGCTATGGAGTAACGGTAGTAAAACTGAGATGAAGAATCAAACGATCCCGCTAAAGGGGACGGTTTAAGAATGCTTAAAAAGTCACAAAACTTTATCGCACAATTGTTCTCTAACGCTACGGGCGGACAGGATCGTCTGTTCCTACAATACGCGAAATGATCGATATCGTTTATCCTTCTTGTTTCTACACTAGTTGATTGGCCATTCGGCAAAGATAATCCCAGAAGGCACAAGTCATGTTTGGCTCATCAAAGGCAAATATAAGACTCGACAAATCATTTTTGCACAAAAGAATGCCTTTGTCTTCTTTACCGTAAAGAGAAAGATTTTCCGGTGCATCGGTAACTGTATGCAGACGATAATGCTTGTTTTTTCCCGCTAAGCGGCTAAGGTGGGCACGATGAGCATTATATTCCTCTGGTGTATAGCAAAGCCCAGGAGCACCGAGGAGGTCTGCGAAAGGCAGCGGTATTCCCCTCGTCGTATTCGGTGGTAAATCTGCCAGTAATTCTATATAGCGGCCTTTTTTTAGATACTCAAAAAGTGCTTCGGCCAACTTATTTCTTATTTCCAAAATGCAACTTTGGGGTGAGCGAGCTTGTAGAGATATGGCAACTTCTTCAGGCATAGTAGGCAGGAGAGGCAGACTGCTCAGGCAGGCCATATTACCCTCTGTACGTAAAAAGAAAGCATAAGAATCCCAAAAATCCACCACAGTTTCCTTATTAACAATCTGCATAAGTGGTCGACATAAAGCAAAAAGGTTTTCATATTCTTTGGTTAAGGCTTTAACAGCCTCAGGATCTTCATGAAATATATGTAACATTTCTGCAGTTTTTTTATCAACAGAAGTTGATGTTATCGCAGCAGTTTGTGGTGCTATAAACAAAGTGCGTTGGAATAAATCATCGCGCAGTTTAGGATAATAATATGGTTCCACCTGCCCAGTCATATAAAGCGGCATCCATTTAGCGACACCCTCCAGCATTTCATGTATACCGCGGTGAGTAGCATGTATTATTCTTACTCGGTTGCCGGTCGAAAGTATCCGTACACATTCTTGCGCCCAAAACATAGCAAAGTCAGGGTCTTCATATAGCCATCCCATTTCTTCATCACTGAATAGGAGCATTGTTTGGGGCGTAGCCTCTTTTGAAATTAATGAAAATAGTCGTGAAAGCGCTGCTCGTTTACCTTCTGGTCCAAAATAACTATTGTGGGGATGAGTACCTTCCCAAGAGGAATAAGAACTTATTTCACTTTTTTTAGGCAAGGTGGGGGTAGTTGCAATAGTGCGTATAATCGGTCTCACATCACCGCTTTTCTCCTTACCTAAAAGCCATAAGCCGATTATTTCAGCAGCTTGAGTTTCATCTTCCGGCCATTTTTCTAATCCCATTAGTTCGGTTAGTATGGTTTTTTGATAATCAGTTCGTACACGGCGAGCAAAAAATGATTTCATAGCTGGCAAAAATGTCGGTTTTTTTGGTAAAGGCCGACTTCCCCGGCGGAGGCGGCTGATATGTGAAGGGTCAGTTGCACATGCCTTGCCCAAAAAACTGGCAGTAGTTCCGGTAAGTTCCATAAGCATATTAAGTCGTTCAGCAAACATGATACATCACAACCTTTCGTTAGTAAAAAATCTTAGCACAGCAATATGCAAAATACAACGATTCTGGCACGAATCGTGCCGAAACATTGACCATGCCAAATAAGGCAAAGCCGTTTTCATGGATCATTAAATTAGAGTACATTAAGGCTAGTAAAAGGTGTTTTATTGACGTTTTATTAGTGGGTAATATCCCAAAAGAACTAAATGAATTATTTTCATGAGGAAAGGTGGTGAGAACCGATACATAACTTTTTGCATGTTTTGTATCGGTGAGATTTATGAGCAGAAGCAAGTTGAGCAAGGTTTGCTTATCTTTGACCCTGTCGATTTTAATGCTATTATTAATGGTCAGTATTGTATCAGCTACTGATTATTATGTGAGGATTGACAAACATAATCTGACCTTAACAGTTGGGGAAAAGGGTCGGGATCGGGATGTTTTAAGGGTAGTTGAAAAATCTCCTTTTTATGCGTCAATAATGTGGCGGAGTTCCGATCCAAGTGTTGCTGCAGTTTCTGCTTATGGTGATGTTGTAGCTAAGGGTGAAGGAGTGGCTACGATTACCGCCATTAATGCATATGGACCTGCTGATACAACTGATCAATGTCAAGTCACGGTAAAAGGTGGCCAGCAGACCGTCGTTTTGGAAAGCATAAGACTTGATCCGTCCAGTGTACAGCTTAACATAGGTGATACAATTGTACCCAATGCGGTTACTACACCATTGACTATTGATGCAACCGAAATGGTCTGGAGTAGTTCCAACCCTGGGGTAGCAACAGTTCACAATGGTGTTATACGAGCAGTATCCGGTGGAACAGCGGTTATAACCGCCAGTTTAATGGGAAAATCAGCTTCCTGTACAGTTGAGGTGGCAGGTGCTGTAACCGGCATTACTCTAAATAAAAGTGAATTGGTTTTGTACCCGAATTCTTCTGAGACTCTGATAGCAGAAGTAACGCCTGCTAATGCAGTAGATAAAAGCATTACCTGGACAACTACTAATCCTCATGTGGCTACAGTAGAACAAGGTTCGGTATTGGCTATATCTGATGGGGTAGCTATTATTACTGCCAGAGCCGGTAATCATACAGCCGATTGTCGGGTAAAAGTGCAAACAGAGGTTGAATGGGTAAGTCTTGATTTTAACAGAATAGATATAAAAGTGGGAGAATCAGCTATGCTCTATGCCAATGTCCTACCCAAAGGGGCCATATCATCAGGTTTCATCTGGAGTTCTAATGATCCTTCTATTGCTACGGTTGATTCCAATGGCAGGGTAACTGCCTTGAAAGAAGGCAGGGCTTTTATTTATGTTGAGTCTGACGGGAAAATGGTCAACACTCCTGCTATGGTAACCGTGACTGAAAAGAAAGAAGAAGAGAAAAAAGAAGAAGAGAATGTAATTGAAGAAATCTATCCCGTTGGAATTATGATTAAAACTAATAGGACAGTTAACCAAAGAGAAACCCTTTCCGAGCTGCAAAAGGGTGAGGTATTCAAGCTTGATGCTTTTCCCCTACCTCTTAAAGCTAATCAATTAGATGGATTTCATCCTATAAGCTGGGAGTCAAGTAATCCGGCTGTAGCCACAGTGGATTCGTCGGGAACTGTAAAATTATTATCCGGCGGTACAGTAACTATTACTGCCCAAACCGCAAATAATCGCTTAGATGGGTCCATTTATTTGAGGGTGGGAGAGCCGATTCTGCCTAAGGCTGTTGACCAATGGCTGAACAAAACGCTAAATAATTTGATTTATAACTTGGAGATGGCAGGATTAGGGGACCTTCTAGAAATAAAATGGCATGATGAGAGAGATGAAAGATCTTGGGGTACTGCTGGAGTAAGAGGATAAAACATTTCAGTTAAGGAGTGAGAATATGCAGAGAAGACATTTAAGCATTTCGCTGGCAGTTATTATTTTTCTATTATTATTCACCCCAGTCGTGGGGGCAAGTGAAGTAAAAAACCATAATGTGAAGGTTTTTGTCAATGAGACGGAAATTATTTTTGATGCTAATAGCGGCCGACCCTATATAAATAAAGACAATAGAACCATGTTGCCTTTTCGCAAAGTCGCAGAGGCAGCGAAGGCAGAGGTTGAATGGGTTGCTGCAGAACAAAAGGCTGTTGCTCTAAATAGTTCCAATAGTGTAGAAATGATAGTGGGCAAAAAGGAATACCGAAAAAACGGTAAAGTGGAAATAATGGATACAGAAATGGTGTTAGACCCTGCTGAGGGCAGAACCTATGCACCTTTTAGGGCAATATCTGAAGGATTAGGCTATCAAGTTGATTATACTCGAGTGGTGCAAAAGTCTAATAACAAGGAGATCCTGGCAGTTTTTAATTTTACTCAGGGGCAGAGCCAGCAAGAACAGCAAAGGATCATTGAACGAGTTAAAAATGAGCTGCAAGGGTTAGGAACGAATAACGCTGACTTTCGTTACGAAGGGGCTAAGTCGTCGGACGGAAAGGCTAATGGCTCGGGGAAATTATATAAAAACAATCAATTGATATACGAGGGAGTATTTGCCAATGATCTTCCCCATGGGGAAGGGGTTTTGTGTAAAGACGGCCTGGTACGTTTCCAAGGTACTTTTGCCAATGGTGAGCCCACTAAAGGAGTAATCTTTAATACCGATGGAAGTAAACTATTTGATGGCAGTATTTCTGATTGGAATGATGACAGCTTTATAGGTGAAGGACAATTATATGCGGATAATAAAGTAATATATCAAGGTGAGCTGATAATGCAAGGAGGAGGAATTGCGCTGGGCAAGCAGGGGAGTTTGTATTACGACAGCGGCGAGCTGTTTTTTAAGGGTGATTTGTATGGAGATGTTCCCTATGGTAAAGGCTCTTTTTACAACAAAGATGGCAGTTTGATTTTTGAGGGTGAGTTTTAACGTTACACCGGGACGTTCAATATGTAACACCATCAAACTCAAGAACTTGAACAATAAGGTTCACTATATTGATCCAGTTTGCATGATAAAAGGTTGTTAGTCGGATCTCCCATCCCAATCAAAACCCTCTTAATGCTCTTGTGATTAGTCACAAACCCACATAATACTGGGTTTTATCAATGACATCTAAGCTAACTACAAAACCTTCACGAGAATTGGTTCGATGAAACGTATATTTCTCAATTATTATAACAACGTCTATTATGTAAACCCTGCCAACTATAACGGTCGGCAGGGTTTTCCATTGTTTTCGTTCTTCAATGGATAGGTATTTCAATGCGAGGGGTCGAGTAACGGTTTTCGGGACAACTAATATTAACCAGAT
>DAIMDR010000136.1:0-5489 GCA_036725705.1 Syntrophomonadaceae bacterium | reverse complement strand
ATTTTTAGCGCAGGTCTGAACTGATAAGGAACAAAATCTATTCTGGCTGCATTTAGCGAATACAAACTGCTCATCGACGGGTTTCTCAACTGATAAGCGGTTAAGCTGCTTTGGAGTGTCTTTTTATCCACTGTGTGATAAAACAGACTGCTGTTCTCAAGAACAATCTGATCTGCATAGAATATTTTGAGCTCTCCGTTAACGAAAACTTCGTATTTTTTAGTTCCTCCGATCTCGCTGACAGAAAAAACCATGCCCTTCACCGATGGGTCGCTTTTCAAGCATACCATGCTTTTTTCTTCAATCTGTTGGGGCATGTTTTCGTCTATCTTAGTTTGAAAAGGCGTGTCCGATAAGGCTTTTGAAGATGGCACCAGCTCTGCACGATGCAAATCATGTTTAAATGCTTCTATATTGGAACAAACTTCCTCCGATTCTTCAAATAGCTTCGCAAATTGATATATAACTTCCAAATCGCATTCAATCGTATCCTTACCGGGAATATTTCCGGCACAGTGTGCCCAGTTGTTACGGACAGCAAACATTGCTTTAACGCATTCACGTTCTGATTGAGGCAGATAAATAACGCTTCGCATCTCATACCAGTTCTTATTTGCTATCCTCAACAACGCCGATAAATCCATTTCATTCAAAGAGCAAATATTGTCGGCAATAACACGTTCACGCTGATAGTGGCTTAGGTTATCTAACACGCATTCTTTCCACCAATTATCATTGACGCGGGGTAATTTCGACCCAAGCCATTCGGCCAGCGTAACCGTTGATATATGCAAATACTCGCTCATTTTACTGATTATTTGAGATTGATTCATTGAAGCAACCCCTCTCAAAAGAATTATAGTGTTATTTCTAATTACCAGGCATCCATCCTACCGCAAACCCGTTTTTTCGGCATAAGTATATAATCCTTCCAGGTTGCGGCTGTGATAAGTGCTCATTTCTAATTGCAAACTCGGCTGGTTTTCCCGCCATCCATTACAGATTTTCTATAATTGAACGTAAAAAGCCATATTTATATGTACTCTGTTTTTTAGCTTTACTGGAAAATATAAAGCCAAAGCATTTCCATAACTGCTCTTCATCCGGTGAGTAATTAAGTATTTCTCCTTTTGTTAGAGACCAACCTTGCATTAATAATCCGTCCTTCAATCACAAGGAAATGAATATAAATATCTATTCAAAGAAGCATTATCGCCGGAGCAGGCAAGCTGCCCCCGCCCTTCACCAAATAACCATTCCCGTTCGGTCATTCATTTCTATCTTTTTGACAATATTCTATTTTGAAAACAAAATTCCTGCAATTGGAAGGAAAACGAATCATTTACAGCTAATTATCTACATAATTTCACTGGTTTAGCCATTAAAAAAAGCCCCGCTCTGGGGCTAATTCTTATTTTTAAAGTTCAAACCGCTCCACCTTGGCCGTTTTATCGGTCAGGTATTGCTGCCCGACTCAATCATCAAAAAGTACCGGCGGATAAGTTTCTGCATCATTGACCAATGCCTCCCAGGCTGCAGCCTCATTATCAAAAGTTTCCGCCAGCTCCACCACGACCAGACCATCGACCGAATTCACTGCATAAAGGGCTGCAAAGCAGCCAGGTTCTACATGATCAATACTCGCCACACAATCTGTTCTGGCTTTATCACTTATATACTCAGCTCAGGCTTTCTCCTGCAGCCAGGGACCAAACTGTTGCAGACTCATTTTTTTGTTTATTCTTCAAGCTCCTTACCTCCATTTTTGATAAATTCTAATACGTGCATGGCCACCGCTAACACAAACCATTTGGGAGCCGCTTCATCCGGATCATGTTCTTCCTGAATCAGGCCAATGGGTCGGGACTCCCGCATCAATTGTTTTTTCCAATCATCCAATCTATTTCCTCCCTCAGTAGATGCTGCCTGCCGGTGCAGCCGGCTGATCTTTTCAACGGGAAACAGATTCCCTGGACAAACGGTTGCCGCCACTTCTCTGTGCAGCTTAATATCCAAACCTGCTCCAGTTGCTGAGGTATAATATTCATCCAGCCAAGCAAGTAATTCCAGCAAAGCCTTGATCTGCGCGGCACTTGGTACTTTCTTCATAAAGTCTCCGCAGAGACAAATTCCGATGCTGTAACCATTTACCCCCGGCCCGGCATGGGTGCCGATCGCTTCCATGTGCCGGCCCCGTTCAATACTCCCTTTTTCCCGTATCACAAAATGATAACCGATTCCAGCCTACCCGCGCGCCAGATGCCAAGCGTGTATTTCGGCCGCCGGCACATCCGGGCTGGCTGAATGATGCAGCACAATCAATCGGGTGGATGTTCGGTTCCGCAGTTCGTTAAACTGAAGGCCGGTTTCAATAATGTTCATAGATATCTACCTACTGTAAACTTTCTGACCTGATCGGTGTAGATCCAGTTGTCCGGCCAGAATTCCACGCGGCAGAAGCCTGCTCTCGGGGCATCAGCAAAATGGCCTCGCGCAGCTCACCGATGGCAGCGGTCAGGGAATCCATGCGCTGTTCTACTCGCACCAAGAGAAAGGCGGCCACGGCTATGGGAAACCCTACATTGCCAATGATTTTTAACATTTCATCCACCTGCGCCCCTCCTTTCTGAAAAAACCGAACCAGGGCGCACCTTGATCCGGTTTCGTATGTTATAGGGCTAGACCAGGGAAACTTCACTGGCATTGGTAACAATCACCTGGGCCTTGAGTTTACCGATAAAATCTCCACCGGTACCGGTAAAGATATTCTTGGCAATGATGTTATTCATACAGGCCGCCACTTCAGCACCGGTCAGCGGATCTTTGGCATCAATCACCCGGATCGTCTTGGCTTTGCCCAGTTCAGTCTGAAAAGTCATTTCCAATACTCTCGCCATTGTTTTAAAACCTCCTCTCTAATCAAATAGCCGTCAACGGCTCTAAATGTCGGCAATCTCAACCGTATTGGTACGATTCACACCGGCAAAAACACGCGACTGCAGTTTGGCCAGGCCGCTGGTGCCATTAGCCACATCGTAAACATCAGCATCCGTCGCAGCAACCTTCACATCTGCGTATTTACGAGCAATTGTTCCGGTACCGCCGTCTTTTTCAACATGGATGATCATATCGCTACCCAGCGGAGTTGCAGTAATAGCCATCAAATTCCACCCCTTTCTTTTGTAGTGGACCAGCTGCGCAAATACTTGGACAGTGTTGGACAGCTGCGACCCTGCGTTCAGCATATAAGAAGAAAGCAACAAAGGCGAAAGAGGCGGTTTGCATTCTGGGAGCAGTCCGGTACTACAAATGAAACATTCGGCAGGTATTAAGCGGGTTAAAATATAAAGCAGACAAGCATAGAAAAACTGCTTTGTGATTCTAATTAAGCAATAACAAATATAATTTTCAGGTTCTTCTTATTATCATGTGGAAATTAAAAATTCAGATAACCAAGGTATTACGCAGTCTATTAATGCCTAATATCATAAGCAGATGGGGATTATAGAAAATAAGATTATTTTCTTCTCATAAATTTGGAGCTGAAGGTGATTGGACTTTGAAAAGAGCTGGAATGTTTGTAATTCATTTTCTCGTAATTTTTATACTTATATTGATTTACGGGTATATATTTAAACCTTCTGCTCTAAACAGCAATGGGATCGTTCGAGCACTTTTTATTGCTTTTGGTTATGCTTTGGCTTGGCTAATTGTGGATAAAAAATTTATTAATAAAAAATAACATATAACGGAACTAATTTTATAAGTCCTTTATAACACCGGAAACAAAATAGCTTCTCAAAACACGGAATGCATGAAGTATTTCCTTATCTGGATCAGGCCGATGTTTAGAATTTGCCTTTTGGATCTCCATACCAAAATACAACGCCAGGCGGGCGGTGGAAATCTGGCTAAAAACCGGCAGGGACTCACCATTAAGCAGTGTGATCCTGCAATGTCCTCGCCCTTGCGGCAAAAGATTTTTTATCAGCTTTATCTCTAAATACCCGTAGGAACCATCCCCTGGAATTTTGACCAGACGCAGCTTGAACGGCACGAAGATCCGGCCGTCCGGAAAATAGAAGGGCAGCGGCGGCGACCGGTGATAAGCCCGCTGCAGAAGCCGGGCCTGGTCTCCAAGGTGAAGCGCATAACAGCGGGCCAGCCGGCGTTTCAACGATTCCACTGAATGAGATTCACAATAGGAATAAACCGAACCGTCCGCCCGGCAGCAAATAATCCGGCAGCCGTCCCCAGTATCAGTATAGACCGGTACCAGCCCGGCCACTTCAGCGCAGTAATCCTCCAGCTTCATCTCCTCACCCCCCGGATATATAATAGGAAGATTCTAGTTTACATAATAACATTTTCAGAGTTCTATTCCATCTAATTATTTAAAAGTATGACAACAAATACCTAAGTTGTATTATATTTATAACGCGACCTAAATGATGGTCGTTTTATATAATATCTACTCTATATTGACGATTGCGCTATTACCTTAGAGTTGCTATTTTCAACTATTTAATAGAAAGGGTGATCTACATGTTGCAAATTATTTCTGGTAAATTCTTCGAAAGTACGGAACGTCATAGTTCTGAGGGAAAAGGTATTTTATATTCAAATATTGCTCTACATAACAAAATAGATACTAGTGTAGCAACTTTGGAACCTGCAGATGTATATGGGCAGACATCTGCCTATATATTAAGTTACAATAACCAAATCGAAAAAGACCCTAAAGCCCAAGGTTTTTCATTAGTTAGAACAGGAGATGCTGAAATCCTGAGGCAGTTTAAATATATTTGTACTTTCGGCTTAAGAGCTATATTTGAGGAAGATAGAAATGTTGTTTATAAAATGTGTAGAGAAAATCCAATTAGTTCACACGAGCATTATGTGCCATCTGGATATATAAATAGAATCTTGGATTTGGGTATCTATGCACAACAAAAAGAAATTGACGAGTTTGTTGCTTTTGTTGAAGATCTAATTGGATTACCAAGAGAAGTTTATAATACTATTATAAACTGCCTTGGTGCTTATGAAGCTGCTATAAAGCTTTTAGATGATGACATTAACTCGGCATATTCAATGTTGATTTATTGTGCTGAAACATTATCACAAAGATTTTATACATATAACCCTGTATGGGATGATTATCCACAAGATCAGCGTGTAGCATTGGAAAAGTGTTTTAATGGCTTGGCTCCAAATAATATAGTACAAATAAAAAATATATTAATTAAAGATAGCCATTTGAAGCTCACTAAGCGTTTTGCAAATTTTCTTCTACAATATTTAGACGAAAGCTTTTTCCTTGATGATGCTTATACTTTGGGAAGAGCCGTAAAAAAGGATGAGATAGAACGAGCATTAATCAACGCATATAATACTAGATCAAGATATGTACATAACCTGGAACCGATCATACGTAACCTAACAAACACACATGTGTTTATGGCAAAATAAAAATACAGCGAATGGCA
>DAIMDR010000135.1:0-5516 GCA_036725705.1 Syntrophomonadaceae bacterium | reverse complement strand
CCTCTGCCTTTAAGAGGCCATGCTGCTCTTTTAATCGGCTCATGACAATCTCATAGCGATCCTGTCCATCTCCCAAATTGTACTTTTCGCCGGGAGTCAAGTAGAAGTTAGTGCTTGCCTGGTAGCTTTTTTCCGGTTTTAAAACCTGCATCTCATTATTTACATATTCAACAATTACACTATTTCCCCGGGCATCAGTAATTTGATAATGGTAATTGCCGCCTGCGGTACTGCGCATATCATATTTTCCCAGCAAAGCCACCGCTTCATCCACAGTCGCCGCTTTGTCCAATAACAGACGGATAGCTGTTGAAGTGTTAATATCCACTTTTTCGGTATTCTGCATGGTGGGCGTATCCTGCAGCAGCAATACACCTACTGCCAGTCCTTTTTCATTAATACCATCCATCGGGACATAGGGTGCAGCCAGAGTCAGAACTTTATCAAACATACTGTCCGGCAAATAGTCCTCGTTATAGCCGACGAATCCCAGATTGACCATGGATATACTCTCGTATCCGTTCACTGGTTTGGTGTGTATTAACAATGCCGGTGAGTAACCCATGTCGAAATTTCTTCCAAAAATATATTCTCCCTCCGGTGTAACGGCGTTAAAAGTGCTGCAGTTCAATGTAGGAGCACTGACGGAAACTGGAATACCCTTCAATAACCGTTTGGTTACAAAATCAATTAACTCCTGGTCATTACTGGCCCCTACTTTCAGAAATTCGTCAAAGCCATAATCACCTGCATATTCCATGGTATAAAATCCGTACTCATCAACTTTCTCAATACTGTTCATTGCTTTGATTTCATTACGAAATAAAAAACCGGCTGCACCCGCCAAAATGATTAAGGCGACCAAAATACAGAGCAACACCTTTTTAAATAACCCGTTTTTTCCCCTGTTCATTGCTTCATCTCCGCTCCTTTAAATCCTCTCTGTTTCTGATTTTATAGCAATGGATACAATATAACAATATGGAATAATAAGTCCAGGAAAAGAAGATGATAACATCTTCTCTTCCTGGACGGGTGTTTCTCTTGAAACTGTCAGGTTAGCTTAATTTTCCGTACAATAGACGAATCCTACGGTTCCCAGACCGGTATGAAGGCCTATAACCGGTCCGATAGAACAAATATCAACTGGCATGCCATAGCGTTCCATTAATAGAGTTCTTAACATATTTGCCTTTTCCGGGGCATTGATATGGTGAATCAGTATTTCCTTCAAACCATATTTATTACGGTCTGCTTCCATCATCTCCAGCATCCGGTTTATTGCTGCCGTTGTTCCGCGGGTTTTGGCCAACAAATGGGTCATACCGGTTTTCATGTCAACAGTTAAAATCGGCCGTATATTTAATATCGTTCCCAGCAAAGCAGAAGCAGTACCTATTCTGCCTCCCTTTTTAAGATATTCAAGAGTTTCCGGAACAAAAAAGAATCGTACCCGATCGCGAACATACAGAGCTGCCTGTAAGGCTTTAGTCAAACTGGCGCCTGCTTTTACCTCACGCGCAGCTTCTATAACCTGCATACCCAGAGCCATACAATTGGTATACGAATCCATAATCTCAATACTGGCCTTTGGATATTCCTGCAGGATTTTATCCCGGGCTTGTAAAGCGGTAGCATAAGTTCCGCTCATGGCAGAAGATATAAAAATAGCCAGCACCTCATCACCACGGGCTACTATCTCACGAAACTTTTCCATGATTTCTCCCAGCGAGGGTTGGGATGAAGTTGGTATTATACCGGTTTTTTCAATCTTATTATAGAAATAGTCATAATCCACTTCCGTTTCCAGAAAAGACTCATCGGGGAAATTTACACTGAGGGGAATCAAATCAATTCCCAATTCATTTTGAATTTCAGGGTCTATGTACGATGTGCTGTCACTTAATACCTTTATAGCCATTTTCAGCCTCCTGTCAATCCCTATTGTATCAATTAATTCAACAACTAAATTATCCGTGTGAAATAATAGATATGCTATTAATTATAAAGGTATTTCATCAAATAAGGGGAAACTATTTAAACTAAATATTTCCTGGGCTTCTTTCCGGTTGGAAATAAAACTGGCAACCAGTAGTATTAAGCTTATATACATTTAATTCCCGGCGTCCGATTATTCCCGGTTTATTATTTCCAGAAGTCGCAGAGCTACTGCCAGCACAAACCATTTGGGTGCCGGGTCATCAGGTTGGTGCATATCATGAATCAGACCGGCTTCTTTGGCATCCTGCATTATTTTATGTTTCCACGCTTCCGCATTACCGCCGCCTTCTCCTCCGGGTTGAGCCAGCAATTTTCTTAATTGCTCTTCACTGGGAAACTTATTTCCCGGACATTGGGTAGCAGTTACATCACGGTGCATTTTTATCTCCAATTCCTTATGGGCACCGGCATAGTATTTATTCAACCAGTGAATAAGTTCCACTAATGATGATATTTGCTGTTCAGTTGGTGTTGCCTGTGTAAAATCTCCACTAAGGCAGATACCAATGCTGCGTGCATTTACCTCTGCGCCGGCATGAGCTCCGATACTGTCCTGGGGACGCCCCCGTTCAATGTCACCATTTTTTCTGATTACAAAATGATAGCCAATTCCTGCCCAACCTTGTAACAGATGCCAGCTGTGAATAACGGCTGCCGGTACGTCCTGGCTGGCTGAGTGGTGCAAAACTATCTGACTGGTCGAGGTTCGGGTCCGCAAGCCATTAAACTTCAGTTCAGTCTCGATTATCTTCATGTTTATCTCCTCCCGTTGCGCAAACCTTTTTACGGTCTGCTGGGATAAACATATGATATAGGGGGATGAAATGGGAAAGGATGACTCTTAATTAATTTTACGCAAAATCTGTTGGATAATTAATTTTGCATGGTTTTTTTGCACTATAAACCCTGAAATCCAATAAAATCGTGCATCATTAGTATCTATGCATAAATGTAACGCAGACAGAAGAACCGTCCCCTTGTCTGGTCCCCTTGTCTGTTGCCCGTGCGGCAAAAAAAGACCGCCTGGCTTATGGGGAAGCCGGCGGCAAATGAAAATATATTGAACATGAATCCTGTGACAAATGCACGGGAATGGAGAACTTTATAATACTTATTTATTTGACATAAGGGGTAACCACCCATTTGAGAACATTGTCTTTTTTGTTTCCAAAAACATCATAACCTTTTAGTATGTCATTTAACGGAGCCCGATGGGTAATTAAGAAATTGGTGTCAATCTTTCCGGTCTGAATCAGGTTAATCAGCTGCGGAATCCGGTTGGCATTAACCAGTCCCATGCTAATTCTGATATTCTTTATCCATAATGTATTCATGGGCAAAGTTTGGGGTTGCTCAAAAACACCAATAATGGAAACGTTTCCGCCAGGCCTTACTGCATCAAGAGCCAATTCATAGGTAGGCTTTGCTCCTACAGCTTCAATAGTCCGGTCGGCGCCACGACCACCTGTCATTTCCCTGATAGCTTCGGGGACATTGACCTTGGTGGGGTTAAGTCCTACATCAGCTACACCATTATTTATTGCTGCCTGCAGGCGTTCATCAATGGTATCAACCGCAATAATCCGGGCAGGCCCCCATAACCTGGCTGTTGCCATGGCACACATTCCTACCGGACCGGAGCCCATAACTGCAACCGTATCACCCGGTTCTATATTGGCCTGCTCAGAGCCAAAATATCCGGTGGAAAGGATATCTCCTACAAATAAAACATCTTCTTCAGTCAATCCGTCAGGAATATGATGACATCCCAGATTGGCATGGGGTACACGAACATATTCCGCCTGACAACCATCAATCATATATCCAAAAATCCAGCTGCCGGTCGTACAATGGGAGTAAGTGCCCCGAACGCAGTAGAAACACTCTCCACATTGAGTTACACAGGATACTGCCACTTTATCCCCAACTTTTACATTCCTGACTGCCGGGCCAACTTCAACTACTTCACCAACAAATTCATGACCAATAATTCTGGGTGCTTCTACTTCCGGCATACCACCATGCCAAATATGAATGTCAGTTCCACAAATAGTTGATGTAGTTACTCTGACAATGGCATCGTCGGCTTCAATTATCTTTGGTACGGCTACATCCTCAAGACCTATTTTTTCCGGTCCACGATAAACTAGAGCTTTCATAGTATCTGCCATTTTTTCCAACCTCCTGCTTTCCCCAAATTTAATCTTAACTGCTTTAACTGAATACTCCTCACATCTCACCTCTTTCATTTAATTTTTTATAAATTTAAATAAAAAAAGGCCAATATTCATCATTTAATGTGAGAATATTGGTCTTTCTTGAAGCCACCCGCAAAGGTTTCTTCTTAATCCACCGTATGTAATTGTCTTCCATAGGTTATTCTGTCAGCATCCGGTCAAAAACCATAACATGAATCCAGAAATCATTTTCCGGTTCAATGTCGTATGTTTGGTGAATAACCTTTGCATTTACGAGCTCCTCGAAATATGGAACATTGTCAATGGAATGCTGACGGGCAACTTGCATGCGTGCAGCTCGTACAACTTCTTTTCCTGCTGGAGTTTCTACAATATATATTTCCGGTTCGGTGAGAAATCTTTCTCCCCGTATAGCAATCATGTCATCCCAGACCACTACCTTGGTATAATCGACACCTTTACCAAGCTTCTTTTTAAAATATTGTTCCATATATACCTTCAGTTCATGTTGCAGCTGTCTGCGCTGTCGATCATCAAGTTTTTTATGGCTATCAATATCGATGACGTTCTTGTTTTTATTTTTAATATCCCCATCTGCAAACGATGCCATTTAACTCTCCCTCCTATAAATATTATTTATAAAAAAAGCCAATGTCCTACAGTAGATAACGCTTTATCTAACCTACAAAACATTGGTTCCTGCGGGGCTTCCCCGAGGACTCCCCTTATGTCACCATAATATTAACTTATAATTCATACCACAAAATCATACATTTTGTGTCAAGTAATTAGTCATTTCATTGTGCCTGTTTTCCTTTAATAATTATCTCCAATAGTTAAAATTTTGTATATAACATTTTTCACCCAATATTCAACATAAAAATAATTTAATTTGTATAATTAAGTATTTTCCGGATTTTGCTGTTAAGAGCTGATTTATTTTCAAAGGCTTACTACTCTGCTGCCCTCTATTTTCTGAAATAGCAGGAATCTTTTTTAGCTGCATAATTGCTATTTTAGTAACACTTTTAGTAGAAATCCCGTAAATTAATTTAGATATATTGTATCTAATAGCTTTAGGAAAAAAGGAAGGGCGTGTTGCAGTGAGTAACACCATTCAATATTTGGGTGATACCAGAGTTTTTCCAAAATCGGATGAAATATTGTGTTCGAATCAGTTTATGGTAGAGGAATGCCTGGAATTACCCTGCAATAAACTGGATATAGAAAGACTGGTGGAAACCAGAATCCAGCCGAATATTGACACATACCAGTTTATCGACAGTCCCAAAGGGAAAAAAGTATATATAAGCGGAA
>DAIMDR010000134.1:0-5573 GCA_036725705.1 Syntrophomonadaceae bacterium | reverse complement strand
CGTGTCATTCTGAACGATAGTGAAGAATCTCGTTGGCTTAATCCCAATATTACGGACTTAAAAGAGTTCCTTCGTCGCCTGCAGCTCCTCAGGATGACATTTATGTTACTTTTTCAGTGATCTCGGACGGTTCGAGATCACTTAAGAAGTCCTCTTTTGCGTGTCATTCTGAACGATAGTGAAGAATCTCTTTGGCATAATCCCAATATTACGGCCTTAAAAGAGATCCTTCGTCGCCTGCAGCTCCTCAGGATGACATTTATGTTACTTTTTCAGTAATCTCGGACGGTTCGGGATCACTTAAGAAGTCCTCTTTTGCATGTCATTCTGAACGATAGTGAAGAATCTCTTTGGCATAATCCCAATATTACGGCCTTAAAAGAGATCCTTCGTCGCCTGCAGCTCCTCAGGATGACATTTATGTTACTTTTTCAGTAATCTCGGACGGTTCTGTTGCCTGTTGCTCATGTTTTTTTCAGCCTTCACGAAAGCTACGCCCGTTCCATATATTCTCCGGTACGGGTATCAATGCGCAGTACATCACCGGTATTTATAAATAATGGTACATTGACTGCTGCTCCCGTTTCCAGCGTAGCCTTTTTGGTGGCTCCGGTTGCTGTATCGCCTTTTACTCCCGGCTCTGTATCAACTACTTTTAACTCCACAAAATTCGGCAAATCTACACCGATAATATTTTCTTTAAACAGCAAAACGGCAATATTCATATTTTCCAGCAGCCATTTAACCCCATCACCAATCTGGTTGGAGGTTAGGGTGGTCTGTTCATAATTTTCATTATCCATAAATACATAACCTTCACCGTCATTATATAGATACTGCATCTCACGGCGATCCAAATGAGCTTTGGGAACTTTTTCCCCGCCTCGGAAGGTTTTCTCAACCGTAGCACCAGTTTGAACATTTTTTAGTTTGGCACGAACAAAAGCGGCTCCTTTCCCCGGTTTTACATGTTGGAATTCCATTACCTGATAGGCGCTGCCATCCATTTCAATTGTTGCTCCGGTACGAAAATCATTTACCGATATCATCCTGAAATAATCCCTCCATCAAATTAAGATTAGGTTTTTATCCGAGCAAGTAATGATTTCACATTCTCCACTCTTTACAATTACGCTATCCTCTATCCGTATTCCTCCCCAGCCGGGAATATAAATTCCCGGTTCAATAGTAATCACCATATTCTCTTCCAGAAAACCGGTTCCACGCGGTGAAACAGCTGGTTTTTCATGAACCTCCAGTCCCAATCCGTGACCGGTACCATGTACAAAATATTTATCCAATCCGGCCCTGGCCAGACGCTCCCTGACAACCTTATCGACTTCCACCGGTTTAACTCCCGGTTTTACAGCTGCTACTCCTGCCATCTGGGCAGAAAGTACCTCATCATAAAGACTGCTTAACCTCGGACTTACTGATTTAATCACTACGGTACGGGTCATATCTGCACAATAGCCTTCATAAATGCCGCCAAAATCCAGGGTGAGCATATCTCCTTCACTCAACCTTCTTTTACCTGGTTTACCATGGGGCAGGGCCGCATTTTCACCCGAAACGGCAATGGTATCAAACGCTTCTTTCTGACATCCGCCTTCACGCAAAGCATTGGCTGCAAAATTGGCCACTTCTATTTCGGTTATTCCCGGTTTTATAAAATCCAATAATCTGCTGAATACAGTATCGCTTATACTTGCGCCTTTACGCAACAATTCCAGTTCAGTTTCATCTTTTATAATACGCAGATTCTCTACCAACCCGGACAAAGCCATCAGCTTAACGGGTAACAGCTTTTCCAACTCACAAAACTGGTGATAAATTATACTATCTTCGATTCCAATCCGCGGATAATCGCGGCTAATTTTTGCCAATTCATCCAGGGAACCGGGCTTCCCCTGCAGCAAATGCCAATCAGGCGCTTCCTGCCTTAACTGTTCGTTATAACGGGCATCAGTCAGAATATATTTATCAGCCCCGCTTACCAGCAATATGGCATCTTCACCACTGGTAAAACCGGACAGATAAAAAATATTTTCCGCCTTGACTATTATAAAAGCATCTATATCATTTTGCTGCATCAACAACCTCAGCTTTTGAATTCGCTGCAGCCTGTCAACTGCTATCTCCAAATTATCTTACCTCCATTATTCAGCCTTCCCCCGATATCCCACTCTTTTAGTCTCCTCTGTTTACTTGCCCTCAGCAATTATCTGTATGGCAGCTTCCAATGCCAGAAAGTATCCACGGGCTCCGAGGCCAAAAATCCCCCCGATTGCTACGGTGGAAACAAGTGATTGGTGACGAAAATCCTCACGGCGATAAATATTGGATAAATGCACTTCGATAATAGGAACATCAGTCATTTTCAACGCATCCAGCAACGCAATACTATAATGAGACAAAGCTCCGGCATTAACAATTAATGCTTCATATTTCCCCCGACTCTGCTGCACCTGATCTACCAATTCACCCTCGTGGTTGGATTGGAAAAAATCAATACTTACCCCCCGGCTATGGGCATACTTTTGCAGGTCATTATTTATCTCCTCCAGAGTTTGCCTGCCATAAACATCCGGTTCCCTCTCCTCCAGTAAGTTCAGATTGGGTCCGTTAATCACCAGAACAGCAGGACGGTTTTTATTTTGCCCAACTACCGTAAAAACTTTGTTTGATTCTGCCTTTTGCGGCATACTATCTCCTCCACTTAATTTCTTTTTCAGCCGGTATTATTCACCACCGATACTCAAGTTCCTGATTCTTACCGTAGGAGCCGCCTTAGCGCCAAAAAATCTCAAATCATTGCCAATAGCCTCTATATCCTTCAGCAGGTCAATAATATTGCCGGCTATAGTGACCCCTCTAACCGGCTCGGCCTCCTGTCCCTGCCTGATTACAAAACCGGCTGCCCCCACTGAAAAATCTCCGGAAATAGGATTGGCCGTGTGCATACCCATAACTTCAGTAATATAGAAACCATAATCAATATCGGAGCATAACTCCTGCCTGCTATGCTCCCCCGGCAGCAGCATGAAATTAGTAGTCCCAACTGAGGGAAGACCCCGAAAAGAGCCTCTTTGTCCGTTGCCCGTTGAAACAGCTCCATCACAACTGGCTGTATAAGTATCATAAAGGTAACCCATAAATTGACCCTGTTCAATCAAGCTGGTAGTTTGTGATGCTACTCCCTCATCATCAAACGGGAAACTGGCAATGCCGTCAGCATAAAGTCCATCATCCACCAGATTAAGACTGGCTGCTGCTACCTGTTGCCCCACAGCTCCAGCGAACAGCGACTTCCCCTTTTGTACTGCTTCCGCATCTACCATCCGGGCTATAATCCCCAAAAAACGGGTCATTACATAAGGGTCCAGCAAGCAGGGAATTCTTCCCGAAGGAATCATAAATGCCTTTAAACTGCGTACTGCCTTACTGGCAGCTTCAATCGCAACTGCTTCCGGTTGCAAATCTGCATATTTTTTCTTTAACGACACTGAAAAGCCGGTCTGGGCATCACCTTCCTGCTCAGCAACCACAAATACATAACTGCCGCAGTAATTCCCGCGGGCAAAAGCATTTATTCCCCGGGTATTCATAATAAGTTGCGAAACTTCACCATCTTCATATCCGGCTCTTTCAATTACCGTAACCCGCGGGTCATAAGCACGGGCATTACGCTCCATATGACGAGCCAATTCAATTTTGTCCTCTACGCTGATGCGGGAAATATTATTATCGAATATTTCCAATGGGGCATAAACCTGACCGCTTTGCGGCAAACGGTTATGCTCACTTTGGGTAGTATATTTTGCCATGGTAATGGCATCATCCAATAACTTCTGCAAAGCCGGTGCGCTGAAATCACTGCTATAGGCAAAACCCAAACGGCCGGCATTTATTACTCTGATACCCAGACCACTGGCTTCAGCTTCAATAAATGTATCCACCTGTCCATTAATAACTTCAATACTGAGCTCCCGGCTGCGCATAACAAATACTTCAGCATCAACCTTTTTCCGGCGGGCAATATCCAGTAATCTGCCTGCCATATCAGTATCAAGGGCATAATAATCCTGATACAAAACTACTACCTCCTGCGAATCCTCTTTATGGTTGGTCCGGCAACGCTGGTGCCTCCAACAGTCAGACGTTTTATTCTTATGGTTGGCTGAGCATCTGCCACCGGTACACCCTGCCCATCCTTGCCACAGGTGCCAATGGCAAAACCATGGTCACTGCCCACCCGATCAATATTCGTCAGGGCTTCCGGGCCGTTGCCGATCAGGGTAGCCCCGCGCACCGCATACTTAACTTCACCGGCTTCAATAACATACCCTTCCTGTACCTCAAAAACAAAATCTCCATTAGTAGTATTTACCTGTCCGCCACCCATTCTTTTTACCAGCAGTCCCTGCTCTGTTGACTTAATAATCTCATCCGGGTCATCAGTTCCCGGTGCAATAACCGTATTGCTCATCCGTGGAATTGGTTTATGCTGATAAGACTCGCGACGGCCGTTGCCGGTAGAGGATGCACCATCCCGGGCAGCAGTTATCCGGTCATACATATAGCCAACCAGTTGACCATTATCAATTAATACCGTTCTTTGTCCGGCTACACCTTCATCATCAAAACGATAACTGCCAAATTTTCCGGGCAGAGTAGCATCATCAATTACGGTGACTCCTTTTGAAGCCACCATCTCACCCATTTTGCCCTTATAAACCGACAGACCTTTTTGTACCAGATCAGCTTCCAATCCATGTCCACAAGCCTCATGAACCATGGTCCCTCCAGCCTGGGCTGACATTACCACCGGCATACTGCCGGCCGGTGCCGGACGGGCATCCAACATTTTCACGGCCAGGCCGGCTGCCTTTACCGCCAGATCCTCGGGGTTAACCTGATCAAACAACTCCCAACCGGTCATACCCCCTGCAGATTCATAACCGGTTTGTATTATATTCTGCCGGGCTGCAACCGCATTAACTGCCAAACGAACCCTTACCCTTTCGTCTTCTGCCAACTCACCCTCACTATTGGCTGTCAAAACCTTTTTAAAACTATCTGCTACGCTCACCGTAACCTGTTTAATCTCCCCGCTTACCTCCCGGGCAGCCTTATTGGCATCCAGAACTGCCTTTACCTTGTCATCTATCGGTGTAACCAGG
Source organism: Syntrophomonadaceae bacterium (assembly GCA_036725705.1). Taxonomy (GTDB): domain Bacteria; phylum Bacillota; class Syntrophomonadia; order Syntrophomonadales; family Syntrophomonadaceae; genus JAAYBS01. Next base: position 390 of record DAIMDR010000134.1, on the reverse strand, counting down.
GGGACGGTTCTCCTGGTTATTCCATTATCAGGGCAACTGGAGCCAACCAGGAGAACCGTCCCCCTGGTTACGCCTGCCCGTTCAGCCCGGCTTACTGTCGAGGCTGCTTTTAACAAACCGTCTTCGGATAAATCATTTGTATATACATAGGCGGTATTGCCGTTGTTCACTACGCGAATCCCAGCCCCTTTTTCACGGCCGGTATTAACTTTCTCCACCATGTTATTTTCACAGAAAATACTGTTGTTGATTTTTTCTTCCACATATATTTCCGCAAAATCCCCGCCCTTTTCCAGGGCCCGATTCAGCACTTTTTCCAAAATGTCTTTTTCAATCATGAAACCTCACCTTTCCTCGGTCATTACCTGGGGGTAACCAGGAGAACCGTCC
>DAIMDR010000133.1:0-5662 GCA_036725705.1 Syntrophomonadaceae bacterium | reverse complement strand
TCTGGATGGGGTGGTTGAAACCCAAATCTATTCCCATTATAGCGAGGTAGCCGGAAAAATAACGGTAATGCCGGTAGAACTGGGACAGGAAATAAAGACCGGAGAGCTTATTGCCGAAATTGATAATCGGGATGCCCAATATTCACTGGAACAGATGGAGACCATGCTGACTAAAAAACAGGCGGCTTGGTCTGAACTGCAAAAAGGCTTTGACCCGGAAGAAATTAAACAGGCACAGAATAATGTAACTTTGGCGCAACAGGCCCTGGAAAGTTCACAAATACTTCATGAACGGGCGCAAAAGGCCTACGACCGAACCCAAAACCTGTTTGAAGCCGGCGGGACATCCCAATCAGCCCGCGATGAAGCCAAGTATCAGCTGGATTTGGCAGTAATTGATGTTACGGTTAAACAGATGCAACTGGATAATGCCCGGCAAAGATTATCCCTGTTGGAAAAAGGTATAGATAAGGAAAAGATAACTGCGGCCCAGGCAGATATTAAACAGACGGAAAGCCAGATTCGTCAGATAAAAGATAATCTGGGCAAATATAAAATAGTGGCAATCAGCAGCGGTACGGTTATAAGTAAAAACTATCTACCCGGAAATATGGTCTCTCCCGGTTATAATCTGATGGATATCGCCTCAGCTGCGGATAAATATTTAGTAGCCTGGCTTCCCGAAGATTATTTACACCTGATTGACTATGGACAGAAAGTAGTTATCAAAAGAGGAGAAGAAGAATATCGGGGTACAGTAAGCTTTATTGACATGAAAGCCCAGTATACCCCCAAAGATATGCAAACCGCCGCCAATAAAAACAAGGACAGCGTAAAAATAAAAATACGCCTGCCAGAGGATATCCCGTTAAAAGTTGGCGAAAAAGCCGAGCTGTATATCGATAAATAGAGGGCGGCAACTTTCCAAAACCACTGAAATAGGGTATTTTGAGCGTCATGCTGAGCGACTAGCGAAGCATCTGGTTGGCTAATTGTGAAACATTACAGATTTGCAAAGAAGAGTCTTCCTAAATGTGTCATGCTGAGCGACTAGCGAAGCATCTGGTTGGCCGAATACTTAACGATTTCTAAAAGAGATACATCGTCGATTACAGCTCCTCAGGATGACATTTATAAATTCTTTTTTAGCAGTCTCAGACGGTTCCTTTAATACGCATTGAGGAAGGAGCTCCATATGAACATGTCCAATGAAAAAAAGAAAGAACTGCAAGCTCAATATAAGATGATGAAACCGGATATGGGTATATTTGCGGTTATAAACAAAAGCAAAGAAAGGTATTTTCTGGAAACCACAACGAATTTAAAGGTCCGAATCAACAGTACTAAATTTAAGTTGATGGCCGGTGCGCATGTCAATAAAGAGCTGCAAAAGGATTGGCAGGCAAAAGGTGCAGATGAATTTGAGATAAAAATTCTGGAACAAATTGAATATGACCGTGATGAATCCAAAACTGATTATTCTGATGATCTGGAGTTACTAAAAATACTGTGGATTGAAAAACTAAGCACGGCAAATATTACACTTTATTAAGCCCCAATAATTCTCAACAGCATATAGCCCACGCTGAAGAAAACTTCTATGGTTAGCATGTCTTTATCCTCCTGATAATTTTATTGATTACGGAAATTGCTATGAAAATACGCCAGACCACATAGTGCGTATAACCTTCCAGTTGCACCATTTGCCAGCACTATCCAGTCGAAAAATTTCGAATATTGCATTAAAATCATATAAGTGAGAGTAAAACTTGGGAGGTGTAGTAAAAGACGCTGGCGATTGCTAATTAAGATGAGAATTTTTTATTTGGCCGATTTAAAACCGCTTTACAAATTAATCTATACAGGAGGTAATAAGATATGGGGCTTAAAATGGTTCCTGATACCGATTTCAGAATCCAGTGGATAGATTTATGGAATGAAAATGTGCATACCGTACCACAGATGTTTTACACTCCGGTTAAATTCCATGGCGACCGTCCGGCTCATATTTATTGGAAGGATGATCAGTGGGTAACCCTGACTTATAAAGAATTTGCAGCTTTGGCAGAAGAAATTGCCGCGGGGTTAATTGGGCTTGGCGTTCAAAAAGGAGACAATCTGGTTATTATGTCAACCAATTGCCCGGAATGGGGCTGGTCAGATATGGGAATAGAATTGGCGGGAGGATGTACCACCACAATTTTTCCCAGCCTGGGTAAGGACGATGTATCATTTATCATTAACCATTCCCAGGTTAACTATGTTTTTGCCGGCAATAAAGCCCTGGCTGATATGATTACTTCTTTCCGCGATGAACTGCCTACCCTGAAAGGCATAATTGTCCTTCATGAACTGGAAGCCGGTAACGGCCTGGATTTGTTTACTCTGAATGAAATTCGGGAGGCGGGAAGAAAACTGCTGGAGCAACAGCCGGACATAGTGGCAAACCGTACAGCTACCATAACTCCCGAGGATGCTGCCACCACTGTTTATACTTCCGGTACTACCGGTAAACTTAAAGCGGCCCGTTTAAGTCATAGAGTGGTAACGGATGGCATCTGGAGGTGCCTGAGAAACCAGATGATGGGCGAGATTGGAGTGGAGACTACCGATGTTTATTTATCAGTAATGCCCATGGCTCATATTATGGAACGCACCTACGGCATGTTCTGCATTATGGCTGTAGGGGCCTGCCTGGCCTGGGGACGCGGACCGGCTTTTGTTATTCAGGATATGCAGGAGATTAAGCCTACCTTCATGGTCATGGTACCCAGAATGATGGATCGTATTTTAAAAGGACTGCGTCAGGTATTCGGTGCTACTCCGGAAGGTGCTGCAGCCTGGGATTGGGCTATGGATGTTGCCGGGCGTTCAATTGATGCCCGTATAGGTGAAGATGGAACCTTTGATATGAGTCTGGATTATCTGGAGGTATTGAACGGCGATATCCGTGAAGAATATATAAAAGCCAAAGCTGCAGTTTTCGATAAAGTACATGCCGTTATGGGTGGACGCCTGCGCTGCTTCGCTTCAGGTGGAGCTGCTATTCTGCCGGAACTGCACAAACCTTTCCTCGGTATGGGAATCTTTGTTTCCAATGGGTACGGACTGACCGAAACCCTTTGCGGGGTGGGGGTGGGACGCGGAACCCATGTCAAGGTAAGCTGGAATGCACCGGTAGCACCCGGTATTGAATGGCGTCAGGATGAGGATGGAGAACTGCTTTTGAAAGGTGCCGGAATCATAACCGAGTATTACAATGATCCGGAATCAAACCAGACCTGCTTTACTGAGGACGGTTTCTTCCGGACCGGAGATATCGTAGAGTTTGACGAAAACGGGATTTTCCATGTGGTAGACAGAAAAAAAGCCATCATTGTTATGGATACGGGTAAAAACGTTGCCCCTGCCAGGGCGGAAGCGTTGCTGATGCGTAATATCCTTATTGACCAGGTGCTGATTATTGGTGATGGTAAGAAGTATATCACTGCGTTAATTTGTCCCAACTGGGATGAAATGGCTAAAATCGCAGACGCCAAAGGCATTCCCTATGATAAAGAAAAACTACACTATGAATTGGTTAACGGTATGAATACCTGTGTAGAAGTAGGTCCGGAACTGGCTGAAGCTGAATTTGTCCGGCAGATTGTAGCGGAGACGGTTGATAAGGCCAATCAGGAATTAGCTGATTTTGAGCAGATTAAAAGATTCAAAATTCCCCACCGGAAATTCCTGCAGAAATATGATGAACTGACCCCAACCTCCAAAGCCAAACAGCGGGTAATTATAACCAATTTTGCTGCGGATATTGAATCACTATATGCATAATAAGAAATAAGCTATAAACAGGTCACGACTTTTTAGTAAGTAAAGTTGTGACCTGTTTTTTATTGAGCATCTTGGAAAAACCTTAACTATTTATGCAGGAATAGCAAAACGCCATGATTGGAATTGTACAGTGATGTTTGAATTTGTAGTATGAGCTAATGTTACTTTTTTACAGTAGCCAACTGTAATCCTGCCGGCAATCAATAACGGCTGTTACATAGATAGTATTTTCCTGTAACTGATAAAGAACCATATAGTGCTTGTCAAACAGTAGCTTGCGGTATTTTTAAAAAGGAATGGCGTCATGTTCCAGCCATGGGTTGCGCTCTGGCATTACGGCAAGGCTATCTGTTAATTCAGTAAAGGTATCTATCAGCCTGTCGGCGGCCGGTACGCTCACATTCGCAAGAAAACGTGCATGAGAAACAAGCATTTCCCAGGCAGTTTCCGTGATTTTTACTGTATAAGGCTTATTTTTTTTCGGCATTGTAAGCCTCCGCAACAACCTTACGCATGGCAGATACTGTTTCATCTTCGGAATAGGTACGCTCTTTTTGAATGTCTATTTCTGATTGCATCAGCTTCTCTTTGAGTTTCAGCATACTTTCACGCCGGGCAAAGGCCTCTATGTCCATTACAACAAGATCACCGCTGCCGTTTTTGGTCAGATAAACCGGTTCTCCTGTACGTTTGCAGAGTTCAGAAATTTCATTGTAGTTCTTGCGGATTGCTGCGGAAGGTCGTATCTGCATATTGCTCACTCCCCTATTATAGTAGTAATATTGTAGAACAATTGTATGATAATTTTACTACGCTATACCGAGATTGTAAAGACTACGACTATGAAATTGTGCTCATTATCTCCCCATCAGGTTATACAGCACCCGGGTCATCTGGGCACAGCAACACATGGGCACAGCGGGAACGAGTTATATTGCCTTTGATTTGCATCAGTTTTTCTTTAGGTTCAAGCAGACCTTTCGCAACAGAAAAACATATCAGCATCAACTAACCAAAGGCTAATGATTTAAAAACCTAATAACACTAAGAACTTCGGGGGCATTGACGCCCCCGATTAGTTTTTTTATTTAGCTAATAAATTATATAACACCTGGGTCATTTCGGCTCTGGTAGTAGTAGCATCAGGGGTTAGTTTGGCGCTGCTGCCGGAAATGGTGCCGGATTTCACCAGTGTGCCCATGGCTTCGCCTGCCCAGCTCGCCACATTGGCACCGTCCGTAAAGTCCGCGAGGGTCTTGCCGCTGTTGCCAGTGGGCAGCTTGTCAAGCGACTTAAGTGCGTTATAGAGCAGGGTGAACATCTCTTGTCGCGTAACAGCTTGTTCGGGAGCAAATTTATTATCCCCGATCCCTTTCGTTAAGCCCAGCTGTTTGGCAGTTGCCAAGTATTCGGTGTAGTAAGTGTTGCCTGCATCGCTAAAGTTATCGTTATTATTAGTATTAGGCTTAATGTCGTAAGCCCGCATTAATAGGGTAATAAACTGTCCTCTGGTTAAGGTAGCATCGGGGCTGAAGGTGGTGGCCGTTGTGCCGCTAGTGATGCCCTTTGCGGCGATGAAGCTCACCGCGTCATAGTACCAGGCGCCGGGGAGAACGTCGCTGAAGGGGTTTTCCCAGCCGGGTTCCTGAACGTTGGTGATGGGTTTTTCCTGAGCAGCTTCCTTAGTATCCTGACCCACTACATACAGGGAGAGGTGGTCAAGGTCGAAGCTGACTTTACCGTCTTTGAAGGTGCAGTTTACTTTTTCCAGGTCGCCTTTATCGTTTAAGTACCACACGGCCACAGGTTGGGGTCCGTTGTAAGCTACCTGGAC
>DAIMDR010000132.1:0-5675 GCA_036725705.1 Syntrophomonadaceae bacterium | reverse complement strand
AAACTATCTTTTAAATCTGCAAAACGCATGGGGGCAAAAGGAGCAAAATAAGGAACTCCCAGACTTTCCAGGCTGCAAAGGTGAGTAAGCATTAATAACCAGCCCAGGGAAAAACCAAATAGTCCGAAACTGGCGGTAATAAATATCATGGGCAGCCGCAGAATACGGGTAGCCTGCACCAGAGGGCCAGCAGGCAGGGCAAAGGTGCAGAGGGTAGTAATAGCAATAACAATTATTATGGCCGGGCTGCCCAGTTTAGCGGATATAGCTGCCTGACCCAGGATAATACCTGCCACTACCCCTGCAGTCTGCCCTATCGGACCGGGTAAACGCAGGCCGGATTCGATTACCATTTGAATGATAAATTCCTGAATCAGGGCTTCAACCAAAACCGGGAAGGGAACCTCCCTGCGGGCCTGGGCCAGGCTGACAACCAAATTCACCGGCAGCAGTTCCGGGGTAAAACTAATCAGGGCAATATAAAGAGCCGGTAATGAAATGGCAACAAAAAAGGCCAGAAAGCGAGCAGACCTGATAAAGGAACCAACAAAGGTTCGCTCCAGGTAATCCTCCGAAGCCTGGAGAAACTCGACAAAGAGACTTGGAAGGAAAATGGCGGTGGGGGTGCTGTCAATCATCACAATTATGCGACCTTCCAGTAGTTCAGCGATGGTTTTATCAGGGCGCTCACTGACCCATATCTGTGGAAAAGGAGAATAAGGCTTATCCTCTATGTTTTGAATAAGACTGGCGCTATTTAATACCCCGTCTATATCTATACGGTTTAGCCTTTCATTAAGCTGATCCAATAAACCATGGTCAACTATATCATCAATATATAAAACTGCTACCGGGGTACGGGTACGCTTGCCAACTATAGTTTTTTTTATCACCAGGCGGGGAGTACGCAGGTGGCGTCTGATCATGGAAATATTGATATCCAGGTTTTCAATAAAACCTTCGCGGGGGCCGCGTATGGCTTTTTCGGAAGGGGGTTCTTCAATAGAACGAAATTTACCGCCATGAATATCGATTATAACCGCTTCCTGTATGTGATCGAAAATCAAAACCAGCATGCCGTCAAATAAACTGTGTACCATTACTGCAAAACTGTCGGTTTTGCGTAATTGCCCCACACTAATGGAGGTGCGTATTATAAGATCCACCCGGTCAGTATTATTATAGTCACCTGATTCCCAGCCTCCGCTGTGCATCATCAAAGGCTGCAATACATGTTCATTTAACCTTTTATCATCAACAACCGCATTAAAATAAAAGGCACAGGCCTGTAGCTTCATCTCGCTGTCCAGATAGAAAGGCCGGGCAATCAGGTCGTGGTTTTTCTCTATATAAGGGTGCAGCATCAGCATTTTTTCATCGTAATTCTGAGGAAGCGGAAGATCCGGTATACCCTTGGTATCATGGCCGCCTTCCAGCTGAGTTTGCTCACCCCGGCGGGGAATTTTGCGCATAAAAGTACTCCAGTTAAATAATACTTGTGGGTATATTTTTAACCAAAGCATGTTTTTTATCCGCAATAAAACAGTACCCGGCCGGGAAGACATATGGTTTAAAACTTAAGGTCCAGGCTCGGACGTATCGAGTCAATCATTAGGTTTTTTCAAATCCGGCAATGTTTAATAAATACTTTTTGCTTAAAGTAATTGCAGGTTATGCAGATTACAGATTTTAATTGACAAATACAATATGTAATGATAGATATTAATTAGATTATTTTATATCGACCGTTCGATATAAAATATTTGTCCATTTACATAACAGGAGGTTCACCATGCCGAAAATCGTTGATCACGATGCCTATAGGAACGAACTGCTGCAGAAATATTTCGATGACTTTGCCCAACGCGGGTACAACGACGTCACTATGCGTGAAATTGCTAAATCACTGGGGGTTTCTACGGGCTCCCTATACCATTACTTTCCCACTAAAAAATCCATTCTTGAGAGTATGATGCAGCTGGCCAGCCGCAGAGATATATCCGGGGCAGTCGACAAAATCACTGCAGACACTCCGTTGGAAGAGCGAATTAAAGCATTTAGTGACTATATAATGGAAAATGAACAATGGTTTCAGGACATCCTGCTTCTGACTATTGATTATTATCGCCAGCATGGGAAAGATGGCGGTTTTGACATCATGAATGAAGCCGATCATTACTACGGCAATGGTGTTGCTGAGTGGACCGGTCTTCCTACTGAATTCGGTTTTATGTTCACGATTTTTTTTAATGGCCTGATCTTTCATCGGCTGGCTTTCCCTGATTCGGTTTCATTTAAGGAACAAGCCGATTTGTTTTTAAATGTCTTGATGACTTATCTTAGCTCAGTTGGTATTGAATAATTACGCTTAAACAAAGGGGGGAGTTTTGGAATAGAAATTCATCAAATATCACATAACGTGGCACAATATTGTAGCAACTTATCAAGAAAGGATTTGATTGAATGAATGGAGCAAAGCCTGATTATGAAAAAGAATTTGAAGATTTTCTGGCTCGGGAAAAGCATCTGGCTTTAATGATCCGCAGCCGTGTGGCCAAATATGGCGACACCAAAATCGCTGTCCGTCATAAACCATACGGAGAATGGATCGCTTATACCTGGAAGGAATTCGGAGATCTGATCGATACCACCGCCAAAGGCCTCCTCGATTTCGGAGTCAGAGAAGGCGAATTCGTGGGTATCTTTGCCAATAACCGTGTGGAATGGGCGGTTGCCGATTATGCTTCTTTTACGGTAAGGGCCGCCTCGGTTCCGGTTTATGCCACGAATTCCGCCGCAGAGCTGAAATATATCGTCAATCACGCCGAGATCCGCATTTTGTTTGTTGGCAACCAGGATCAGTATGACAAGGCCCTTTCCCTGCTGGGTGCAGAATGCCCCACCCTGGAAAAAATCATCGTTTTCGATAAGATCGCGGTTATCGAGAAACGTCCGGAAGTCATGTATTTTGATGATTTCCTCGAAATGGGACGTAAGGCTGGCCAGGAAGCCGAACTGGAAGAACGTGTCGCCAGATTGGATTCAGAAGATCTATCCACTCTTATCTACACCTCCGGCACCACCGGTACGCCCAAAGCAGTCATGCTGACCCATAAAGGCTGGTTTGCCATGTTATTCGGCACCGGTTATCATATCCCCATCGTAGAAACAGATGTAAATCTGGCTTTCCTGCCCCTATCTCATGTTTTTGAACGGGCCTGGAGCTACTTTATCCTCTGTGGCAACGGCCAGGTGGATTACTGCCACGATACCAAGGCCATCAATCAATTCCTGCTGGAGTCAAGGCCTCATTATATGTGCAGTGTGCCCCGCATGTGGGAGAAGATCTATGCCACTGTCCAGCATGGCATTAGCCAGGCACCTCCCGAGCAGCAGCAGGGATTTAAATGGGCGCTGGCCATCGGCGGCCAGTACGAAACCCTGAAAAAAGAGGGCAAGCCCATCCCGGAGGAATTGCAGCAACAGTATGCGGTAGCCGATGAAAAGGTTCTGAAAAATATCCGCAATATTTTCGGCGGACGCAACAAGATATTTAACTGCGGCGGGGCGGCCTTCTCCGCTGAAATCGCCGAGTTCTTCTTCAATGCCGGCGTGCTGCTGCTGCAAGGCTATGGCATGACCGAGTGCTTTGTTATCACAGTTGCCAACTCAGAACACAATAAGTTCGGCACCTGTGGACCGGTCGTCCCGCTCATGAATGTGAAATTCTCTGAAGAAGGCGAAATCCTGGCCAAAGGCCCTTCCATGATGATAGGCTATTATAAGGATCCGGAACTGACCAAAGCGTCCCTCACCGAAGACGGTTATATGAAAACCGGCGATGTAGGTTATATTGACGAGGAAGGCTATCTGAGCATCACCGACCGGATTAAAGATATGATGAAGACCTCCGGTGGTAAGTATATTGCACCCCAGCATATTGAAACCCTGCTCAAGGAAGACTTCTATATCGATAACGTGGCTACTATCGGCGATGGCCGCAAATATGTATCCGCCCTGATCTCTCCGAGCTTCGAAGCACTGGAAGGCTGGGCAAAATCCAAGGACATCAGCTATGCCAGCCGGGAGGAATTGGTACAAAAACCTGAGGTTATCGCTTTCTACCGTGATATAATCGACAACCGCACCAAGGATCTGGGTCAGGTGGAGCAGGTCAAGAAATTTACCGTCCTGCCCAATGAATTCTCCCAGGAAACCGGTGAACTGACTGCCACCATGAAGATCAAACGCAAAGCCATCAACGAGAAATATGCAGATATTATTGAGTCTATGTACACCGAATAAGATGGACACGGACGAGGGACGAGGTCCCTCGTCCCAATTTTGGTTTCCGAGGCTATTGGATCAGGGTGTGCTATTTTAAATTGTTACCCCTGTGCTGCCCCTGTCTTTAATAGTTTTTCCAGTTCATTTGATGACATAGGTTTGAAGAAGTAGTAGCCCTGAATTTCGTCACAACTTTCCTGGATCAGGAATTCCAGCTGGATTCTGGTCTCAACTCCCTCGGCAATTACATCCATTTCCATGCTTTTGGCTAATATTATAATGGTTTTGGTAATGGCTTCATCCTTTGGGTTTTCTGATATTCCCTGAATAAATGGCATGGCAATTTTGATTCGATCTACAGATAATTGTTTTAAATAATTCAAAGAAGAATATTGGGTACCAAAATCATCAATAGCAATTTTTATGCCCAGGTCTTTTAGAGCATTAATTGTTTCTAAATATCGTTTGTGACTCATAGCAATACTTTCGGTGATTTCCAGTTCCAGATATTGTGGTTTCAAGCCGGTTTCCCTTAGAATATCTTCTACTTGCTTAACGATATCCCCATTTTGCAATTGCTGTACGGAAATATTTACTCCTACACGGATGGGGTCATATCCCGCATCCTGCCACGCCTTGTTTTGCCTGCATGCAGTTCGCATTACCCATTCTCCCATAGATATAATCAACCCGTTTTGCTCAGCTAAAGAAATGAATTCTCCTGGATAGACCATGCCCAGTTCAGGATGATTCCATCGTATCAGTGCTTCCAGGCCAACTATTTCATTGGTAGTACAGCTCACCTGCGGCTGATAATACAGTTCAAATTCATTTTTTTCCAATGCCCGGTACAGGTCGCTGGTCAGTTTCATAGTTCTGGATGCTTTGGTTTTCATTCCCGGAGTACAGAATACATATTGGTTCTTACCCCTTTGTTTGGCCCTGTACATGGTAATATCCGCATTTGCGATTAGTTTTTCTGCAGTTTCTCCATCATTGGGAAACAATGCAATACCTATGCTGCTAGTAACAATGAATTCCCGTTCGTCCAGTACAAATGGCCGCATGAAACACTCCCGGATTTTTTCTGCCACAATTTTAATTTCGTTTTCATTTTTTATGTTTTCAATCATGACCACAAATTCGTCTCCGCCAATTCTGGCCACAATATCAGTTTTACGCAGCGTATTAACCAATCTTTGAGCTACTTTTATCAATAACTCGTCTCCGATGCTATGCCCCATGGTATCATTAATCATTTTAAAACCGTCCAGATCCAAAAACATGATGGAAAATATTTTTTCCGTACGGTTGGCCATATTAATGGAATGATTAAGCTGCTCATTAAAACAGCGCAGATTAGGCAAACCAGTTAAGTGGTCATGATA